>CAIOJO010000081.1 GCA_903858635.1 uncultured Telmatospirillum sp. | reverse complement strand
GTGCCGCCGGCACGGGGGTGAGAAATGCGGGCTTGGTCAAGGCCGGCCGCGGAAGAAGATGTGATGGCCGATGACCTGCGCGCCGTCGTATAGGCCCACCGCCCAATGCGGTCGCAACGTCACCAGGTGGAAGTAAAGGGCCCCACCGGTCGGATCCTCTTCCATGGCGGCCTGGCGGGCGATGCGCTGGGCCTCGACCCACCAACCCTGGTTGCGCGGTTGCGTCTCGCGACCGCCGCAATACCAATGGAATTGGCAGGGAAAAGTCGACCCACCCTGATGCACGACGTCGCAGACATTGGCGGCGAAGGCCGGCTCGCCGACCCGGTTCAACACCACATGGGCGACCGCCAACTGGCCGGCATGGGGTTCGCGGCCGGCCTCCCAATAGACGGTCAGGGCCAGACAGCGCAATTCGGCGTCGGACACCAGGCGGGCTTGGCGGGGCTTGATGGGGGGCAGCGGCGGCGGGGCGGTGAAGCTCCGCGCCATCTCATTGACCGGACCGGGCCCCCAGGCCGGGGCGGGTGACGCCACGGCCAGGGATGCAGCGAGGATGAGGAGGATCAGGCCGCTCTGCATGACCGCCAGTCTGCCGAAGCGGCGCTGGCGACGGGAAGCGGACGGAGGTCAGCCGGGCTAATCTCTGCAGTACTTATGCGGGCCTAGGTCAAGATGGAAATGGTCTTGGTGCAGGGCATTACCATTGGGGGTGATCACCACACTGAAGTATTGGCAGGCCCCTTTCGCCACCTGGTGCAGGAACTGCGACTTCGGCCCATTGCCATGCCAATCGCGGCGCACCGACACGGCACTGCCGTCGTCCAGTTCGAAGCCGGTCAGATCGATGGCCAGCCCGCGGGCATGCTCGGACATCCGTTCGGCATGGGTGCCGCGGATGTTGCGGCAATCATAGCTGCCGACATTCGTCATCTTGCGGACATGGTGGCCGAACAGCCGTTCGGCGGCGGGCTGCACCACCGCCGTCTCGAAATCCGCCAGACGGGTGGCCAGGAGGCAGCTCATCAGGGCCGGCCGGTTCCATTCGAAGGCCGAGCGCTTGACCCGAACGGCCGCCTCGATGCCGCAGCCTTCCGGGGTGTGCCAGTCCTTCAGGCGGTCATAGACCAGGTGACGCTGGTCGAGGCCCAGTAGGCAGGCGGCGGCCGGGTCGGGCGGTGGTGGCGGCGGCGGTGCCGGCGGCGCCGCGGTACAAGCCGCGAGCAGCCCGGCCAATGCCGCGGCCAATACCCTGCCAAACCCGCTTCGCCCCAAGATGCGCACCCTCTTACTCTATGGACTACCACCTATAGCCCAAAAGAGAGGAACGATGCTAGAGCAGGGCGCTCACCCGGGCCCGCAGTTCGGGCAGGAGGTCGGCGGCGAACCAGGGATTGCGGCGCTCCCATAGGGTGGTGCGCCAGCTCGGATGCGGCAATGGCAGGACCTCGGGAAGAGTGTCGCGGAAGGCTTCGACGGTCTTGGTCATGCTGACTTGCCGCCGCCCCAGGTAATAGGCCTGGGCATAGATGCCGACCAGCAGGGTCAGCCGCACCGCCGGCAGCAGGGGGCGCAGCCGCGGATGCCAGAGCGGGGCGCATTCCGGGCGGGGCGGTCGGTCGCCGCCCTTGGCATCGCGGCCCGGATAGCAGAAGCCGGTGGGAATGATGGCGACCTGCCGCTCGTCGTAGAAGCGCTCGGAGTCCAGGCCCAGCCATAGCCGCAGGCGGTCCCCCGAACGATCGTTCCAGGGGATACCGGTCTCGTGCACCCGGGTTCCCGGCGCCTGTCCGACGATCAGCAGGCGGGCCGACGGCGAGGCCCGCAGCACCGGTCGGGGGCCAAGCGGCAGGCTGTCGGCACAGAGCCGGCAGGCCCGGACCTCGGCCAGCAGTTCGGCCAGATCGCTCACGCCCCGCCTTCGCCCAACAGATGGAGCGCCAGCTGGCGGCGATGCGGCCGGTTCCGATGCTCGAACATGCTCAATGTGGTCAGGACCTGGCGCATGCCGTCCGGCCTATTCGCCGATGAGGTGGAGCACCAGCTGGCGCGTATGGGCGGCGTCGCCCTGCTCGAGCAGGAACAGGCCCTGGCGGGTGCCGAGCGCCAGCGTTCCCTCGCGAACGGGAATCGACAGCTGGGTGGCATAGAGATGGGTGGGCCTCGGCACCATGTCCTCGTCGTCCCCCTCGAGGCGCCGGAAAAAGCTGTGCAGATCGTCCCGGTCGGGGTTCTGGCGGATCGACAGCGAGGCCAGCACATGCTGGATGAACACCGTCAACAACCCGCTGGTCATCCCCTGCCGGGTGACCCATGCCTTGACCTCCGGCGTGATGTCGTGGTGGCCCTGGCCGCGCGTCCGAAAATTGATGATGTCCTGTGCTTGCCTCATGCCACGGGTACCATCATGGGGCGCCATGCATATGGCGCGGGGTCGACGATGCCTGCCGCGGCGAAGCCGTTGAGGCGCAGCCGGCAGGAATCGCAGCGACCGCAGGCGGCGCCCTCGGGGGTCGGGTCGTAGCAGCTGATGGTCATCCCGTAATCGACCCCCAGACCGAGGCCGGTGCGGATGATCTCGGCCTTGGACAGGGCAATCAGCGGAGTATGGATGGTCAGCCGGCGCCCGTCGGCGACCGCCGCCTTGGTGGCCAGGTTGGCCATTTGCTGAAAGGCGGCGATGTAGTCGGGTCGGCAATCGGGATAGCCGCTGTAATCGACGGCATTGACCCCGATGAAGATATCCTGGGCCGCCTCGACCTCGGCCAGCGCCAGGGCGAAGGACAGGAAGATGGTGTTACGGGCCGGCACATAGGTGATCGGGATGCCCACCGCCATTTCGGCGTCGGGACGATCCTTGGGTACGGCGATCTCGGCGGTCAGCGCCGAGCCGCCGAATGGCCGCAGATCGATGTCGGTCACCACATGGCGCGCCGCGCCGAGGGCGCGGGCGACCCGCGCCGCCGCGGCAAGCTCGACCTGGTGGCGCTGCCCATAGCGGAACGACATGGCCAGCGGCAGGAAGCCTTGGCTCTTGGCGAGGGCGAGACAGGTCGCCGAGTCGAGACCGCCGGACAATAGGACGACAGCTTTGGGAGTTTGCAACATGGGCCGATCCCGGTGCTTTCCGTGGACAGAAGATTGGGCGGGGGGGCTGATCTTTCCAGTGCGCGCATCCGCTTTCGCCACAAGGAGAAGCGACAACCGCCCAGCACGACACCATCCAAGGCGATCCGCCTATTTGCCCATGCGGGCGATCGTGGCGGTGGTGGAGAAGCCGGGGGCCAATTCGGCCAGCAGAATCTTGCCGCCGTAGCTCTGCACCAGTTCGGCCCCGACCACCGCATCGACGCTGTAGTCGGCTCCCTTGACCAGCAACTCGGGGCGTAGCGCCTCGATCAGGGCCAGGGGCGTGTCTTCCTCGAAGATCACCACCAGGTCGACGCTGGACAGCGAGGCCAGCACGGTGGCCCGCGCCGCCTCCGACTGCACCGGCCGCTGGGCGCCCTTCAGGCGTTTTACCGAGGCGTCGCTGTTCAATCCCACCACCAGCCGGTCGCATTGCGCCTTGGCCTGGCCCAACAGGGCGATATGGCCGGGATGCAGAAGATCGAAGCAGCCATTGGTGAAGCCGATGCGGACCCCCTTGTGGCGCCACCGCGCCACCTGCTCGACCGCCGCTTCGCGGCCCAGAACCTTGGCCTCCGCCGCATTGACGTCGGAATGATGCAGCGCCGCCACCAGGTCCTGGGCATAGGCCACCGCCGTCCCCACCTTGCCCACCACGATCCCGGCCGCCACATTGGCCAGCCGCGCCGCCTCGGCCAACGGCGCCCCGGCGGCCAGCGCCGCCGCCATGGTCGCCACCACGGTGTCGCCCGCCCCCGACACGTCGAACACCTCGCGCGCCTCGGCCGCCAGGTGATGCATCTCGCCGCTCGCCGACAACAGGGTCATGCCGTCCTGGCTGCGCGTCACCAGTACATTGGCGATGCCGCAGCTGTCGATCAGCCGCCGTGCCGCCGCCACGATCTCGGCATCACTGCCCACCGGCATCCCGGTCGCCTCGTGCAGTTCCTTGCGGTTCGGCGTCACCACCGTCGCCCCGGCATAGACCGAGTAATCGCTGCCCTTGGGGTCGACCACCACCGGCCGCCCGGCTGCCAGCGCCCCGTCGACCAGGGCCCGCGTCACCGCCCGGCTCAATACCCCCTTGCCGTAGTCCGACAGCACCACCACGCCCACCGCCCGCAACAGCTGATCGGCCGTGTCCAGAAGCTGCGCCTGGCTCTCCGGCAATAGCGGAGCCGAGGTCTCGCGGTCGGCCCGCAGCAATTGCTGGCTGCCGGCGAAAAACCGCGTCTTGATGGTCGTCTGCCGCCCGCTCTCGACGATCAGCACCGGATCGACCTGGGCGTGCTCGCCGACCAGGCCGGTCACCTCGCGGCCGGCCGCGTCGTCGCCCACCACCGCCAGGAAATGCGGCACCGCCCCCAGCGCCACCAGGTTGCGCACCACATTGCCGGCGCCCCCCAGCATCGCGCTCTCGCGGCGCACCCGCACCACCGGGATCGGCGCCTCCGGCGAGATCCGCTCGACCTCGCCATAGACGAAACGGTCCAGCATCACGTCGCCGATGCACAGCACCTCAACCCCGTTCAGGGCGGCAATTCGCGTCGTCAAACTCGATGGATCGGTCATGCAGCGATCGCTAACCCAACCCGCGCTCGCTTGCAAGGGGATTGGTGAGCCAGGTGCCTCGCCCAGACGGTCGCTGGTCCGGACGTCGGCGCTATCGGAACCAGGGGTAGCCTGGTGACTGGCCCGTTGAGGGCCCCGGAGCGAAGCGGAGGAGCCAAGCCGGCGGATGCCGGCGCCCGGCGCTTGAGGGACATTAGTTAAGTCGACAAAAAACTCCGCGTGGCGCCTTCCACCACCAGAGCTGTCAGGCGGCCGCTGGCATAGGCGCCGGTGTCAATGCCGATGCGGTTGCGGCGGCTTTCCGGGATCTTGGCGATGCTGTGGCCATGCACCACCATCTTCCCGTGATCGGCGTTCGACGACAGGAAGTCGCCGCGGATCCACATCAGGTCGCGCGGGTTCTGGGCGTCCCATGGCACGCCCGGGCGGATGCCGGCATGGACGAACAGGTAATCGCCCTCGACATGGGTCAATGGCAGCTGGGCCAGGAATTCGGCGTGCCGGGAGGGGAGACTGCGGCGCAGCCGGACCTGCAACCCCACCAAGTCGGAGTCGTCGAGGCCCCGTTCGCCGGCGTAATCCTCGACCGTCTCCAACCCGCCATTGGCCAGCCAAGCCGGCCCGATCGACAGATCGTCGAGAAAGCGCAGCATCGCCTCTTCGTGATTGCCCTTCAGGCACAACCAGCGGAACCCGGCCCATTGCGGTGTCGACGGTGGCCCGGCCAGCAGCGTCTCGACCACCGCCCGCGACTGGCCGCCACGATCCACATAGTCGCCGAGAAAGACAATCAATCGGCGGCCGGCGCGCGACCGCTGGGCATCCCTGAGGATCATGCCGAGCAATCGGTCGAGCAGGTCCTTGCGGCCATGAATGTCGCCGACGGCATAAACGCGTGCCCCGGCCGGCGCCAGCACCGTCCGGGTGGGATCGAAGGGCGGTGGCCCTGCAATTTCTGCTCTGGTTGACATGCCTGCGCTAACACTGCTGTCCGGTTAACTGAAGGAACAAAGCTCTGAAAGCCACGGATTGCGCGGGTTTCCGGCCGAAAATGGTCGGTGTCGACTTGAACTGGTTGTGGGCGCAGTCTCGCAGATTTTCCTGCGGAGACGGCCATGTAC
>CAIOJO010000080.1 GCA_903858635.1 uncultured Telmatospirillum sp. | reverse complement strand
TGGTCGGCGCTGCCGGTCAGCATGACCACCAGGAGGTTGTTGGGAACCCCGGCGGTTCCGGTGCGGATCATCTTGAGCAATTGCAGGCCGTTGATTTCCGGCATGTTGAAATCGAGGATGGCCAGCGGGATCTTCCGCGCATGCTTGCCCAAAAGATCCAGGGCTTCCTTGCCGTCGGCGGCCTGATGGGCCTCCGGGCAACCGAGATCGCGCAGCATCCGTGCAATGATCGACCGGCTGAACTGCTCGTCGTCGGCGACGAGAATGGGGTGCTGGGCCAACTGGTCTGTCGCGCTCATCGGATCTCCTGACGCGTCCTTTCCCGGCGTCCTCGCTGGACGGTTGGCCGAGAGGCGGTGAGCGTTACGATACCGCCACTGGGGTTATCGAAGCCCCGTCCATTTCGCGATTATGTTACATGAAATCCGGTGGCCGCTCGATATTGCAATTGAAAAATTCAACGTTGACGAGTGGTGCTGCCTGCCATCGATCGTCCGGCCGGGGAGCAGCCCAGTGCGACCGGGGGGTAAGCCCTTGCCAATTTGACTCGATGTCCTATTCTGATCGCCATGCGGATCCTGATCGCTGATGACCATGCCCTATTCCGTGACGGCATGCGCCGATTGCTCGATGAGGCATACGAACACCCCATGATCGTCGAGGCCGGCAGCGTTGCGGCGCTGCTCGAGGCAGTGGACGCCGAGCCGTTCGATCTGATTCTGCTCGACCTCGCCATGCCGGGCATGTCCGGTCCGCAGGACGTCACCCTGCTGGTTCGCCGCGCCCCCAACGCCTTCGTCGTGGTGGTTTCGGCGTCCGAAAGCCAGACCGACGTGGTCGAGGCGATCCGGGCCGGGGCGGTCGGTTTCATTCCCAAGGCCAGCACGCCGGCGGTCACCTTGAACATCCTCAACCTGGTGCTGGCCGGTGGCATCTACATGCCGGCCGAGTTCATCAAGGCATTCGAGCCGGCAGCCTCGGCGGTGTCCAAGCCGCCGGACCAGTTTACCAGCCGGCAGCGCGAGGTCCTGACCCTCCTCGTCTTGGGCAAGGCGAACAAGGAGATTGCCCGCGAACTCGACCTGTCGCTCAGTACCGTCAAACTGCATGTCGCCGCGGTGTTGCATGCCCTTGGCGCCGGAAATCGCACCGAGGCGGCCACCGCGGCGATCCGTCAGGGCATCGTCGTGCCGGCGAACGCCAAGGCCTCTTAGCCCTCGACATCTCCTAGGCGTGACAGTCGGCCCGTTCGCCGACGGCCGGATCGGCGCGGCGCCGCCGACCCGGATCGCCCCGGCAGGTGGCGGCTTGCCTCGGACAGGCCTGCATGATCAAGGCGCCGGCCCGCAGATTGATGCCGGCCAGCGTGGCGATCGCGCGGTCGTCGGGAAGGCCGCCGTTGCCCAGGGTGGCTAGCACGTAATCGGCCAGCCGTGACATTTCCGGGTTCTTGCAGCAGCTCGCGCGAATGTGCCGCTTGAGCAACCTCCACAGGCGATGCTGGACCATCAGGCTGGCCTGCAATTCTTCGAGACTGTCCGCCCGATGCAGCTGATCGGCGGCGGCAACCAGTCGGCCCCTGAGGAAGATCTTGGCGCTTCGGAGCATGGGCATTCCTCGCTGGCTCTTGGTCTTGACGGCCAAGCATAGCGGGGCGCCGCGGACGGGCCAATCTAGCCTGCTTGCTTGGCCATTTGGCCAGGATGGCCGAGCGGCCGCGCAAGGTGGGTTAGGCCGACCGTCGTCCCTGAAGACGTCCGTCGCTTATCCGGCGTCGGCGGTCAGGGGGTTCAGCAGCAGGGTGGCCAGGGATTTGAGGCGTGCCGGCGGCAAGGGCTTCAACAGCAGTCGGCAATTGCCATCGATAATCTGCTGATGGATCGACCGGTGGGTGTCGGCGGTAATGACGATGGCTGGGATGTCGGAGCCGTAAGTGTCGCGGATCTTGCTCACCAGCATCAGCCCGGTGACCCCGTCCTTCAGGCGGTAGTCGCACAGCACCAGGTCGGGCCGGCCGGCCAGTTTGAGGGCGGCCAGCAGGTCGCCGGTGGCACGGGCCGCGGTGACTTCGCAGCCCCAATCCTCGAGCAGACGCTTGGTGCTGTCGACGACGGTCGGGTCGTCGTCGATCAAGGCGATCTTGGCCCCGCTGATGACACCGCCTTGCAGCCTCTCGACCTGATTGACGATGCCGGTCGCCGTCTGCACGGCCAGCGGCACCTCGATGCCGAACATCGAACCGCGACCCGGCCGCGACGCCACCACCAGGCGGTGGCCAAGCACATTGGCCAAACGGCGAACGATGGTCAGGCCGAGCCCGAGGCCGCGGTGATCATCCCCTTCCTCCTCGATGCGGTGGAACTCCGAAAAGGCTTCCTCCATGCGTTCGTCGGGGATGCCGCGGCCGCTGTCCCAAACCGCGATGCGCAGAGTGTCGCCGCGCCGGCGGCACCCCACCAGGACGCCGCCGGTGCGGGTGTAGCGGATGGCATTGGTCACCAGATTGCGTAGGATCCGTTCGAACAGGACGGGGTCGGTCCGGATCGCTTGGTTGCAGGGGCGGACGCGGAAGCGCAAGCCCCGTTCGGCGGCCAGACGACTGGCCTGGGGGGCGATGATCGCGGTCAGCCGGTTGAACGACACGTCGCGCGCTGCCGGCGCGATGACGCCGCCCTCCAGCCGCGAGATATCGAGCAGTTGGCCGAACATCTCGTCGAGGGATTCCAACGACAGCTTGACGTTGTTCACCAGTTCATTGGCTTCGGCCCCGCTGACCCGGCGTTGCAGGGAATCGAGAAACAGGTGCATGGCGTGCAGGGGCTGACGCAAGTCGTGGCTGGCCGCCGCCATGAACTTGGTCTTGCTGACATTGGCCGCTTCCGCCGCCTGCCGCGCCGCCTGCGCCTCGCGCGCCACCCGGATGTCCTCGGTAACGTCCCGGATGACATTGACGTAACCGCTGACCGCCCCATCATCCTCGCGGATCGGCGCGACGACGGTTTCTCCCATGAAGACTTCGCCGCTCTGGCGGCGGTAGGCGTTGACGAAGGCGGTGCAGTCGAGCAGCGCCTGGTCCGGCGGTCCGCCGCTGGGATGGGCCAGCAGCTCTCCCGCCGGACGCCCGGCCAGCCCCTCGGCGGCCATGGTGAACATGGCGCTGGCCGCCGGATTGGCCTGTTTGACCCGTCCCTCGACGTCGAGCACCAACAGGGCTTCCGGCAAGGCGTCGATGACCGATCGCAGCACCGACCATTGCTGGCGGAAGGCCTCCTGCACCGCATAGTGGTCGGTGACGTCGATGGTGCTGCCGACATAGCCCCGGATGCCGCCGCCCGGGTCGATCTGCGGCGCCGCTGTTTCGATCACGGTGCGCCAGCTGCCGTCATGGCGCCGCAAGCGGTATTCATGGGTCACCAGCCCCTGGTTTCGGTAGGCGGCGTCATGCGCCGCCAGCAGGCCGGCCCGGTCCTCGGGGTGCACCGAGTCGGTCCAGCCCTGGTCGAGGACCGCCATGCTGCCGCCACCGGTGAATTCACGCCAGGCGCGGTTGGCATAGGAACAGTTGCGGTCGTTGTCGGCGATGCGGATCATCACCGGGGCGCATTCGGCCATCGACCGGAACCAGGATTCGTTGCGCCGCAATTCCTCTTCGGCCCGGGCCTTGGTCGTCACATCGCGCGCCGCGATCAGAATCTCGATTTCCCCCGAGGGGTGGGCCAAGGCGGCGCAACTCGCCTCGATCCAGCACAGGCTGCCGTCGTTCCGCGTCAGGCGCAGGGACAATCGGGTCCGTTCATCCGGCGTGGCGAGCAGGCGATGGCGGTTATGGGCCAGCCGCCACCGATCTTCGAGATAGACGAAATCGTCGTAGTTGCGGCCAAGCATCGCCTCGGGTGCAAAGCCCAGCACGGTCAGCGAGGACGGTGACACATAGACCAGCCGACCGTCGGCGCTGCTCCGCGTGATCACGTCGCTGGCCCCTTCGGCCAGCAGGCGCCAATGGGTCAGGCTGGAGTGCAGGGCCAGATCACGCGCCGCCAGTCGCGCCATCGAGCGCCGCAGGCTGCTGCTGACCCGGCCCAACTCGCCGCCGCTGGGCAGCCCCTCGATCGGTTCGGCGACCTCCCCTTTGGCCAGCGACTCGGCGAAGCGGGCCACCTGGCCCAAGCCTCTGGTGACCAGCCGACGCGTCGCGAAGCGGCCGATCAGTCCGGCCATGAACATCACCAGGACCAGAACGATAGTCATTCGGCGCGCTTCCCGATGCGCCGGTTCGAGCACCGTGTCGGCCGGTATTTCGGCGATGAAGCGCAGACGGCCGAGTCCGCTGTCGGTGGTCTGATAGGCCGCCAGCAGATCCCGGCCGTGGCTTCGGAACTGCCCGTGTCCATGCCCCTGGGTCGCCGCCGCCAGCTCTTCCTGGCCATCGCCATCGGGGGCCAACACCCCGGCCTGGTTGCCATTGCCCAGGACCGACAGGCCCCGTTCGTCGATGATATGCAATGTCGGTCGGGTGCTTTCCGCCCTGCCGATGGCCGGGCCTTCGCGGCGGAAATCGATGGGCAGCGCGACCGCCACCCACTCGACCGCGCTGCCCCCGACGCGCTGGGCGGCGACCAGGGCGCCGGAGTCTCCGGCCTCGAAGATCCGCATCGCCGTGCTCGGGCGCCAACCGGTGAGCGGCTCTTTTAGCGTTCCGGTCTGGCAGAGCACGCGGTCGCTCCGGTCATAGACCGTCAAGGTGGCCTCGCCCTGGGCCAGGCGAGGCAGGATTTCCTGACAGAACGCCGGATCGGCCAGCCGCGACGCCAACCCGGACAGGGCTTCCAGCTCAATGGCCAGCTTGCCTTCGGTCAAGGCAAGCCGGCCGATGGACAACCGGGTGAATTCGTCGAGATCGCTCAGCGCATGATCGACCTGATCCTGCCGCAGGGCTCCGATGATGGCGATCTGATAGGCGGCAAGCGGTCCCACCACCACCAGGGCGATCACCGCGATGCGTACTCCGACACCCCCCAGGATCCGCCGCATGGCGGCGTGAAGGTTCATTATCAGCCCTTCTTGCCTCGTCCAAGACGGGTAACCTACTTCATCCGGGGTGTCGGTCGCCACTCTGCCCAGTCCGGTGTGAGATTTTTCCCGCACAGGTTAGAGCGACGCGGCCGCCCCGCCCAGCGGCCAGACAGCGGCCGGATGGCCAGATCGGCTGGCCAGGCGGCCAGTGCACTGAACCATTCAAATGGTTCAGTGCACTGGGTTTACGCTAGCCCTCGCCGGGCGAGGGCAAAGCAAAGGCTAGTGCTCTGACCCAAACGGAATCCTCCGTTTGGGTCAGAGCACTAGGGATGGCCCGACCAAAAGAATTCAGCTCAGCAAGTGGCGTCGGAGCTGTTGCGCAAGGTCACGGCCTGCGGCAGCCACCGGGTGATGATGTCCTCCAGCGCGGCCTGGCGCAGCGGCTTGCTCAGATGCCCTTGCAAACCGGCGGATCTGCACAGTTCCACCGTTTCCGGCATGGCGTCGGCGGTCAGGGCGACGATCGGCATCAATCCCAGGCCTTCCTCGCGGATGACGCGGGCCATGGTGATCCCGTCCATCTTCGGCATGTGGAAATCGGTCAGCACCAAGCCGTAATAGGCATGCTCGCGCATCTTGGCCAGACCCTCCACCCCGTCCTCGGCAAGGTCGTAGACGAGGCCCAGGCGGTCCAGCATCTTGGCGATGACGAGCCGGTTGATGGCATTGTCCTCGGCCAGCAGGATGACCGCGCATGCGTCTTCGGCGGCAGCCCGGGAGGGCGCTTGATAGTGGTGCGCGGCGGCGGCCGGAACGGCGGGCTTGCTGCCGGCCCGGCCCAGCCCGACGGCGACCGCCTCGATCAGTTCGCCGGCGCGGATCGGCTTGCGGACTACCGAAGCGGCCGTCCCGGCGCCCTTGCCGGCATCGAAACCGACCAGACGGATGATGGGAACCGTGACCCCGGGCCGGGCGCCTTCCAGCACTACCAGCTCGGCTTGGTCCAGCGCCACGATGGTCGCTCCTTCGGCCGTCAGCACTCGTTCCAGCGCGGTCCGCAACGGTTGTGCCGCCGCCACCGCCAACCGGGCCCCGACCAGGCGGGTCCGGCTGGGCGGTGGTGCCGAGGCGTCGGCCGGTTGCAGCGGCAGGGTGATGGTGAAGCGGGTTCCCTGGCCGACAACGCTGTCGAGGGTGATCCGGCCGCCCATCAGATCGATCAGCCGTTTGCAGATGCTGAGACCCAGCCCGGTTCCACCATAGCGCCGGGCGATGCCGCCGTCGGCCTGGGTGAACGGCGTGAACAGGCGAGGCTGGGCGTCCGCCGGGATACCGGGGCCGCTGTCCTCGACCCGCAGCCGCAAGCCCTCGGGGCAAGGCTCGCCGGCCAGCAGCACATGGCCGCTGTCGGTGAACTTCACCGCATTGCCGGCCAGGTTGAGCAGCACCTGGCGCAGCTTGGCCGGATCGCCACGCAGCGGCCGCGACAGGGCGGGGTCGACGTCGACGACCAGTTCCAGCATCTTCTCGCTGGCGCGCGGCGCCAACAGTTGGGCCACTTCGTCCATCAGCTGGGCGAGCGCGATGGTCGAGTCGTCGACCGACAATTGGCCGGCCTCGATCTTCGAGAAATCGAGGATGTCGTTGATAATGGTGAGCAGACTGTCGGCCGAATGCCGGATCAGCCCGATCATGCTCTGTTGTTCCGCGTCGAGCGGCGTCTGGGCGACCAGTTCGGCGGTGGCCACCACGCCGTTCATCGGCGTGCGGATCTCGTGGCTGACCATGGCCAGGAACTCCGACTTGGCGCGGCTGGCCGCCTCGGCCCCGAACTTCGCCGCCTGCAGTTCGTCGATCAGCCGCTGGTTGTCGAAGCGCAGGCGGATCGACTGGCCCAGCACCCGTTCGGCGGCGCGGCCGCTCAGCGTGATCACCACCAGGAAGACCCCGGCCATGGCGGCGAGGATCACCGAGGTCCGCTCGCCGGAGGTGGCGTAGGGCAGGATGAACCCGCCCATGGTGGGAACGGCGAAGGCGAGCAAGGCCGGGGTATAGGCCGACAGGCTGGCCAGCGAGGCGGCGGCAAGCCCGGTCTGGATAATGGCGACGAACAGCGCATGCGAGCTGTCATTGGCGACGAAAGTGAACATGCCGAAGACGAACCACAACGCCCCCGATACGAACAGATTGAAGGTCAGCGAATAGCCCCAGAAGCGGCTGCCGTCGTCGCGCCGGGGCGACCGCCAGTAAAGCTGCAGCCAGGCAAGGCGAATCAAGGCTGCTCCGACGAACACGCCGGCCCAGGTCCAGGCCATGGGTACGGAAGGCGCGGTGCCGAAGGCCGCCAGCAAGGCGACCATGACCCCGGTGGCCGTGGTGAAGGGCAGATTGCGGGCCAGGACCTTCACCTTTTCCGCGTGTACCCAGTCTTCCATTGGCGCGGTCGCCCGCTGCATCCCTGTCTCCGCCGCTGACCGGGCCCATTGTGGCGGAGCCGGCACCGCTTTTCCACCTTGGATGGCGACCCAAGTGATGGCTCCCATGTCGGGTCGGCCCAGACCTATCCAATAAGAGACGGGTGGGGGTCACCCGTTGGGGTAATGACTTAAGTTTGGCCGAGTGCTTTCGGACGGAGGCGACAGGACCCATCTTCCGGAAATAGGAAGAAATAGCCATGACCTCGCCGATCAATCCGATTTATCCCGTCCTGGAAGTGACTTCGGTGGACCAGCTGATGGCGATCGCGGTGGCCATGGAACGCGAGGCGGCGATCCGCTACGAACAGCTCGCTGAATTGATGGATCTGCGCGGCGAAACCGACCTCGCCACCACCTTCCGCGACCTTGCGTTGTTGGAGCGGGGCCACGAGTCGGGTCTCGGCGCCTGGTCGCGGCGCGACGGTCGGGCGACGCCCAATCCGCCGCCGTTGGCCTGGCAACTGCCGGAGACCTTCTCGTTGGAAGAGGTGGACGCGGCACCGCTCAGCCCCTATCAGGCCCTGGCGGTCGCCGTGCGCAACGAGGAGCGCGCCTTTTCCTTCTATACTTATCTCGCCGCGCTGGCCGACGGCGATGTGCAGGTTCGACGCCGGGCCGAGTCGCTGGCCCGCGAAGAATTGAAACATGTTGCCCAATTGCGGCGGTTCCGCCGCCGGGCCTATCATCAACAGGCCTCGGGGCGCAGCCCGACGGTTCCCGCGGTGGTCGTCCTGGCCGATCTGCACGGCTTGGCCTGGGGCCTGGAAAGCGGCTCGGCGGCGGTCATCGAGGCCGCTGCCCAAAGCCTCGACGCGGGTGGTGAGAGGGCTGCCGGTGCCTTGCTGCGACACGCCGGCAGCGAAAGCGTCCGCCGGGCGGCTGAACTGGGGCGCCTCGCCGGCGGCCCACGGGCGCCGCCAGGCAGCCACGCCTGCGAAGAGGCGCGGGCGCGTGGCCTGCTGAAGCCCGGCGGGCTGGCCGCCGCAAGGGGGCTCGAGCTTTGCGAGCGTGACGCCCGCGAGGTGCTCGACACCTATCTGATCATTGCCGAACGGGCCGGCGACGAGGCCTTGCGGGCGGCGGCCCAGGAATTGGCCGAGGCGGCAATGGGCCGCCTCGCCCTGATCCGCTCGCAAAGCGGGGATGCCAGTTGATCGGTACCCATTGGTCTCAGTGGCGTGAAAAATTAGTGGCA
>CAIOJO010000079.1 GCA_903858635.1 uncultured Telmatospirillum sp. | reverse complement strand
GCCGGCCTCCGCCGCGGAGCGGCGGAAATGCCCGCCTTCCGGCTTCGCCGGAACGCCGGCAGGGACGCCGGCGCCACTAATTTCTCGCAGCCCCTGTCGCGGGGGTGATGACTCACTTTGAGGAGAACCACCGCATGGCCGGCAACAAGCAGCCCGAGAACAAGATCGCCGCAGTCGAACGGCCGGCGGCGGGCGGGCAAGCCAACGCTCCGGCCTATGGCAGCGACGCCATTGCCGAAGCCTTGCGGGCGCTCGACATCCCCTATGTGGCGCTGACGCCGGGGGCCAGCTACCGCGGTCTGCACGACAGCCTGGTCAATCACCTCGGCAATGAGCGGCCGCAGATGCTGCTCTGCGTGCATGAGGAACATGCCGTGGCCCTGGCCCATGGCTATGCCAAGGTCACCGGCAAGCCGCTGGCCGCCGCCGTGCATTCCAATGTCGGGCTGTTCCACGCCACCATGGCGGTCTTCAACGCCTGGTGCGACCGCATGCCGGTGCTGGTCCTGGGAGCCACCGGGCCGCTCGATGCGGACAAGCGGCGGCCGTGGATCGACTGGATCCACACGGCGCGCGACCAGGGCAGCATCCTGCGCCATTACACCAAATGGGACGACCAGCCCGGCTCGCCGGCGGCGGCACGGGAATCGCTGTTCCGCGCCACCTGGCTGGCCCGGACCGCCCCGGCCGGCCCGGTCTATGTCAACCTCGACGCCGAGATCCAGGAGGCGCCGCTGAAGGAGCCGCTGCCGCCGGCCGATCCGGCCCGCTTCATGCCCACCGTGACCATGGCCGCGCCGGTCCAGCAGATGGCGCTGGCGGCGCAGATGCTGAAAGACGCCGCCCGGCCGGTGATCCTGATGGGCCGGGTGTCGCGCGACGAGGCGGCCTGGGCCAAGCGCCTGCGCCTGGCCGAAGCCCTGGGCGCCCGGGTGGTCACCGATCTCAAGGTGGGCGCCGCCTTCCCCACCGATCACCCGCTGCATCTGGACGCCCCGGCCCATTTCGTCGGCAAGGATGCGGCCCGGCACCTGCGCGAGGCCGATGTCATCCTGAGCCTCGATTGGGTCGACCTGGCCGGCACCCTGAAGGCGGCCTTCGGCACCGCCCCGATCGCTGCCAAGGTGATCCAGGTCAGCCTCGACCATCATCTGCACAACGGCTGGAGCATGGACTACCAGGCGCTGCCCACCGTCGACCTGTTCCTGGCCGGCGAGCCCGACGCCGTGGTCGACGGGCTGCAGGACGCGCTGGCCGGCCAGACCCGACCGGCCGCCGCAGCCGGCCAGGCGGCAGCCGATTTCGCCATCGGCCTGGACTCCGGCAAGATCAATGTCGACCAGATGGGCTTTGCCCTGCGGCGCGCCGTCGGCGACCGCCCGGTCTCGCTCCTGCATCTGCCTCTGTCGTGGAATGGTGCGGTGTGGCCGTTCCGCCATCCCCTCGACTATATCGGCACGGAAGGCGGCGGCGGCATCGGCGGCGGCCCGGGCATCGCCGTCGGCGCCGCGCTGGCCCTGAAGGACAGCGGCCGCCTGCCGGTCGCCGTGGTCGGCGACGGCGATTTCCTGATGGGTGCGACCGCCCTGTGGACGGCGGTGCATTACCGGATCCCGCTGCTCATGGTGATCGCCAACAACCAGTCGTTCTTCAACGACGAGGTGCATCAGGAACGGGTCGCGGTGATGCGGCGGCGCCCGGTCGAGAACAAATGGATCGGCCAACGCATGGACGACCCCGAGATGGACCTGGCAGGGATGGCCCGCGCCCAGGGGGCCGACGCCTTCGGCCCGGTCAAGGACGCCGCCGCCTTGAGCGCCGTCTTCGCCGAGGCCATTGCCGCCGTCGAGGCCGGCCGGGTGGCCGTGGTCGAGGTCCGCGTCGAACCCGGCTACACCCCGGCCATGGCCGGCGCCCTGACCCGCAAGGAATGACCGTGCGGGGCCCCGCCATGCTCAAGATCGAGGCGGTGAGCAAGCGCTACGGTTACGGCGCGTCGGCGGTCACCGCCGTCGACAACGTCTCGTTCGACGTTGCCGCCGGCGAGTTCATGTCGATCATCGGGCCGTCCGGCTGCGGCAAGTCGACGCTGTTCCACGTCATCGGCGGCCTGACCGGCGCCGATGAGGGCCGGGTCAGCGTCGAGGACGAGCCGGTGACGGCGCCGCATCCGGCGATCGGCATGGTGTTCCAAGAGGAATCGACCTTTCCCTGGCGCAGCGTCGCCGCGAACGTCGCCTTTCCCCTCGAAGTGCAAGGCGTGGCCAAGCGCGAGCGCCTGGAGCGGGCACGGCGGTTCATCGCGCTGGTCGGCCTCAAGGGGTTCGAGAACCACATGCCGGGCGAGCTGTCGGGCGGCATGCGCCAGCGGGTATCGATCGCCCGCACGCTGGTGTCCGAGCCGAAGATCCTGCTGATGGACGAACCGTTCGGCGCACTGGACGAACAGACCCGTCTGTTGCTCGGCGAAAAGGTCCTGGAGATCCAGCAGGAGCTCAAACAGACCACGCTGTTGATCACCCATAGCATCACCGAAGCGGTGCAGCTGTCCGACCGGGTCATGGTGATGACCTTCCGGCCGGGCCGGGTGAAGCGCTTCGTCGAGATCGACCTGCCGCGGCCGCGCACCGCCGAGGTGATGACCAGCGATCGGTTCGGCCATTACGTGGCGCAAATCTGGGGCGACCTGCGCGAGGAGGCCAGCCGCGGCATGGCGGCCCAGGAGGAACGCGTGCGAACGCATCCGGGGGTCTGAGAGCATGCGGCATTGGCGCCATAGACTGTTACCGGTGGCGGTCGGCCTGGCCAGCCTGGCCCTCCTGGCCGCCGTGGTCGAACTGATGGTGCGCAGCTCGCTGATCAATCCCTTCATCATGCCGACGCCGTCTTCGGTGTTCGGCAGTTTCGGCCGGCTGATCGGCGAGGAGCACGGGCTGGCCCGCCTCGGCGCCACCGCCGCCGAAGTGCTGGCGGCGAGCGTCCTGATCACCGTGGTCGGGGTGCCGGTCGCCCTGTTGCTGCATTGGCGGGTCCGCTTGCGCGCCGCCTTCGAATCCTGGGTGGCGGCGCTGGCGGCGGCGCCCCTGGTGCTGGCTTATCCGCTGTTCCTGGTGCTGTTCGGCCGCAGCCAGCTGACCATCGTGGTGATGGCCTTCGCCGCCGGTGTCGCCCCGGTCATCCTGAAGACGGTCGAGGGGTTTGCCGGGGTCCGCCCGGTGCTGGTCGATGTCGGCCGCAGCCTGCGCCTGACGCCGTCGCAGCTGTTCTGGAAGATCCTGTTGCCGGCCGCCATTCCATCAATCTTCGTCGGGCTGCGGCTGGGTTTGATCTTCGCCCTGCTGACGGTGACCGGGGTCGAATTCCTGATCAATATCGGCGGGCTGGGTCATCTGATCAACGAACTGGCCGAGCGCTACGACATGCCCGGCACCTATGCCGCCATTACCTTCGTGGTACTGGTCAGCGTCATCTTTTTCGCCATTCTGGAGTCCGGTGAGCGATGGCTGGCAAGGTCGGCGCGATGAAGAAGAAGACCTGGCTGCGGGCCGAAGTCGGTGCCAGCCGCGCCATCGCCTGCCTGGTCCTGCTGGCCT
This sequence comes from uncultured Telmatospirillum sp., assembly GCA_903858635.1. Taxonomy (GTDB): domain Bacteria; phylum Pseudomonadota; class Alphaproteobacteria; order Rhodospirillales; family Magnetospirillaceae; genus DUZF01. The sequence goes on along the minus strand of CAIOJO010000079.1, from coordinate 2,431 downwards.
TGTGGCAGGCGATCGCCCTGTCGGGCCTGTTCTTCCAGGACGTGGTGCCCTCCATCGACCGGGTCCTGTTCGCTTTCTGGAGCGTCCTGGCCGATCCACTGTTCTACCGCAATCTGGGGGTGACTTTCGGCGAAATGCTGGTCTCGCTGGCCGTCGGCTGTTCGACCGGCCTGGCCGCCGGTCTGGCCTTGGGCGGCAGCCCGTTCCTATCGCGCGCCTACGAACATTTTCTGCATTACCTGGGATCGGCCCCCAAGATCATCTTCTTCCCGCTGATGATCCTGTGGTTCGGCGTCGGGCCGGGATCGAAGGTGGGGATGGGAGTGATCTCCTGCTTTTTTCCGGTCGCCATCAGCGTCGCCGCCGGAATGCGGGCGGTCAATCCGGTATGGATCCGGGTCGGCCGCAGCTTCCGCGCCAGCCCGCTGCAAATGGTGACCAAGGTCTACCTGCCGGCCATGCGGACCCCCATCCTCAACGGTTTCCGCCTTGGCGTCGGGGTGGCGATCATCGGCGTTCTGCTGGCCGAGACCAAGCTGTCCAACCAGGGGCTGGGCTTCATGGTGATGCAGAGCTACAGCCGCTTCGACATGCCGCGCATGTATGCGCTGCTGATCATCGTCATCGCCATGGCGGTGGCCTTCAACACGCTGGCCATGCGCCTGGCCGGGTCCAAACCTTGAATCGCCAATCTCACCACGGAGACACGGAGAACACGGAGGAATATCTGACCAACTGGACGCTCCTTCTAGAGAACGGCCCTCCGTGACCTCCGTGCCTCCGTGGTGCATGCTTTTGAAAGGATCTCCATGAGCAGCAACGCTTCCCCCGCCCCGGCACCGGCCCTGGTTCTGCCCAGCCACCGCGACCTGTTCTACGGCGGCGCCTGGCATCCGCCGAAACTGGGCAAATATGTCGACTCGACCAGCCCGTCGACGCAGGAGGTGCTGGGCAGCGTCGCCGAGGCGACGGCGGCCGACGTCGATGCGGCGGTGGCCGCCGCCCGCCAGGGCTTCGAGCAGTGGCGGCGGGTGCCACCGCTGGAGCGGGCCCGGGTCCTGCGGGCCGCCGCCGAGGTGGTGCGCCAGCATGCCGGCGAGTTGGCGATGATCGACGCCGCCGACGGCGGCAACCCGGTCGGCGAGATGACCTCGGACGCCCTCGCCGCCGCCGCCATGCTCGACTTCTTCGCCGGACTGGTGACCGAGATGAAGGGCACGTCGATTCCCATGGGGCCCGATTCGGTCAATTTCTCGGTGCGTGAACCATGGGGCGTGGTGGCCCGCATCGTGCCGTTCAATCATCCCTTCATGTTCACCGCAATGAAGGCGGCGGCCCCCTTGGCGGCCGGCAACGCCGTCATCATGAAGCCGCCGGAGCAGGCCTCGTTGTCGGCGTTGCGGCTGATGGAGCTGATCGGCCCGCTGTTCCCACCCGGCGTGTACAACGTCCTGACCGGCGGCCGCGACTTGGGCAGCGCCCTGACGGCGCATCCCGGCATCGCCATGGTCAGCCTGATCGGCAGCGTTCCCACCGGCCGCGCCGTCATGCGGGCGGCCGCCGATACGCTGAAACCGGTGCTGCTCGAACTGGGCGGCAAGAATGCGATGATCGCCTTTCCCGACGTCGATCCCGACGAAGCGGCGGCGGCGGCCCTGGCCGGGATGAACTTCACCTGGTGCGGCCAATCCTGCGGTTCGACCAGCCGCGCCTTCATCCATGCCGACATCTACGATGCGGTGCTGGCCCGCATGAAGGAGCGCATCGCCCCGGTGATCCCCGGCCTGCCGACCGACCCGGCGTCGAAGATGGGGGCGATCGTCAATCAGGCCCAGTATGATCGGGTGCTGTCCTATATCGAGGTCGGACACCAGGATGGGGCGCGCCTGCTGCATGGCGGCAAGCGGCCGACGGCGCCCGAACTGGCGCGCGGCTTCTTCGTCGAGCCGACCATCTTCGCCGACGTCACCCAGTCCATGCGGATCGCCCGCGAAGAGATCTTCGGTCCGGTGCTGGCGGTCCTCAAATGGACCGACGAGGCCGAGATGCTGGCCGCCGTCAACAGCGTCGAATACGGGCTGACCTGTTCGATCTGGACCAACGACCTGGGCCGCGCCCATCGCACCGCGCAGGCGGTCGAGGCCGGATTCATCTGGATCAACGAAACCAGCCGCCATTTCCTCGGCACCCCATTCGGCGGCTACAAGCAGTCGGGCATCGGCCGCGAGGAATGCCTGGACGAGCTTCTGGCCTTCACCCAGGAAAAGCATATCCACGTCAATCTGAAGCGGCGCTAGCCCGCATTTCTCACCGAAGTCCGTTGTCCAAAATTTTCTTTGATCGCGGCGGCGGGCGCGTAGGGGGGTACGGATAGGCGTGCTTCTGTCGGCCGCCGCGGGGTTCTGCGGCGGTTTTGTGGGCTCTGGCAGTG
>CAIOJO010000078.1 GCA_903858635.1 uncultured Telmatospirillum sp. | reverse complement strand
CTACCTGGACGAATTCGTCTTCCGTTTCAATCGTCGCCGAACGCGTCACGCCGCTTTCCGGACCTTGCTCGGAATTTCGACACGAATTCCCCCAGCGACCTACAAGATGTTGATCTCACAGGAAGCTCAGGGATAAGCCTTACCATTAATTCACACGCTCCCCCGCCCGCCGGCGGGCAAGATGTTGCCAGTTTCATCCTGCAGCGACGCGGCAATCCATCTTGATCTAAATCCCATCCACCGCCCGGGCCAGGGCGCAGAATCCTTCCACCGATACCTCCTCGGCGCGCTGGCTGGGATCGATCCCGGCGGCGGCCAGCAGGGCATCGGCATCGCCCAGGGATTTGAGACTGGAGCGCAGCATCTTGCGGCGCTGGCCAAAGGCGGCGGCGGTGACCCGCTCCAGGGTCTCCATGCGGGCCGGCGCCAGCGGCTGCGGTCGCGGGATCAGGCGCACCACCGTGCTGAGCACCTTGGGCGGCGGCGTGAAGGCTTCGCGCGCCACATTGAATTGCGGGCGAACCTCGCAGCGCCATTGGGTGATCACCGACAACCGGCCGTAGTCGCCGCTGCGTGGCACCGCCGCCAAGCGGTCGACCACTTCCTTCTGGAACATCAAGGTGAGGCTTTCGAAGGCTTCGGCCCGCCGCAGCCAACCGATCAGCAGCACCGTCGAGATGTTGTAGGGCAGATTGGACACGATGCGCCGCGGTGCATCGCCCAAGGATGCCAGGTCGACCGCCATGGCGTCGGCGGCCAGCACGCTCAGGCGGCCCGGATAGGCGGCGGCGATTTCCTGCTGGATGGCGATGGCGCGGTCGTCGCGTTCGATGGCGATCACCTGGCGGGCGCCGGCGTCCAAGAGGGCGCGGGTCAGGCCGCCCGGGCCCGGACCCACCTCGATGGTGGTGCCTTGGCCGAGATCGCCGGCGACGCGGGCGATGCGGCCGGTCAGGTTGAGGTCGAAGAGGAAATGCTGGCCGAGCGACTTGCGCGCGGTCAGGCCGTGGGCGGCGATGACCTGGCGCAGGGGCGGCAGCCTCGGTGTCGCCGCCTCATCCACGGCGGGCGGCCATATCGGCGGCCATCTTCAAGGCGGCGATCAGGCTGTCGGGCCGGGCCCGGCCGCTGCCCGCCAGGTCGAAGGCGGTGCCATGGTCGGGCGAAGTGCGGATGAAGGGCAGGCCAAGGGTGACATTGACCCCACCGTCGAAATCGATGGTCTTGATGGGGATCAGCGCCTGGTCGTGGTACATGCACAGCGCCGCGTCGTAGCCGGCCCGGGCGCGCGGATGGAACATGGTATCGGCCGGGCGTGGTCCGGAAACCTCGATCCCTTCGCCCTGTAGGATGGCAACGGCCGGGGCGACGATATCCAAATCCTCGCGGCCCATGGTCCCGTCTTCGCCGGCATGGGGGTTGAGTCCGGCCACCGCCAGACGCGGCCGGGCGATGCCGAAATCCCGCCGCAACGCCTGGGCGGTGATACGCCCGGTGGCGACGATCTCGTCGACCGACAGCATGCGGATGGCGGCGGCCAGGGCGAGGTGAATGGTCACCGGCACCACCTTCAGCTCGGGCGCCGCCAGCATCATCACCACGCGCGGGACGCCCGCCAGCTGTGCCAGGAATTCGGTGTGGCCGGGGAAGGCGAAGCCGGCATCGTAAAGGGTCTTCTTGTGAATCGGATTGGTCACCACGCCGCCGGCCTGGCCCGCCTGGGCGAGGCGGGTCGCCAGCTCGATCGCCTCGACCACCGCCTTGGCGGTGGCGGCTGTCGGCCGACCGGCTTCGACCGCCATCGGCAGCGGCCGGTGCAGCACCGGCAGGGCGCCGTCGAAGCAGGCGGCGGCTTCGCCCGGCTGGCCGATGTGGCGGATCGGCACCGGCAGTGCCAGACGGCCGGCCAAGCTGCACAAGCGGTCGGCGTCGTCGATGACGAAGAAGGGCGGGACCGCAGCCGCTTGGCGGCCCAACCAGGCGGCCAGGGCGATCTCGCCGCCGATGCCGGCGGGCTCGCCCATGGTCAAGACAAGGGGCGGCAGGGCGGTCGACGGGATCGGGGCCTCCTACATGCGGATTTCGATGAAGGCGGCACGCCGAATGTCGCGCAGGTAGCGCCTGGCCATCACCTCCAACTGCTCGTCCTCCATCCGCCGCCGGATCGCCTCGCGGGTCGGCAGGCCACCTTCGTCGGTGTTGATCGCGCAAAGGGCAAACAGCCGGCGCGAATTGGGCGTTTGCACCGGTTCGCTCACATGGCCGGGGCTCAACGCGGTGATCATCCCGCGAATTTGTTCCGGCAATTGCGACGCGGGTATGCTGCTCACCCGATTATAATTGGCCGATGGCACTTCCTTGGTCAGGCGTTCGAAATCGTCGCAGCTTTTGCCGGTGGCCAGCGCCGCCTGCAGGCGCTGCAGCTGGGCGTCCCGCTCGGCCACGGTGGCGCTCGGCAGGCTGGTGAGGTCGATGGTCAGCAGGTCGTAGGTGGTGCCGAGCGAGAAGCCCTGACCGACCAGGCGTTTGTCCATCAGCAGCAGGATATGGTAGCCGTCGATGGTGCGGATCGGCGGCGATACCGTACCCGGCTCCATCCGGCTCAAGGCCCGCACCAGCTGGTCGTCGAGCATGCCCTCCGACACCCAGCCGAGATTGCCGCCGCCGGCGCCGGTTTGACTGAATTGCAGGGCCAAGGCAGAGAACGGGGCGCCTTGGCGCAGCTGGTCGATCAGGCGCTCGGCCAGGATGCGGGTTTCCTCCTCGCGCCGGGGATCGTCGATGGCCAGCAGGATTTCCGCCACCGAGTATTCCGGCTTGCCGTAATTGGCGCGCAACGCGCCCAAACGTTCCTCGACTCCCTCCTCGCTCACATGCAGGTCGGCCATCAGCTCGTGACGGACGGCACGCACCCAGGCCAGTTCGGCGCGAACCTGCTGGCGCGCCGTTTCGGGGTCGATGCCCTTGGTCCGCAGCATGGATTCGAAGGCGCCGCGCTGCATGTTGTTGTTGCGCTCGATGGTGTTGACGCCATCGGCGATGTCGCTTGCCGTTATGGCGATCTTCAAGCGATCGGCTTCCTGGATCTGCAGACGTTCGTCGATCAGCCGGCGCAACACCTGCGGCAACACGCGGCTGCGTGTTTCCACGGTGTCGGGCAGATTCGACGACAGCAGCACCAGCCGCATGCGCTGCTCGAGATCGTGCAGCGAGACGATGTCGTCATTGACGACCGCCGCCACCCGTTGCGTCTCCTGCGCGGCAAGGCTGCCGGGCAGGAGCCCCCGCAGTGCAAGGGCGGCGAGACCGAGGGCAGCGAGGCAGAAGGCGATGCGGGCGAGGGGGCGAAGCACGGTCATGTTCAAAAGACGTCCACCGGAAATTGAGTCAATGTTTTCAGGAAGATGCGAAGCATGAAGTAGTGCCCCGCGGTAAAGGTATTGACGGTCGTGTGACGGCTGCCGGCATCGGCCGTCACCAGGAAGCATTCGTCCTCATAGGTCAGTCGGGCCCCGGTCTGCAAGGGCCCGGCGCCGACCCCGAGGTTCTGCACCGTATACAATTGGGTCGACCAGTAGTGACTCATCTGTGCGGTCAAGGTGGCGCTGACCTGCTCGCGCGAATCGAAGGGGCTGGTCGGGCTCAGCCGGTCGTAGAACACGTAGGCGGTCGACAAGTTGAGCGGGCGCGGTCCAAACGACGAGGAAACCTCGCTGCGACGCAGCGCCAGACTATCCTTGTCGAGCCGGAAGCCATACTGGAACACCACATTGCCGGAAGGCGAGACATTGGCCCGCCCGACGATATCGGACAGGTGATGGTCGAGTCCGGTGCCGGCCGGCAGCACGTCCTGGGGATGCAGCTGGTAGCTTTGGCCGATCAGGATGTCGGCGGATCCGGCGCCGCGGTTGACCACGGTGTATTCGCCGCCATAGGCGACGCGGGGGCCGGTGATCACCCGGTCATATCCCGAAGCAGGCGACGGCCGGAAGATGTTGGTCTCGTCCAATTCGAAATCGAGGCTGTCCTCGTTCGGGATCTTGGTCGAATTGCCGCCATAGGGACTGGCGGCGACCATGACGATCGGGGTCAAGGTCTGCGACGAATGTTCGCCCAGACGGGTGAAAGGATAACGCCAGTCGAGGGCCACTTCGGGAATGACGCGCCCGGCATCGACCATCTTGGTGTCCTGCGGCGTCAGATTGTCGCTGTTGTAGCCGTCGGCGCGCAACGAGGTGGTCAGGGTGTACACTTGGCCGTCGGGCGCCGTATAGGGCAGGTTCCAGGCGGTCTCGGTGTTGAGGCGCCGGCTGTCGGTGCCAACGCCGCGGCTGATGGCGGCGGCATGGGTGTTGAACGTCCAGTAGGCGCCGTACGGCCCGGGGTCGCCGACGAAGTTATAGGTGGCCAGCGGGAACACGATGGGCGACTTCTGCGGCGGCGTGGCGCCGGCCGGCAGCACCGGTGTGGTCAGGCTCTGGAACGAATAGGCTTCGATGGCCGCATAATTCCGATAGTCGAAGCCCTCGACATAGGGCCGCGTGGTCAGGTAGGGCTGCGGCGTGCGGTAGCCGAAGGTCTGCAGATAGTTCTGGTCCGAGGCCCGCTGGATCTGGTAGCCGGCGCGCCATTCGTCATTGAGGTCGAAGCGCGAATAGGCGTCGACATGCCAGCCTACGGTGGCATTGCCGGCATAGCCTTCGGAAGACAAATTGGCGATGCTGGCGGTGGTCTTGGCTTCGCCGTAGAGATTGCGGTAGCGGTCGGTGACGGCCAGCATCTGGTCGTCGTTGCTGGTGACCATGGGCGACAGGGTAATGTCGTGCGACGGATCGATCACCTGGAAATAGGGGACGCGGATGCCCGAGCCGATGATCTTGTTGTTGACGACGCTGGGCGGCAGCAGGCCGCTCTCGCGCTTCAGGATGGGATCGGCGTGGCGCATATAGGGCGTGTAGGCGACCGGCACGCCGTCCAATTCCAGCCAGGCATCCTGGTATTCGATCAGATGCGTGTTTTCGTCATGGGTAACCTGCTGCGCCTTGAGCTGCCAAAGGGGCGGCTGGTCGGGGTTCTCGGCGCAGGGTTTGCAGGCCGTATAGACCGCCTTGTCGAAAATGCTGCCTTGGCCGGCGGTGCGGTGGCCGGTACTGGCGGCGATGCGCGAATCGTCGATCATCAGCACGCGAATGCCGCGGGCCGCCGCGTCCTTCAGGTCGCCGGTCAGTTCGAAATAGTTGGCGAAGGTCACTTCGCCGGTCGGCTCGGTCAGGCTGACATCGCCGATGGCGATGATGACGTCCTGCTTCAGGTTGTAGGACAGGGTGTCGGCCAGCAGGGTGCGGCCGCCCTGGTCCACTTCGACATGTCCGGTGGCGGTCACCAGGTTGAGGTCGCGGTCATGGACGATCTGGTCGGCGGTCAGCAGCACCGGCTGGCTTTCCGGAGTGGGGCCGGTCCGGCGTTTGGGCCGGGCAAGAGTCGAGCGTTGACGGTTTGCGCCATCGGTGGCGGCAGGACCGGTGGCGTCCTGGGCGTGAACGGGGAAATCGACGACGACGGCCAGGGTGCAGGCGAGAGCGGCGAGCCGGAAGCGCAGCAGCACGATGTGGCGCTCCCTAGACCGGTGCCGCGCCGTCGCGGCGGGTCGTTCGCCTGATCGACGGCGCCAGCAAGACCCAGGCACTGAGCACCGCCGGCAGCAGCGGAACCAGGTAGATCAGGGGGACGAGAGATAGATTCCGGGTCGCCAGATTGGATGCGCTCAAGGCCATGGCCTGGACCAGCACCATCAGGCCGATCGACAGCACCAGGCGATCACCCTGACCGCGCCGGTTGAACCAGCCGGACAGCAGGCAGGCCGTGGCCAGCAAGGCGAACGAGAAATGGTAGAACGGCGACGCCAATCTCTGATGCCCCTCGACCCGGAATTGACGGAATTCTGTCGGTCCGACCTGCGCCTCGGTGACCGAAAAGAGATCCGCCGTCGCCATCTCGCGCGCGTCGTGCGACCGCCCTTCTCCGCTGTCCGAGGAGTCCGAGAACTCCATCGCATAATTGTCGAAATATAGCAACGAGAGCCGATTGGAGCCGCGCGTCACCTGTTCGCGGGTGCCGTTGATCATCAGCACCTTCGGTGGGCCGCCCTGGCTCTGGATCAAGGCGCCGCGTTCGGCCATCAGGGTGACCGTCCGCTGCGGATTGCGGCGGTCATGAATGATGATGCCGAGCAGTTCCCCCTTGGGGTTGCGGGCCCGGACATAGACGGTCAGGCCGCTGCCGATCTGGTTGAATTGCCCTTCCTGCAGGATGACGCCGGTGGCGCTCGAGCGCAGCGCCCATTGCAGATGGTGGAATTCGGTAACCGTCTCGGGAATGATCCACAGGTTGAGGACCAGGCCCAGCACCGTGCTGATGGCGGCCAGCAGCAGGGCCGGGCGGGCCAGGGTCCAATGGCTGAGGCCGGCGGCACGCAAAACCACCAGTTCGCGATCGGTGATCAATTTGTTGTAAGTGAACAGCACCACCGCGAACAGCGAGACCGGCAGGATCACCGTCAGGAAGCTCGGCATCGCCAACAGGGTGAGCTTCAGGAACATGGCGATCGACGCGCCTTTGTTGACCGTCAGCTCAACGAAGCGCAGCGACTGGGTTAACCATAGGATCGTGGTCAGCCCGATGGTGACAAGCACCATGCCGATACCCAATTGCCGGAGGATGTACCGGACGATCGCCAACATTGGCGCGGATTATGACGATCGTGCTGTCCGAAGAACAGCCAAAAGCGTCGGCGGCAGGGTGTTCGCTAGAGGATCTTTCCGGGATTCATGATTGCCTTGGGATCGAATGCCGCCTTGATGCGGCGCATTAGCTCGAGTTCCACCGGCGCCGCGTAATGGGCCAGCTCTTCCTTTTTCAACAGGCCGATCCCATGTTCGGCGCTGATCGAGCCCTTCATCTCGACGACGATGTCGTGGACGATGCGGTTCATCCGTTCCCAGTCGCCGAGGAAGGCCTCGCGGTCGGCGCCGATCGGCTGCGACAGGTTGAAATGGATGTTGCCGTCGCCCAGATGGCCGAAGGGAACCGCCCGAATCCCCGGCATCGCCGCTTCGACGGCCAGGGTGGCCCGGCGAATGAACGCCGGCACCGCCGAACTGGGCACCGAGACGTCATGCTTGATGCTCGCCCCGTCGCGTTTTTGCGCTTCGGGCACCGCTTCGCGGATGCGCCATAGGGCAAGGCGCTGATCGAGCGAGGCGGCAATCACCGCATCGGCCACCTCGCCCGCTTCCATGGCGGCCTCCAACAGGGCTTCCAGGCTTTCACCGAGGTCGCCCTCGGGGCGCGACGACGACAGCTCGAGCAGCGCGTACCATTGATGGGCCGCGTCGAAGGGATCGCTGACGCCGGGCATCTGGGCGCAGCCGAGTTCGAGGCCGATGCGGGACACCAATTCGAAGGCGGTGACCTGGTCGCCGGTGGTGGCGCGGGCGCGCGCCAGCAGGGCCACCGCCGCTTCCAGGTCGGTCAGCGCGCAGAAGGCGGTCTGCCGGTCGCGCGGCTTGGGGAACAGCTTGAGGACCGCCGCGGTGATGATCCCCAGGGTGCCTTCACCACCGATGAACAACTGCTTCAGGTCGTAGCCGGTGTTGTCCTTGCGCAGGCTCTTGAGGCCGTCCCAGACCCGGCCGTCCGGCAGCACCACCTCGAGCCCCAGCACCAGCTCGCGGGTATTGCCGTAGCGCAGGACGCCGGTGCCGCCGGCATTGGTCGAGATGTTGCCGCCGATCTGGCAGCTGCCTTCGGCCCCCAGGCTCAGCGGAAACAGGCAGCCGGCGGCGTCGGCCGCCTCCTGCACGGCCTGCAGAACCATGCCGGCCTCGACCGTCATGGTAAAATTCGCCGGATCGATCGCCCGCACCCGATGCATCCGTTGCAGGCTGATTAGCACCTGCTCGCCGGACGGCACCGCGCCACCGCACAGCCCGGTATTGCCGCCCTGCGGGACGACGCCGATCCCCGCTTCGGCGCATAGGCGCACCACCTCGGCGGTTTCGGCGGTGCTGGCGGGACGCACCACCAATTGGGCGCGACCGTGGTAGAGGCCGCGTTCCTCATCGAGGTAGGGGGCCATCGCGGTGGGGTCGGTGATCAGGCCGTTGGGCCCGACCACGGCGGCAATGCGCGAAAGAAAATCGTCGGTCATGAGCACAGGATGTAACGCCAACGCCGAGCCCGCACAAGCGCAGCTGGTGTATGGCAGGCTTACCCGCGTGGCGCGGCGGCGCGGCGCAGGCGGTCGTTGATGGCGGCGCCCAGGCCGTGGTCGGGGATCGGCATCACGGCGATGGCTTGAAATGGCGGCCGGTCGAGGGCGCGCAGCATGGCGAACAGATTGGCGGCCGCTTCGGTCAGGTCCGCCTCGGGGCTGAGATTGAGCGAAGCCCCGGCGGCCGGGCCGAAACCGAGCAATGCCTCGCCGGGTCCGGCGCCGATGGCGTCGAGGCGCACCGGCAGGGCCGGAGCATAGTGGCTGGCCAACATGCCGGGCGAGCGGGGCGCCCCCAACTCGCTGGCGTCGGGCAGCGCCACCGGACCGAGCTCTGCTTCCAGGGCTTCGCGGGTGATGCCGCCCGGCCGCAGCAGCCGGGGCGGTGTCGTCGTCAGGTCGAGCACGGTGGATTCGACCCCCACGCGGCACGGTCCGCCGTCGAGAATCATGGTCAGGCCGCCGTCGAAGCCGTCGGCGACGTGACGGGCTGTCGTCGGGCTGACCTGTCCCGAAGGATTGGCGCTGGGTGCCGCCACCGGCCGCCCGGCGGCCTGCAGCAAGGCCAGGGCGACCGGGTGCGCCGGAACGCGGATGGCGATGCTGTCGAGGCCGGCCGAGGCCAACAGCGAGACCGGCGAATCGGGTCGGCGCGGCAACACCAGGGTCAGCGGACCCGGCCAGAACTTTTCGGCCAAACGGCGCGCCGCCGCGTCGAAGTGGACCAGCGGCGCCGCGCTCGCCGCATCGGGGAGGTGGATGATCAGCGGATTGAAACTGGGGCGGCTCTTGGTGGCAAAGATGGCAGCGACGGCGCGGTCATTGGTGGCGTCGCCACCGAGGCCGTAAACGGTCTCGGTGGGAAAGGCCACCAATTGGCCGGTCTGCAGCAACAGGGCTGCTTGCTTGATTGCGGCGGCGGTGGCCGGGATAATTGTCATGTAATGGCTCGGGGCAAGGCGAGGGGCGGCCGGGCGGTGCCCCAGGCAACGAAGGACGGGTTGCCGAACCCCGCCTTGCCGTAGGCCAGAGGCGTTCCATCGAGCTCGGTCAGGCAGCCGCCGGCGGCCGTCAGGATGGCATGTCCGGCCGCGGTGTCCCATTCCATGGTCGGCCCGAAGCGGGGATAGAGATCGGCCTCGCCGGCCGCGATCAGGGCGAATTTCAGCGAGCTGCCGGACAGATGAAGCTCGGCCACGCGAAAATCGGCGACGAAACGCTCGAAGCGCGCGGGGTCGCGATGCGACCGGCTCGACAGCACGATCATGCCGGCGGGGCCCGGTTGGCGGCAGGCGATCGGGCGCGGCTGGGCGCCCTGGTCCTCGACCGTGGCCTGGCCCGGACAGGCGGCGAACAGGCGATCGGGAATCGGCGCGTAGAGCACGCCCAGCTGGGGCCGGCCATCGACCACCAGGCCGATATTGACGGTGAACTCGCCGTTGCGCTTGACGAATTCCTTGGTGCCGTCGAGCGGGTCGACCAGCCAGAAGGTTCCCCCGGAGACGTCGACCCGCTGCCCGGCCGCCGCCGCCTCTTCCGAAACGACCGGAATATCGGGGGTCAGTTCGGCCAGTCCGGCCAGGATCAGACGCTCCGCTTCGATATCGGCGGCGGTTACCGGCGAGGCGTCATCCTTGGCCTGGACCGCGAAGTCGCTGTTATAGACGGTAAGGATGGCTGCGCCGGCCTGGCGGACCAGCCGGCGCAGCGGCGGCAGCAAGCTGCAAAGATCGGTCAACGGGTTCATCCGGGAAAGGGCCCAACGGGGCGGGCCTCGACTGTGGTCGGACTGGGCGTTTCGATCAATCGTTTTTCAGTTCCACCGCGGTGAACCGCTTGGCCCGCAGGTTGGGGGACCAATGGTCCGTCCGCATGCCCCCCTTGCGCTTCAATTCGGCAAGGAATTGGCCAGGCTCCGGTAGCATCTCCCACACCGCCGGCAGGAACAGGGCGCGATGGGGCCCGTCCTCGATGATCAGCCCGTCCACCCGCGGCCGCAGCTGGCGGAGCAGGTCGGCCTCGTCCGCGAAGGCGAGCGGCTGCGGCTGCGAGAGGACCGATACGGAAATGTCGAGGTCGTTCAGCTCGGCTTGGCCGAGCGGCGTGAAGCGCGGGTCGTGGAAGGCCGCCTTGACCGCGTTGTCGACGACGTCGGCGACGAGCGGGCGCCATGCCTCGGGCGAGCCGACGCAGCCGCGCAGGGCGCCTCCCCGCTTCAAGGTGACGAAGCTGGCGCCGGGCGTATGGAAGCGCGCCGGCAGATCGTCCGGCACCACCGCCGTGCCTCCTTTGATCCGCGCTTCGATGGCCGACCGGGCGAGCCCCAGCAGCGCCGCCTTGCCGGCCCGCAGCATCGCTTGGTCGTCGTCCGTCGCCGGATCCTCGTCTGCTTCGGCGAAGATCCAGCCGCCATAGCCGACCACCTTGTCGCGCGGCCCGGCGGTGTCGCCCGAATTGCGCAGATCCACCGTCTCGACGCTGAGGCCGCGCCGCTTGGCCAGGGCCAGCAGGCCACCGACGGGCACACGGCCACAGGCTTGGTCGACGGCGATGGCGGTGCTATCCAACCGTTCGATGGCTTCGCAGGTCGCTGCATCGAGTCGTCGCGCCGAATCGTAATCGAGGTAATGGCTGAGATCGGAGCTGATCACCAGCAGCGTCTCGCGACCGCCCCAGACGGCCTCCAATACTGCCGCCACCAGATCCGGCGAGGCGTCGCCGGCGACCAGCGGCACCAGGCTGAAGCGATCAAGCATCGCTTGCAGGAAGGGCAGATGCACTTCCAGGCTGTGTTCCTGGTCATGCGCCGCCTCGAGGCTGCCGCAGCCGGGAATATGCAGGAGCTGCGCCGTTGCCTGCCGATCCACCGGAATGCGGCCGAGCGGCGTCTCGAAGGCGTCGGCTGAACTGACCGCGATGCCGCGGAAGGCCACCCGGTGCGACGGCCCGATCAGCACCACCCGCGTGATGTCGCGCCTGACGCTGGCCAGCCTGGCATAGACGCTGGCGGCGATCGGCCCGGAATAGACGTAGCCGGCATGCGGCGCGATGATCGCCTTCGGCGGCCTTGCGGCGACCGCAGGCGCCGCCGCCTCCAGCATGCGGCGGACGTCTCCGGCCAGGACCTGTGGTGCGGCGGGATAGAACAAGCCGGCGACGGCGGGCGCGCGGACGAAGCCCATGGGCGTCCTCCTCCTGGTCATGCGACAGGGATGGCGATCGAGGCCTAGCTAAGCGCGCCCCCGAGCCGATGTAAAGGATCACCGCCGCGACCACCCGAAGGGGCGTCCGCCAGAACCGGGGGTGGCTGAGCAGGATTGCTTCGTCGCTCTCGCTTCTCGCAATGACGGCGGCGCTACTGACTCCTGGAACCAGGCGCCAGCCTGGTGACTGGCCCGTTGAGGGCCCGCGCAGCGTCAGCGGAGCGAGCCAAGCCGGCGGATGCCGGCGCCCGGCGCCTGAGGGGCCGAATCAAGACCCTGCGTAAGCACGCTGCCGCAGCAGGTGGTCGGCCAGGGTCACCGCCACCATCGCCTCGCCCACCGGAACGCCGCGGATGGCGACACAGGGGTCGTGCCGTCCCTTGGTCGAGATTTCGACCTCGTTGCCGTGCTTGTCGACGGTCAGTCGCGGGGTGAGGACCGAACTCGTGGGCTTCAGCGCCATCCGGGCGACGATCGTCTGGCCGGTCGAGATACCGCCCAGGATGCCGCCGGCATGGTTCGACAGGAAATGCACATGGCCGTCCTTCATGCGCATCTGGTCGGCGTTGTCTTCGCCGGACAGGGCCGCCACGGCGAAGCCATCGCCGATTTCCACCCCTTTGACCGCATTGATGCTCATCAGCGCCTTGGCGATGTCGGCATCCAGCTTGTCGTAGACCGGCTCGCCGAGACCTGCCGGCACGTTTTCGGCCACCACTTCGACCACGCCGCCGGTCGACGAGCCGGCCTTGCGCACCTCGTCGAGGAAGCTTTCCCACAGTCGGGCCGCGGTGGCGTCCGGGCACCAGAACGGATTGTTGGCCAGTTCGGACCAGTCCCAGCGGCTGCGATCGATGGTATGCGGCCCCATCTGCACCATCGCGGCACGAATCACCACCCCGCCCGGGACCAGGCTGTCGAGCACCTTTCTGGCCACCGCGCCGGCAGCCACCCGCATCGCCGTCTCGCGGGCCGAGGAGCGGCCACCGCCCCGATAATCGCGGATGCCGTATTTGACCTGATAGGTGTAGTCGGCATGGCCGGGGCGAAACTTTTCGGCGATCTCGGAATAATCTTTGGATCGCTGGTCGGTATTCTCGATCAACAGGCCGATCGGCGTGCCGGTGGTCAGTCCTTCGAACACCCCGGACAGGATCCGCACCTGATCGGCTTCACGCCGCTGCGTGGTGAAGCGCGATTGTCCCGGCTTGCGGCGGTCCAGCCAGGGTTGGATGTCGGCCTCGGCCAGGGCGATGCGGGACGGCACGCCGTCGATGACGCAGCCGATGGCCGGCCCGTGGCTCTCGCCGAAGGTGGAATAGCGGAACAGGCTGCCGAAACTGTTGCCCGACATCGGCTGCCGGCTTAGACGACGGCGATATCGGGGGCGTCGACCGCCTTCATGCCGACCACGTGATAACCGCAGTCGACATGATGGACTTCACCCGACACACCGCTCGACAGCTCGGACAACAGGTAGACCCCGGCTCCGCCGATATCCTCAAGGGTCACATTGCGCTTCAAGGGCGCGTTGTACTGGTTCCATTTGAGGATGTAGCGGAAGTCGCCGATCCCCGAGGCGGCCAGGGTCTTGATCGGCCCGGCCGACAGCGCATTGACGCGGATGTTCTGGCCACCCAAATCCACCGCGAGGTAACGCACGCTGGCTTCCAAGGCGGCCTTGGCGACGCCCATCACGTTGTAATGGGGCATCACCCGTTCGGCGCCAAAATAGGTGCAGGTCACCATGCTGCCGCCTTCGTTCATCAATGCCATGGCCCGGCGCGCAACGGCAGTGAAAGAATAGCAGGAGATATACATCGTTCGGTTGAAGTTATCCGCCGTCGTCTCGACGTATTTGCCCTTCAGTTCTTCTTTGTCCGAATAGGCGATGGCATGCAGGACGAAATCGAGGCGTCCCCATTTCTTGCTCAGTTCGGCGAAGACGGCGTCAAGGCTGGCGTCGTCGGTCACGTCGCAGGGCAGGACGAGATCGCTGTCGACCGATTCGGCCAGCGGGCGCACCCGTTTCTCCAGGGCTTCGCCCTGGAAGGTGAAGGCCAGTTCGGCACCTTGGGCGCGGGCAGCCTTGGCGATGCCCCAGGCGATCGAACGGTCGTTGGCAACGCCCATGATAAGGCCCTTCTTTCCGGCCATCAGCGCCGAAGACACGGTCATGCGGGTCCCTCTCTCGAAGATTATTCAGGGGTCGTCTTGATAGCAAAGCGGGCGCATCCTACACGAAAGCCAGGTGTGGTCAAAGCACGCGTCGCCGGCTGCGGGAGAGGTTGAGCATGACAGCGCACTGGGGCGAAACGGCCAAACGACAGGCGAAACGGGGGGTCGACTTCGCTCTTCATATCGAACGTCGGTTCCGCACGGACGGCGCTCTCAACATGGCTTCTTCGCTGTCCTACACCTCTTTGCTGTCGCTGGTACCACTGCTGGCCATCGGCTTGGCCGTGCTTGCCGCCTTTCCCGCCTTCGATGGGGTGCGGACGCAGTTGCAGGCCACCGTTTTCCGCTCCTTCGTGCCGCAGGTCGGCGAGCAGTTGCAGACCTATGTGATCTCTTTCGTCGGCAATGCCGGCAAGCTGACCGCGGCCGGGGTCGTCGGCTTGGCCTTCACCGCGGTGATGCTGCTGGTGACCATCGAAGTGTCGCTGAACAAGATCTTCCGCGTCGCCACCCCGCGCACCCCGGTATCGCGCCTGCTGGTCTACTGGACCGTGCTGACCCTGGGACCGCTTCTGCTCGGCGCCAGTTTCTCTTTGTCGGCCTGGTTTTACGCGGTGGGCGACTGGGCGGCGCGCGGCGGCTTGTCGGGGGTGGCGCGGCTGACCGCCGGGGTGCTGCCCAGCCTGCTGCTGATGGTGGCCTTCGCGCTATTGTTCATGACCGTGCCCAATCGGCGGGTGCGGGCCCGGGACGCGGCGATCGGCGGCATCGCCGCCGGCATCGCCTTTGGCATTCTGCGCTGGGCCTTCGGCCTTTATCTCGCCCAGGCCCATGCCTATCAATCCATCTATGGAGCGGTGGCGGTGGTGCCGATCTTCCTGTTCTGGATGTATCTGTGCTGGGCGGTGGTGCTATTCGGTGCCGAGTTGACCGCGGCTCTGCCCGAGTGGCGATTGGCCCGTCCCGACTTCGGGGGGGCGCTTCCGGTGCGGCGGCGGCTGGCGATGGCGGTGACGGTCCTGGCTGCCCTGTTCGACGAAGCGCAAAGAGGCGGCAACGGCCGCTCGCGGCTTGATCTCCTGGACATCGCCGGGGAAAGCGAAAGCGCATTCCTGGCGGTGCTGACCCGCCTTTGCGAGGGCAATTACGTGGTGGGCACCGAGGCCGGCCGGTTCGTCCTGGGGCGTGATCCGGCCATGCTCAGCCTGGCCGACCTGGTTCATTTGCTCGACCTCGGTCTTGGCGCGGCCGAAGCCGAGGCTTGCATCGAGCCGTGGATGCGAAATATGGCGAGGCATTTGGAGGACGCGAAGCGGGCCGAGGCCGAGGCCCTCGACCTGCCGTTGCGGCCGATCCTCGAAGAGGCGAATCGGGCTGCCCGCCCACATCGCCGGCGCCAGCCGCGGGCGGCGGTGGGCGAAGACTCCGCGGCGCAGTGACAATTGTTTTTCAGTGGGACCGGCGTCCCTGCCGGTCTCCGCCGCGGAGCGGCGGAAAGGGGGCGTCTTCCGGCTTCGCCGGAACGCCGGCAGGGACGCCGGCGCCACTAAATTGTTTCACAGCCTCAGCTCTTGTTCAACTCGGCTTCCAGCTTGGCCAGCAGGTCGGCCAGGGCGGGGTCGGGCAGTTGGGCCAGCACATCCCGGACATGGCGCAGCATGTTGCGAGCCGCATAAAGCTGGTCGAGCAGCGACAGGACCACCGGCACCGCCTCCTCGTTGACCTCTAGGTCGCGGCGCAGTTCGCAGATCAGTTCGAGGCGCGCGATGTCGACGTCGTCGAACTGCCAGACGTCGCCGGTCAAGACCGGGCGAACCCAGCTCTGGTCGATCCAGGCGGTCAGTTCTTCGCGTGCGATAGCGTAGGAGGACAGCGCTTCATCGAAGGTCATCATGATCAGCTCATGCCCAATCTGGTACGTAGGTCGTAGGGGTGCCGCTCGGCCCAGCCGCGCAGGAAATCAGCCAAATCGGAGTCGATGCTGTCGGGAAGCATCACCGACAGGGTGACCAACTGATCACCGCGAGTCTTGCCGGCCGGGGCACCCTTGCCCTTGAGGCGCAGCACGGTGGCGCTGTTCGAGCCGGGCGGTATGGACAGCGTCACCTTGCCGTCGATGGTCGGTACGGTGACCTTGGCGCCCAATGCCGCTTCCGGCAGCGTTACCGGCAGGGTGATCAGGATGTCGTTGCCGATGCGGGTGAAGAATGGATGGGGCGCCACCTTCAGTTCGATCAGGGCGTCACCCGCCGGTCCGCCGGCCCGTCCGGGATTGCCCTGGCCCTTGAGGCGCAGGGTGGCGCCGTCCTTGCTGCCGGGCGGCACCTTGACGTCGAGGCTCTTGCCAATCGGCAGGGTGATCCGCTTGGTGGCCCCCATCACCGCTTCGGGCAGGGTGATCTTCAGCGAATATTGGGCGTCGGCGCCCTTCAGCGGCAGCTCGTCGCCCTCTTGCTCGAAGAAGCTCCAGGGCTTGTCGCGCCCCTTGCTGCGGCGGCGCAGAAGCTCGGCGAAGATGTCGTCGGCATTGCTGCCGAAATGGAAGTTTTCGTTGTATTTGCCCCCCGCTCCGCCTTCGGCATAGTTGCGATAGGAATGGCGCGCCCGCTCGGCGCCGGTGGCGTCGATCTCGCCGGCGTCGAAGCGCGCCCGCTTGGCGGCATCGCCCAGCAGGTCATAGGCGACGCTGACCTTCTTGAACTTCTCTTCCGAAGCCTTGTTGCCCGGGTTCAAATCGGGGTGCAGGCTGCGCGCCAGCTTGCGATAGGCGCTCTTGATCTGGTCCTTCGTGGCATCGCGGGCCACGCCTAGGACCTTGTAGGGATCGTCCACCGAAATCCAACCTCTCTGCGCGAGCGGCGAGGCGCCGCTCAAGGGCCGCCCCGTCGGCAATAACCGGGAACCAGTCGGCGATTTCCAGGGAAACCACCGGTCAAGTTGAAAAGATAGAGGTTTCGCGCAGGACTTTCCAGCAACCGTCCGGCCGGCAGGCCCAAGGGGGGCAGCAGGCGGTGCCCAGGGCCTGACGATCCGAGGCTTTGGTCTTTTCGAAGCCGGCCGATCCGGTTATTAAGACAGGGCGCCTGCCCCGGGGCCTGTCCACCGACCAACCAACGGAATATCGCGATGGCTGCTGCCAGCAAAGATCCGATCAGTCTGTTCAATGACTGGCTGAAGGATGCCGAGGACAAGGAGCTCAACGACCCCACCGCCATGGCCCTGGCCAGCGCCACCGCCGAGGGCCGGCCGTCGGTCCGCATGGTCCTGTTGAAGGAAGTCGACCAGCGGGGCTTCGTCTTCTACACCAATCTGGAAAGCCAGAAGGGCCAGGAACTGCGGGCCAACACCTTCGCCGCGCTGTGCTTCCATTGGAAGAGTCTGCGCCGACAGGTGCGCATCGAAGGCGCCGTGCAGCTGGTTTCCGAGGCCGAGGCCGATGCCTATTTCGCCAGCCGGGCGCGCGGCAGCCAGATCGGGGCCTGGGCCTCCAGGCAGTCGCGGCCGTTGACCGGTCGTTTCGAGCTGGAAAAGGCCATCGGCGAGTACGCGGCGCGGTTCGGTCTCGGTACGGTGCCACGGCCGCCGCATTGGTCGGGCTTTCGGATCGTGCCGGACCGCATCGAGTTCTGGCAAGACCGCCCCTTCCGGTTGCATGACCGCACCGTGTATAGTCGCAGCGACGGCGGGTGGCGGACGGAGCAGCTTTTTCCATGACCGAAGCGGCCGCGAATTCCATGACCGAAGCGGCCGCGAACGGGCGCCTGATGCGCCTGGCCACCTATTTCTCGGTGGGGGTCGCGCTCGTCCTGATCGCGGCGAAGCTGGCCGCCTGGGTGGCCACCGATTCGGTGGCCCTGCTGTCGACCCTGGTCGATTCGACGCTCGATGCCGTAGCCAGTCTGATCAACCTGTTCGCGGTGCATCATGCCCTGCAGCCGGCCGATCACGAGCACCGCTTCGGCCATGGCAAGGCGGAGCCGTTGGCCGGCCTGGGTCAATCGGCCTTCATCATCGGCTCGGCCCTGTTCCTGATCGGCGAAAGCGGCAAGCGCCTGTTCACCCCCGAGGCGGTCAACAACCCCGCGATCGGCATCGAGGTGATGATTTTCGCCATCGCCGTCACCGTGGCCCTGGTCGCCTTCCAGCGGTTCGTGGTGCGTCGCACCGGCTCTCTGGCCATCGGCGCCGATCATTTGCACTATACCGGCGATCTCTTGATGAACGGCGCCGTCATCGTCTCGTTGATTCTGTCGACTCAGTTCGGCATGAGCCTGGCCGACCCCCTGTTCGCCATCGCCATCGCCGCCTTCCTGGTGCATGGCGCGTGGCGGATCGCCTGGCAATCCTACAATCTGTTGATGGACCGCGAGTTTCCCGACAGCGAGCGACAGCACATCAAGGCGATCTGCCTCGATCACGCCGAAGTGCGCGACGTCCACGATTTGCGGACCCGCTCGGCCGGACTGCAAAGCTTCATCCAGCTGCATCTGGAACTCGACCCCGACATCACCTTGGCCCGCGCCCATGTGATCAGCGACGAGGTCGAAGCCAGCATCCAACGGGCCTTTCCGGCCGCCGATATCATCATCCACCAGGATCCGGCCGGGGTGGACGAACCGAGGCCGGTCTTCTCCTAGTGCTCTGACCCAAACGGAGAATTCCGTTTGGGTCAGAGCACTAGCCTTTGCTTTGCCCCCGCCCGGCGAGGGCTATCGTAAACCTGGTGCTCTGAACCATTTGAATGGTTCAGAGCACCAGCCTATTCGAGCCATTCACGCGCGGGCGGAAAGCGGTTAGCCTGGACAGCCGGGTATGTCCTCGGCAATCCGAGGAGAGGGGCGCCGTCCGTCAACGGCGAATCCGACCGATGGAGATTATGTGGCCGAGGCGCGTCGCCTGCCCGGGACGCGCCAGGCTGCCAGCGGAAGACGGGAAGCTGCGCCATGACGGCCAATGAGCAAAGCGACGTCCTCGCCCTGTTATCGCGGCCCGACACCTTCGCGGCGGTGCCGACTTCGGTCGAGCGCATCGACACCCATATCTCCTCCGTCTTCATGGCCGGCAACCGGGCCTACAAGCTGAAGCGGGCGGTGCGGCTACCGTTCCTCGATTTCACCTCTTTGGAGAGCCGGCATCAGGCTTGCCTGAACGAGGTGTCGATCAATCGCCGCACGGCGCCGGATATCTATCTCGGGGTGTTGGCCGTGACCCGCGAAGCCGACGGACGGCTGGTCCTGGACGGGCGTGGCGAGGCGGTGGACTGGCTGGTGGTGATGCAGCGCTTCGCCCAGGACGACCTGTTCGACCGCATGGCGGCGGCCGGGCGACTCGAGGCCGACCATGCCTGGGCCTTGGCCGATGCCGTGGCGGCGCTGCACGGCCAGGCCGAGGCGCGGCCGAAATGGGGCGGCGAGCCCGGCATACGATTGACCATCGACGGCAATGCGGTGTGCTTCGCCCAGTATATGCCCGGTCTGTTTCACCCGGTCCTGGCCGGCCGGGTGACCGAAGGATCCCTGTCCTGGCTGACCCGCCTGGCGCCGCTGCTGCAGGCACGGCGCAAGCGCGGCATGGTGCGGCGCTGTCACGGCGACCTGCATCTGGGCAATATCTGCATGTTCGACGGCAAGCCGACATTGTTCGACGCCATCGAGTTCAATGAAGACTTCGCCTCGATCGACGTGTTCTACGACCTGGCTTTTCTCTTGATGGACCTGCGGGCCCGCGGTCTGCCCGCTTTGGCCAGCCTGGTGCTGAACCGCTATCTGGAGCGCACAGGCGATTTCGAGGGCGTGGCCGCCCTGCCGCTGTTCCTGTCGCTGCGGGCCGCCATCCGAGCCCATGTCTCGGCGGCCATGGCGCGACCGCAAGCCGACCACAGGCAACGCGAGCAGGCGCAATCCTACCTTGGCCTGGCCGCCGGCTATCTGACGCCGCCGCCGCCTCGCCTGGTGGCGGTCGGCGGCCTGTCGGGTTCCGGCAAGTCGCGGTTGGCGCGCGACTTGGCACCGTTCCTGGGGGCCGCCCCGGGGGCGGTGGTTCTGCGCAGCGACGTCTTGCGCAAACGCCTGTTGGGGGTCGAGCCGGAAACGCGGTTGCCGCCGGACGCTTATACCGAAGAGGTGACCGAACGCACCTATCAGGAGCTCTATGAGAAGGCCGGGCAGGTCCTCGGCCACGGCCATTCGGTGATCGCCGACGCGGTCTTTGCCCGGCCCGAGCAGCGTGCGGCGATCGAAGCGGTGGCGCGCCGGCTGGATCTGCGCTTCGAAGGGCTGTGGCTGGAGGCGTCGCCCGACGCCATGCGTCAGCGCATCGAGAAGCGCCAGGCCAACGCCTCGGACGCCACGCCCGAGGTGCTGGAACGGCAATTGACCTATGAGCTGGGCGAGCTCGCCTGGTCCAGGCTCGATTCTTCAGGCAGCAAGGCTGCGACCCTGGAGCGTGGGCGCAAGTCTTTGGGGCTATGAACAATAGCGACTGTCGCCATGGCAAAAGTAGGGGCATAATGAAGGGGTAGAATTCGGCTAAGGAGATACGCCATGACGGGTTATCGCACCATTCTCGCCTGTCTCAGCGACCCGGACTCGGCGCCGGCGACGCTGGGTCTTGCCCTCCTGGTCGGTCGGGAATACTCAGCCCATGTCGAGGCCATGCATGTTCGCATCGACGCCGCCAGCGCCTTGCCATTGGTCGGCGAAGGAATGTCGGCGGCGATGGTCCAGGAGATGTTGGCCGCGGCCGAACGACAGGCACTGGACCGGGCCGCCCGTATCCGCGCCGAATACGACCAGGCCTGCGCCCGGCTGGGGGTCCCCACCGTGACCGCGCCGCCGGCGCCCGATCAGGCGACGGCCAACTGGCGCGAGGAGATGGGGCGCGAGGAAGAGATCGTCGCCAATGCCGGGCGCCTGACCGACCTTTTGGTCATGGCGCGCCCGTTGCCGGACCGTGACACTCCGTCGATCATGACCCTGAACGCCGCCTTGATGGAAAGCGGCCGGCCGGTGCTGCTGGCCCCGCCGCAGCAGCCGAGCGCGGTGGGCCGCAAGATCGCGGTGTTCTGGAATGGCAGTGCCGAGGCGTCGCGCGCCGTTCTCGCCGCCATGCCGTTCCTCAAACGGGCGTCGGGGATCATTATCCTGTCGGCCCGCGAGGAGGAGGCGGCCATCCCCAGCGAACTGGCCGGCTATCTGGCTTGGCATGGCGTGCAAGCCAATGTGCACAGCTTCGTCGCCGGCAATCAGGTCGGTCCAACCCTGCTGGCCGAGGCGAAGGCGGCCGGCGCCGACCTCATCGTGATGGGGGCCTACACCCACTCTCGCCTGCGGCAGCTGATCCTGGGCGGCGTCACCCGCCAGGTGCTGCATGAGGCGACGATGGCGGTATTGCTCTGCCACTGATAGAAGGACGGCGAAACAACCGGCGGGATCATCCGCCGTCACGGAGAGCCCATGCTGACGCTCCAGGAATGCATTGATTTCGGCACCTTGACTCCCGAGCAAGTGGAAGCCATTGCCGATCACCAAGGCCTCGAGATGATCGTCGCCACCGACTGGGCCGAGCGGGTCTTGGACCGGCCGGATGGCGGCGAGGTCATCCGGAAGATCTTGGCCGACCGGGTGGCCGCCGCGCGTGCCCAAGGCGACCGGGTGCGAAGCCGTCGCTATCAGGCCTGCCTCGACGAATTCGTCGAGAGCCACCTGCATTGGCCGGCCTTGCGGCGCTCGGGTTGAATGCGCGGGTCGAATGGCCGCGCTGACAGGCGCACAGCGGCAGCCTATATTCTGACTCCATGAGTGCAGAGATCAAATCGGTCATCCTCACCGGCGCCAGCCAAGGCATCGGACACGGCACGGTCCAGCGCTTCATGCGTGAAGGCTGGCGGGTTATCACCTGTGCCCGCCAGGACGTGCCGGCGCATTGCCGCCGCGACCCGTTGTGGACGCATCACATTCCCACCGATCTGACCGATCCGGCCAGCACCGATGCCTTCGTCCGCCAAGCCAACCAGATCCTCGGCAGCGAGCCACTGCACGCCCTGATCAACAATGCCGGCGTCAGCCCCAAGACGACCTTCAAGGAACGCCTCGGCGTGCTCAACGGGTCGATCGACGGCTGGAAGGAAGTGTTCGAACTGAATTTCTTCGCCCCGCTGAAACTGGCCCGCGGCTTCGCCTCGGCGCTGCATCGCGGACAAGGCGCGGTCGTCAATGTCACTTCGATTGCCGGCCATTACGTTCATCCCTTCGCCGGATCGGCCTATTCCACCTCGAAGGCGGCGCTGTCCGGGCTGACCCGGGAAATGGCGGTGGAATTCGCCCAGCTGGGGGTGCGGGTGAACGCGGTGGCGCCGGGCGAGATCAAGACCGAGATGATCTCGCCGGAATACGAGGCGTTGATTCCCCGCATTCCGCTGGATCGCATGGGGTCGGTGCAGGATGTGGCGGGGGTGATCTTTCGCCTGTGTTCGGACGATTTCGCCTATGTGACGGGGACCGAAGTCTTCGTCACCGGCGGGCAACACTTATATTGATCGTCCCTCAGGCGCCGGGCGCCCGCCTCCGCGGGCTTGGCTCCTCCGCTAAAGCTCCGGCGCGCTCAACGCGCTAGCCCGCATTTCTCACCGAAGTCCGTTGTCCAAAATTTTCTTTGATCGCGGCGGCGGGCGCGTAGGGGGGTACGGATAGGCGTGCTTCTGTCGGCCGCCGCGGGGTTCTGCGGCGGTTTTGTGGGCTCTGGCAGTG
>CAIOJO010000077.1 GCA_903858635.1 uncultured Telmatospirillum sp. | reverse complement strand
GAGCATGTGCCCGGCCGGCCCGACCAGAACGTGCTGCGGCTGATTGCCGGGGCCGACCTGGTGATCTACGACAGCACCTATACCGACGACGAATTCCCCACCAAGATCGGCTGGGGGCACTCGACCTGGCAGGAAGGGGTGCGGCTCTGCCGCCAGTTGCGGGCCGTCATCGGATGAGAGAAGGGCTGTCTGCAGACGGCGATCCTCTCCGGAGGGGGCCGCGGCATGCTTGCCGACAGGCACGCCCAGGGGAAAGGATATGGCGAAGGTTGAGCCCCGGCCCAACCGAGAGATAACTCTGATGTCCGAATCCAGGAGCCGCGCCATTCTCTTTACGATGGCGAGGCCGAGGCCACTGCCCTTCTCCCGACTCCGTTCCTCATTTCCGAGCTGGCGGAACTCCTCAAAGATCTCGTCCTGCTTTTCCTTCGGGATGCCGATGCCGCTGTCCGTCACCGTAACCCAGATGGTGCCGCCCCGTCGTCGGCCGCCAATCACCACGCCCCCATGCTGCGTGTAGCGGACGGCATTGGCGACCAGATTGCCGATCAGGCGCTCCAGCAAAACCGGATCGCTTCGCACCCAAAACCTGGTGGGTACCGCACGCAAACGGATGCCCTTCGCCTCGGCGGCCGGAGCGTGGGCCGAGATCAGCTTGTTCAAGAGATCGGCCAGCGGCAGTTCGCAGAGGTTGGGGGTAACCACACCGGCATCGAGTTTGCTCAAATCCAGCAAATTACCGAGCAGTTCATTGAGGCTGCCGAGGCACCGTTCGATGTGTTTCATAATCGACGCATCTTGCGGCGAGAGCCGGCTCTCCAGGACGCCGAGGTAAAGCCCGAGCGCTTGCAATGGCTGTCGCAGATCATGGCTTGCCGCCGCGAGGAACACGGATTTGGCGCGATTGGCCGCTTCTGCCGCCAGCATGCTTTCCCGCGATCGTATCTCGGCCTGCTTGAGAACCGTCACGTCGGTTCCGGTGCCGCGATAGCCGATACAGCCGCCATCTTCGTCGAAGATGGGCACGCCACTGACCTGCAAATGCCGGGGTTTTCCGGAATCGGACTTGATCAAATAGGCGATGTTGCGGAAAGAGCGGGTATTGCGCAGGTCGTCCCGGTACTGCGCCCGGGTCTCCGGGGCGACGTCGACGATCAGGCTCTTCCTGGTCCTTCCGAGCAGGGAACGCAGAGTCTGGCCCGTGGCATCGGCGACGTTTTCCGAGAGCCAGGTGAAGCGAAATTTCCGGTCCGTTTCCCAGAACAAATCAGACGATACCTTGGCGAATGCCTCGAATCTGTCTCGGCTGTAACGGATTGCCGCCTCCATCTTGTCACGCTCGGCGATGCCCCGCCCAATCGCCACCGCAACGGCGATGCCTGCCAAATTCAGGCTTGCCACGCCACCCAAGGTCCACCACAGCCATGGGCGTATCTCGGCACGGACGGCCGCGGTGGGCAGATTGATCGCCACCGCCCAGCCAGACTCCCGGGAACGGCTGAACGCGGCAAAGACCGGAGTCCCTTCCAGATTGATGTTTTGGATGGTCCCCTCGGCCGCATCGGCCATCGCGCGCTGAAGCTCGTCGCTCGCCAGCCGTCCAACAAACTCATCGTCCTTGCGTGTCCTGGCAACCACGACGTGTCTGGCGTCGAGGATCGACGCGATCCAGGCCGAGGGTAGGCGCTGATGCAGCAGAATCTCCCTTAGCCGATCGGCCGGCAGGGTCATGGCGAGGTCGTAGACCACGACGCCGTCACGGAACACCGGCACGTCGACACTGAGCAGCGGCTTCCTGGTGACGGCGCCAAAGAATAGGTCGCTGACCGCGGGCTTGGCCGATTCGAAGATGCGCCGCACCTGCACGGGAAGATTGCGGATCGGCAGGGGAGAGCCAAGCGGCAGGTAAGAATTGATCACCTGTTGTCCGGCCCGGTCGGCCAGGATGACGTCGGCCCCCGGATAGAATTGAAGCAACATTTGCGCCTGCCGGTGCATCCCGGCGAGATCCCCCGAGGCAAACGCGGACGAAGTCGCCATTCCCAGCAAAGCGGCCTCGACACTGGCCAATTCCCGATCGACCGAGCGGGTCAGGCCGCGCGCCATCTCCTGCATCCGCCCCGTTGTCTGGATCCGCGACGACACATAGGCATAGTGAATGAGGAATCCGGCGGCAATCCACACGGGTAACGCACAGGCGAGGACGAGACCAGAGAGGAGGACGCGGATGTTCAGCCATCGACGTGGCTGAATGATGGGCGGGAAGGGGGGCGATGCGCTCATTGTCTTATGGGGCCAATATTGTAATTGCTCACCCCTCCCGATCGCGGCGTGAGCGTGCGGGCGCAGTTTTCTCGCAGCCGGCAGTGTGACGATGCCAGGGATCTTGGTCAGCGACAATTGCGATTGCCGGTTACGGGGCGACGGGCAGTGGCATTCCG
>CAIOJO010000076.1 GCA_903858635.1 uncultured Telmatospirillum sp. | reverse complement strand
TTCACGGCTGCCCCCTCTGTTGATTGAGACCGTCCAGGATCTCGTGTTCACCAACAGTTTGCGGGGCAGCCACTTTCTTGTCAGCCGCCACGCGACGCCCGATTACCCCATCTTGGTGGTTCACCTCCTTCCCACGGCCGGATCTGCCGAATTTGCCAAAATGAGAACTGCTGCACCCGGCCGGGCGACGCCTCCGAAAAAGCTCTTTTCGACAGGATCGGGGAAGGTTAGAGTGTTCACCTTTTATTCGGGTAGAGTGTTAGGAGAGCGCGGTATGGCCGGCAGCGTCAACAAGGTTATTCTCATCGGCAATCTGGGCCGCGACCCCGAGGTCCGTCACGCGCAGGACGGCACCAAGATCGTCAATCTGAACATCGCCACCTCCGAAAGCTGGAAGGACAAGGGCTCGGGAGAGCGCAAGGAAAAGACCGAGTGGCACCGGGTCGTCATCTTCAACAACAACCTCGCCGATGTGGCCGAGCGCTATCTGAAGAAGGGCAGCAAGGTCTATATCGAAGGGGCGCTGCAGACCCGCAAATGGACCGACCAGAGCGGTGCCGAGAAATACTCCACCGAGGTGGTGATCGGCCGCTTCAAGGGAGAGCTGACCCTGCTCGACAGCCGCGGCGAGGGCGGCGGCAATTATGAGCAGGCGTCCGAAGGCGGCGGCTACGGCGGTGGCCGCCAAGCGGCGGCCGGTCGGGCCGCTCCGGCGGCTGGCGGCGGCGGGGGAGGGTGGGAGGCCGGCCCGGAGCTGGACGACGAAATTCCGTTCTAACCGAAATATCCGCAAGGACGGTTCCGACGGCCGGGAGCCTATGCTCCCGGCCGTTTTGCATTCCTGAGGCTACGCCTGAAGGGCTATTGATACGCGAAGTAAAATTTGGGCTAATTCTCCGTTGGATATTAAAATCTGTCCTTATTGTTCTTGCCATATCCGGTCGCAGACAGGGAGGACCGCGCAGGTGGGTAATATATTGGAGTGGGTAGCCAACCTGGTTCAGAAGTATATGGCCGAGGATGTGCCGGAGGATCTCGCCTACTGCGAGTACGAGTGCAGGGAATCCACCTGCGTCGCACCCTTCGCCATCTGCCCGATTCGGCTGGAGGCGCAGGGTCGCATCGTCGCCGGTCCGTTCCGGATCGAGGGCGGACCGGCCGTCGTCTGCGACAGCTGGACGGTCGCCTTCACCACGCCGCCCAAGGGCGGCAGTGCGGTCGATCTCGGCGGCGGCGCGGCGTTGCCTATCGCTGTGGCGGCCGCCGCCGATACCGAGCGTGAACTCGACCGCGTGCAGCCCGGCTGATCACCCGCAGCCTGGAGCCTCCCGGCCAACAGCGACCGCGCCGATCGGGGCACCGCCGTTCGGTTGCCCGGTGGCGGCCATTGGTATGTAGCCGCATGTCTAGTCCATTCGGCCGAAATCCATCATACAAATTAAATGATGTCAAAGCATCTGTCGTGTTACAGATGTTTGTGAAGACATTAACTATATAACATTTGACCAAGCGGGACTTTGGCGTCTAATCATCTTCGGCAACCATTTGGGCGGCATGGAGCACAGGCCGATCAATGCCGAGCAAAGGCACCAATAATGCCCCGGATCGAGTGGTACAAAGAGCGATCGGCCGGTATCAATGAAGTCGCGCTGTTGCCTGCGTTCCTCGAAACCAAAGAAAACACGTATCGCCGGAGGATCAGGCAATCGTCCGGAGAGACGAACACGCCCGTATCTTCCACCGTGGTCAAGTCTTAGTGGCTGTTTATTGCGACGGGGGGAAGCATGCTTAATGGAATCAGCAGCAAGCTTTGGGCTATTGGCGGGTTGGGCGTGATCGGCTGCCTGATGGCGGTGGCGATCGGCTTGGCCGAGAATCGGTCCACCATGATGGCGGATCGGCAAGCCAAGGTGCGCGCGGTGGTCGAGACCGCGCTGTCGATCGCTGAAAATTTTCAAAAACAGGCGGAAGCCGGAACGCTTCCGGAAGCGGAGGCCAAGCGGCTGGCCATCGGGGCACTGCGCTCCCTGCGCTACGAGAACGGCACCAACTATATATTCGCCTACAGCAAGGAGAACACCTATCTGGTCCTGCGCTCCAAACCGGAGCTGGAAGGAACCAGCGTCAATGAGTTGAAAGACGTCAACGGGGTGTATTTCGCCCGCGAGTTGATCGCCGGGGCGGCCAGGGGCGGGGAATTCGTGCAATTCTTCTATCCGAAGCCGCCCTCGACCACGCCGGTTCCCAAACTGGCCTTCGCCTTGCCGTTCGCCCCCTGGGGCTGGGTGATCGGTACCGGCATCTATATCGACGACGTGGATTCCGAGTTCCGCGCCAAGACGATCACCTATCTCGAGGTGTTCCTGCCGGTGCTGGCGGTGCTGGCCGGGCTGCTGCGGCTGGTCGGCAATCGCATCACCCGGCCCCTGGAAGCCCTGCGCCAATGCATGAGCCGGCTGGCCGGCGGCGACATGACGGCGGAGGTACCGGCGCTGTCGCGCCAGGACGAGATCGGCGCCATGGCCAAGGCGGTCCAGGTGTTCAAGCAAAACGCCGCCGAGATGGACCGGCTGCGGACCGAACAGGAGGAGCAGAAGCAGCGCGCCGAGGAGACGCGGCGCCGCGCCATGCTCGCCCTGGCCGACGATTTCGAGTCGGGGGTGCAAACGGTGGTACAGGGGGTCGCCACTTCGGCAACCGATATGGAAGGCACCGCGCAATCCCTGTCCGCCGTGGCCGAACAGGCCTCGCGCAATGCCGATGTGGTGGCCAATGCGTCGCAGCAGGCCACCGCCAATGTCCAGACGGTGGCCGCCGCCGCCGAGCAACTCAGCGCCTCGATCGGCGAGATCGGCCGTCAGGTCGGCCAAGCCTCGCAGGTGGCCGCAGCAGCGGTCAGCCAAGCCGAACGCACCAATGGCATCGTCGAAGGGCTGGCGGCCAGCGTCGCCCGAATCGGCGAGGTGGTCGGCCTGATCAACAGCGTCGCCGCCCAGACCAATCTGCTGGCCCTCAACGCCACCATCGAGGCGGCCCGCGCCGGCGAGGCCGGCAAGGGGTTCGCCGTGGTGGCCAACGAGGTGAAGAACCTGGCCAACCAGACCGCCCGCGCCACCGACGAGATCACCAGCCAGATCGGCGCCGTCGAGGACGGGACGAGGCAGGCGGTCGGCGCCATCCGCGACATCAACGGGACCATTCTGCGGATCAGCGAAATCTCGGCCGCGGTGGCCGCCGCCGTCGAACAGCAAAGCGCCGCCACCCAGGAGATCGCCCGCAACGTCGAACAGGCGGCCAACGGGACCCAGGAGGTGTCGGCCAATATCGGGCAGGTCACCAGAGCGGTCGGCGAAACCAGTGAGGGCGCCCGCCATGTGCTGAAGGCGGCCGGCGATCAAGCGGCCAACTCGGTCGCCTTGCGCCGGCAGGTCACCGATTTCATCGCCCGGGTGCGGGCAGGGTAAGCGGCGGCCATCCGCGGCGCGTCGGAGAAAATGACCACGGGGGTCACCGAGAGCACGGAGGACGAATATTGATCTCCGGGTCCTCCGTGATCTCCGTGGTGAACCGCCTTGGGAATCCCTCCGGAGTCATCGACGCCAACCCCTGGGGCTTCGCCTTGTTCGCAATAGCGATATCTGCTACGGTCCCGCCGCGGAATGTTCATTCCCACGGCCGCCCCGCAGCCGCCCGCCCATCCTTCGTCTGCTCGAGACCGTTGCATTGACCACGAACGCACCAACACCCCCGCATTTCGATATCACGACCGTGACGATCGAGGAGGAGATGAAACGCTCCTATCTCGATTATGCGATGAGCGTCATCGTGTCGCGCGCCTTGCCCGACGTCCGCGACGGCTTGAAGCCGGTGCACCGGCGCATCCTGTTCTCGATGAAGGAAAGCGGCTACGACTTCAACAAGCCGTTCCGCAAATCGGCCCGCATCGTCGGCGACGTCATGGGCAAATACCATCCGCATGGCGATTCGGCGATCTACGACGCCATGGTGCGGATGGCCCAGGACTTCTCGATGCGCCTGCCGCTGATCAACGGGCAGGGCAATTTCGGCTCGATGGACGGCGACCCGGCGGCGGCGATGCGTTACACCGAGGCCCGCCTGGCGCGCTCGGCGGCCAGCCTGTTGGACGACATCGACAAGGAAACCGTCGATTTCCAGTCCAACTATGACGACACCACCCATGAACCGATGGTCCTGCCGGCCCGCTTTCCCAATCGGCTGGTCAATGGCGCCGGCGGCATCGCCGTCGGCATGGCGACCAATATCCCGCCGCATAACCTGGGCGAGGTGATCGACGCCTGCTGCGCCAT
Organism: uncultured Telmatospirillum sp.; assembly: GCA_903858635.1. Taxonomy (GTDB): domain Bacteria; phylum Pseudomonadota; class Alphaproteobacteria; order Rhodospirillales; family Magnetospirillaceae; genus DUZF01. Next base: position 6,235 of record CAIOJO010000076.1, on the reverse strand, counting down.
GATCGACAACCCGTCGATCACCCTGGAAGAGATCATGGAGCTGGTGCCGGCCCCCGATTTCCCCACCGGCGGCATCATCCTCGGCCGGGCCGGGGTGCGCTCGGGTTTCGCCACCGGCCGCGGCTCGGTGGTGCTGCGCGGCCGCTGCCATTTCGAGGAGGTGCGCAAGGACCGCACCGCCATCATCGTCACCGAGGTGCCGTACCAGGTCAACAAGGCGCGGATGATCGAACTGATGGCCGAACTGGTGCGCGACAAGCGCATCGAGGGCATCTCGGATCTGCGCGACGAATCCGATCGCGACGGCGTCCGGGTGGTCATCGAGATCAAGCGCGACGCGGTGCCCGACGTGGTGCTGAACCAGCTCTACCGCTACACCCCGCTGCAGACCAGCTTCGGCGTCAACATGCTGGCGTTGAACGGCGGCCGGCCGGAGATGATGACGCTCAGGGAGATCATCGCCGCCTTCATCACCTTCCGCGAAGAGGTGATCACCCGCCGCACCATCTTTGAATTGGGCAAGGCCCGCGACCGGGCCCATGTGTTGGTCGGCCTGGCCGTCGCGGTGGCCAATCTCGACCGGGTGATCAAGCTGATCCGCGCCGCCGCCGATCCCGGCGAGGCCCGCGAGCAGTTGATGGCGGTGGATTGGCCGGCCACCGACGTGGCGCCGCTGATCGCCCTGATCGACGAGCCGGGACGGACCGTGGTCGACGGCAAATACCGGCTGTCCGAACTGCAGGCCAAGGCCATCCTCGATCTGCGGCTGCATCGCCTGACCGGGTTGGAACGCGAGAAGATCCACCAGGAACTGACCGAGATCGGCGAGCAGATCCGCGAATATCTGCACATCCTGGGGTCCCGCCAGCGGCTCTACGAGATCCTCCGCCAGGAACTGGTGGAGATGAAGGAACAGTTCGCCACACCGCGCCGCACCAGCATCGAGGACGCCGAATTCGAGGCCGATATCGAGGCGCTGATCGCCCGCGAGGACATGGTGGTGACGGTCACCAATACCGGCTACATCAAGCGTGTGCCGCTCTCCGAGTACCGCACCCAGCGCCGCGGCGGCAAGGGCCGCTCGGGGATGACCATCAAGGACGAGGATTTCGTCACCCAGGTGTTCGTGGCCAACACCCACACCCCGATCATCTTCTTTTCCTCGACCGGCATCGCCTACAAGCTGAAGGTCTACCGCCTGCCGCTGGGCACCCCGCAGGCGCGCGGCAAGGCGATGGTCAATCTGCTGCCGCTCGACCAGGCCGAGACCATTTCGACGGTGATGCCGCTGCCCGAGGACGAGGCGAGCTGGAGCGAATGGCATGTGATGTTCGCCACCGCAACCGGCTATGTGCGGCGCAACCTGCTTTCCGACTTCACCGACATCCGGGCCAATGGCAAGATCGCCATGAAGCTGGACGAGGGGGACCGCCTGATCGCCGTTCAGACCTGTACCGAGGACAATGACGTGCTGCTGGCGGCGCGCAACGGCAAGTGCATCCGCTTCTCGGTGACGGACGTCCGCGTGTTCGCCGGGCGCACCTCGACCGGGGTCCGCGGCATCCGCCTGGAAGAAAGCGACGCCGTCATCTCCATGTCGATGCTGCGCCATGTCGACTTCGATTCCGAGACGCGCGACGCCTATCTGCGCGGCGCGCTGCCGGAGACCGAGCGTGAACGCCTGGCCGAGCTCGAGGAACATATCCTGTCGGTCAGCGTCAACGGCTACGGCAAGCGCACCTCGGCCTACGAATATCGGATTACCGGGCGGGGCGGCAGCGGCATCGCCAACATCGACCTGACCGAGAAGACCGGCCCGGTGGTGGCCTCGTTCCCGGTGCTGCAATCCGACGAAATCATGCTGGTAACCGATGGCGGCAAGCTGATCCGCATACCGGTCCACGACATCCGCATCGCCGGGCGCAAGACGCAGGGGGTGACGCTGGTGCGCACGGCCGAAACCGAATCGGTGGTGTCGGCGGCTCGACTGGGGGAAGTGGTCGCCAACGGCGATGAGGCCAATGGCGAAGACGCCGGCGAGGTTCCCGGCGCGGACGAGACGAATGGCGAAATCGGCGACGGGGCGCCAGGGCCCGAGCCGGAGGACGAGCAGGGGGACAGCGAATGACAGCGCCGCGCGTTGGTGTCTATCCGGGGACCTTCGATCCGATCACCAACGGACATCTCGATATCATCCAACGGGCCTGCCGGGTGGTCGACAAGCTGATCGTCGCGGTCGCCAGCAATGCCGGCAAGGGACCGCTGTTTTCGACCGAAGAGCGCCTGGCGATGGTGCGGGAAGACGTGGCCGCCCTGAAGAACAATCACGGTGTGGCCATCGAAGTGCGGCCGTTCGACAGCCTGTTGATGCATTTCGCCGTCGACTGCGGTGCTTCTGTAATCATTCGCGGGTTGCGCGCGGTCTCCGATTTCGAATACGAATTCCAGATGGCCGGAATGAACACACGCCTCAACCCCGACGTCGAGACGCTGTTCCTGATGGCCTCCGAGCGGTGCCAATTCATCTCCTCGCGCTTCGTCAAGGAGATCGGCCTGCTGGGTGGCGACATTTCCTCCTTCGTCTCGCCGCGGGTACGCCAGCACATTCAGAGCCGCTGCCGTATCCCTGAGCGACGCGAAGACTGATCCCTTTTGCCAGGAGCGATTGGCATGGCCGACAATGCCGAACCGGCGGATCCGGAAAACACCCTTTATCTCGATCTCAAGGATGGTCGAGTCGTCATCGAGCTGCGTCCCGACCTGGCGCCCGGCCATGTGGCCCGCATCAAGGAGCTGGCCCGTGAAGGTTTCTACGACGGCCTGGTCTTTCACCGGGTGATCGACGGTTTCATGGCCCAGGGCGGCGACCCCACCGGCACCGGCAGCGGTGGCTCCGGCACGAAGCTGAAGGCCGAGTTCAGCAAGGCCAAGCATCTGCGTGGCATCTGCTCGATGGCCCGCACGCCCAATCCGGACAGCGCCGATTGCCAGTTCTTCATCATGCTGGACAAGGCGCCGAGCCTCGACGGGCAATACACCATCTGGGGACAGGTGGTCGAGGGGATGGACGCCGTCGACGGCATCAAGAAGGGCAACTCGGCCGCCAACGGCCTGGTTCGCGATCCCGACAAGATCATCCGCATGCAGGTCGCTGCCGACGTCAAGGAATAAGGGGATCACTTTGATAAAGACCGTTTTTCTGTCGCTCCTGCTGTGTCTGGCCGGGGTCTCGGCAGGGCATGCCGCAGCGCCGATCAAGGATCCGCAAAATACCCTGGTCATGCAGCTGAATGGCGGTCGCGTGCTGATCGAACTGCGCCCCGACCTGGCGCCCAAGCATGTGGCGCGGATCAAGGAACTGACCCGCCAGGGCTTCTATGACGGGACGCCGTTTCACCGCGTCATCGATGGCTTCATGGCGCAAGGCGGCGACCCCACCGGCACCGGCACCGGCGGCTCCGGCTTCAAACTGCCGGCCGAATTCTCCGCCGAGAAACATGTGCGCGGCACCGTCTCGATGGCCCGTTCGGCCGATTACAACAGCGCCGATTCACAGTTCTTCATCTGCTTCGCACCGGCGCCCTCGCTGGATGGCAAATACACCATCTGGGGGCGGGTGATCGACGGCATGGATGCGGTCGACCAGATCAAGAAGGGCGATTCCTACAACAACGGTACGGTCGCCAATCCCGACCGCATCGTCTGGATGAAGGTGGCGGCCGACGTCAAGGAGTGACCACCGCCAACAACCATTGACCGAGCCGCTGCGCCTTCTTATGGTAGCGCGCCTCGGCCCATGGCGAGCCCGTAGCTCAGTTGGTAGAGCAACTGACTTTTAATCAGTAGGTCTCGGGTTCGAATCCCGACGGGCTCACCAATCTCTCCAAGAAAACCAACGAGTTAAAGCCCCCTTCGAAAGTCGGGGGCTTTATCGTTTTTGGCTGTGTCAGCACTGTGTCAACGGTTTTGGCTGGTCAGGACGCGAGGGTAGGGGCACGTACCGCCACCCCACACCGCACCCATCATCGATCCGGTCGAATAGCCTTCATGGCTGTGCTACCCTGCGGTGCAAGGATAGTGCAGGGGGTGCTGCTATGGGTCGGCATCGGCAAGTTCATAACCCGAAAGGCCAACGGGTCGTCATGACCATCCTGGGTGTCCTGATCGCCGTCGAGGTGCTGATCCTCTGCACCTTCTTCATTCATTGATCAGATTCACGATCCCAGCCGAGGGCTGGCCCCGTCAATCGGTCTTATCGGCGATGTGGGCTTGTACGATGGCGAGCGCCTCCCGAATCTGAGCCCAGGTTGCGGCTTTATGCTGGCGCCGATAAGTGTTCACGCAAGCCCCCACCAGACGCGCCAGATCGAAGGAATCGGCCTTGTCTTTTCCAAGGCGCCAAGCTCTCAGGCGGGCCACGATGTCTTTCACCTTTGGCTTGCTCTTGAAAATATCGTCAGCCAAAGCGAGCAGGGTTGCCATATCGTGGGTCAGCGATACACGCCCCAGTTCCGTTGCAATGGACGACTTGGTAAGGAACCATTGCGCGCCGGGGTGATTTGCATCCCTTAAGATTTCATGGGTCCGTTGTGCCATATCCGCATTGTGAACGTTCCGCCGGGACATCTGCCTAAAGCCGCCCAGGTTTTGGTTGATCATGTCCTCCATGTAAGGAGGCAAGGTCCGTGGTCTGCCTCGCCCCCTCTTTACGGAAGCGGCTTCCGATATTTCATCCACGGGAAACCCTCTTGCGTTTGGTCGGTTTGGCTTCGAGTGCGGCTTGCTCGGCCGCCATGCGTGCGGCTTCATAAGCCGCCTGCTGTTCATCGTGCTCGGCCCACAGTGCCTCATATTCGGCGATGATGTCGGGGTGCCATCTCGGTGAGTCTTTGCAATACCACGCCTCCAGGCGCCACACGTCCACCGCACGGGTCATATCGAAATATTCTACGATCTCGTCGGGGGCGCTGGCTGCCCATTCATACCGGTTCCAGCCCATGAACTTGGGAAGCTTGCTCTCGTCCGTATCGAACGCCGGCTTACGCTCTCGGTCCGTATAAAACTGGGGAGTGCCATTCTCGTCTTCCGCTGGCACACGGCCTTGGTGAATAGAGACAATGTGTAGCGGACCTTCGTGATTCGGATTCTCCACCTCCGCACGGTCGATGACGAAAGCAATCCTCTGGCAGTCGGTGAGGTAGGAAATCTGTTGCACGCGGCCCAGGGCCGTCATCCGCACCGGGTCTTCTTCGTCGTCATCGCTCACCGGCATCAATGCCGGTTGCGCCTCCAGGTCCGCAATCCGCGCCCGAAGTTCGGCTATCTCGGCATCTTGTTTCGTGACGCTATTTCGTGACGGTGCGGGAGAGACGCCTTGTTCCCGCTGGCGCTGGCGTTGCAGGCGTTTGCGCTCTGCCGCGGTCATGGCCCGTTCGCCGATCGGTTTCCTTGGCATTGACATCTCCTGTTTCGTGACGTGTCACGAAATTACAGCTTTGGTGACGGATGTCAAGCATTGCGTGACATGTCACGAAACAAGACCTTGACCTGTGACCGTCACACACCTTGACTGTGACCATCACGCCTGCCATACTGTGACGGTCACACTATGGAGGGGCGGCGATGGGCACAGCAGCGGAACGGAAAGCCCGACAGCGGGAACGGGACCAGTTGTTGATTGCTGAAGCATCCCCGGACCAATGGACGGAGCGCCATTGTCTGGCGATTCTAGCCGATCCTCGGTGGCGGACGGGCAATGGCGCCATGGCCCGGTCGGCATGGGAACGGCTGGGTGATCTTCGCGGCTGGCGTGACGGTCACACATCCTCGGTGGAGGCCTGAACCGATGGCCAGCACAAGCTTCACCCTCGATCCGGCGTTGAAAGACCTGCTCCAGATCGCCCTCGGTCACAAGCCAAGAACGGTGCAAGCCAACATCGCGCTGAACAACTGGGCGGCAGAGCAACTGGCTGACAAGGGCTTCTCATCCCTCAATCAAGCGGCGATGCACTGCGCCATCAATTTGCTTATTCGGCCGGAAGTGGCGGCGGAATACTTTCGGTTTTTCGATGACAGGCGGGGATATAAGAATGAATCTTGCCTATCCGCCTTTTACCCACACCTACTAGATATTGAATCTCTCGGATGGGCCGCATTATCCGCTTGACACCCACAGGTGGCGGGCGTAATGTGTGGGTGTGAAGCGGATAATGGAGATGGAAATGCAGATGCAACG
>CAIOJO010000075.1 GCA_903858635.1 uncultured Telmatospirillum sp. | reverse complement strand
CCGGCAGGACGGTGAAGCTCTCCATCACCAGCTTGTTGAACATCGCCAAGGCCGCGGCACGCTGCTCCAGAGTGATCTGGCCGGTCCGCAGCTTGATCGCCATGGCGGAGGAAAGCTCGGTGACGGTCCAGTCGCTGATCACAAGCTGCGCCGGGTCTTGCTCGGCCAGCCAGATTTGCGTTCGCGCGGTGGCGGCCTCATTGGAAAGGGCTGCCACGATCAGCGACGTGTCGAGATACAGCATCAGTAGCGATCGCCATCCCGCATCGAGCGCACCAGATCGGCAGCGTCCGGCGCTTGCGGCGGCAAGTCGGCCGTCAGCGTCTGCAGCATGGTCCGATCAATGCGCTGGCGGGGCCTGGCCACCGAGGTGAGGCGCGCGACCGGCTTGCCGCGTCGGGTGATGTCGATTGAGTCGCCCGCTTCGACCCGGTCGACGAGCTCGCTCAGATGTGCCTTGGCGTCAGCCAGATTAATCGCGCTCATATCTCACTCATGACCATCTGGTTGGTCATATAGCGCATCGAGCGTGTTTATGCCAGCGGAGAAAGGCCGCCACAGGCCTTAGAGCCGTTCGCGTTCACACGCGATCGACTCTCGAGTCTTCAGTGTGAAAAGGCTCCGCCTTTTCAATGGCTCAGGCGCCGCTCGGGCTTAATCGCCGATTCCGTAAGAACGCAATCGGCTCTAGTCGGTTCGCACCGTCAGATGCGCCTGCGCCACTTGGACATTGGCCAAAGAGGCGAACAGGCGGTCCAGCTGGCTGCCCGACTGGTCGCCACCGGAGCCGGCGGGCAGGGCGAGCTGAGCGGTCTCGGCCGCCTGGCCGGCCACCGCATAACAGCGCAGCTCGGCCAGCCGCGGCGGCGGTGCGGTGATGTCCAGCGGCAAGCGATCCGCCGCAATATGGATCTCGGTCTGGTCGGGAAGACGCATCCGCCCCGATGCCCCGGGAAAGACCGAACGGACCTGCCCATCCTGCAGGATGAAGCAATAGAGGAACGAGGCGCGGTTGGCCTGCACCACCAGGTCGACCGGCTCGCCGATGGCGTAGCGGGGGGTGCGGCCACGGTCGGTCGACAAATACAGGGCAAAGGGCGCCATCTGCGCCCCGAGAGCCCGCAATTGCGGCTCGAGCTGCGTCCGGCAGCCGGCCCGCCACCAGCGGATCAGCCGCGCCGAGGTGTTGCCCTGATCCGCATCGAGCACTTGGAAATGCAGCATCTGGACCGCTTGGCTGCCGTCCCAGCGGGCCATGATGCTGCTGCCGTCGCGTGGCGCCAATTGCGGCGGCCAAGGCTGCGGGCCGGTGGCCGGCGGCCAGGCGATGCTGGCACGGGCGCCCGAGGCGCCGTCTTCGAGGTCGAGCCTGGCCGGTGCCTGGCCAGGGGCCGCCAGGCTGAGCGGGGTCTTTGGGGCGATGCACCAGGTGGCCGAATGTCCGGCATCCACCACCACCGCGGTGGTGGCGTCCAGCGGCGGGATCCTCGGCAGCAATTGGCCGCGCGCCCCGCCCAGCGACGACAGATCCGGTTGCTGCCAGTTCTCCAGCAGCACGGTCTTCGGCCCGTCATCCTTGGCCGATGCGGTCGGCGCCGCCTTGCCGTCATAGGGGCCGGCCAGCTTCACCACCTGACCGCTGGCCAACAAGACAACGGCGAGCGAATCGGCCGGCAGATGGAGGATGTCATCGTCGGCGACCACCTGGCCGACGGTCATGCCGGGCACCGTCGATGAAACCACCACGCCTTCGCCTCGCGCCGCCGGAACGACGCCAAGCAGGGCAAGGACCAGCCAAAGGACAGGACGCAGGTTGCAGGCCATGCTGCGTGGATAAGCGAGGTTGGGTCGGCGGTCGAGAGGGGCAATGGTGTTACCCGATCGGCGCGCCCTTGGGCTGCCCATGCGCCGCCCGGTTATCCCCCATGGCAGTCGCCACGGCGACCCTGCGGCCGTCATATGATGTTCGGGATGCGCCAGCGGGAGGGCAAGACATGTGGGGAAGGATGCTAGCGGCCGTGGTGGCGGCGACCTGCCTGGCCGGATCGGCGGCGGCCGAGAACAAGCCGGCGCCCGACGACGCCCATGTCTACATCCTGTGGCCGAAGGACCAGCAGGTCATCAAGGGTGGCGCCTTCTGGCTGCGCATGGGGCTGAAGAACATGGGCATCGCCCCGGCCGGCGTCGAGCACCCGAAGACCGGGCATCATCACCTGCTGATCGATGCCGAGCTGCCGCCCGCCGACCAGCCGATCCCCAATGACCGCAATCACCTGCATTTCGGCGGCGGCCAGACCGAAGCCCGGATCGAACTGTCGCCGGGCCGCCACACCTTGCAGCTGGTCCTGGGCGACGACAAGCATGTCCAGTTCACCCCAACGCTGGTGTCGGAACGCATCACCGTGATCGTTCCCTAGGGAGGCGCCGACCATGTTCAAAGCCGCCCGCATCGCCGCCGTCATCCTGGTCGCGACCATGGCGCCCGGCTGGGCCGGAACCACGCCGGCGCCCAGCGATGCCTATCTCTATATCGGCTGGCCCAACGACGGTCAGACGGTCAAGAGCCCCTTCAAGGTGTGGTTCGGGCTGCGCAACATGGGCGTGGCGCCGAAGGACGTCGAGCACCCCAACACCGGACATCACCATCTGCTGATCGATACGGATCTGCCGCCGATGGACGAGGCCATTCCGTCGGATCGCAACCACCTGCATTTCGGCGGCGGCGAGACCGAGACGGTGCTGGATCTGCCCCCCGGCCGCCATACGCTGCAGCTGCTGCTGGGCGACGACAAGCATGTGCCGCACAAGCCGCCGGTGATTTCGAAAAAGATCACCATCATCGTCAAATGATGTGAACTGGCCGACAGGCGGGCCGGGCAAAGCCTCCTAGGGTCCCATCGACGGCCAGGCACGGTGCCTTGGCCCGGTCCCCAGGAGGTCTTCGATGAACATGAGAATTGGCCGGTTGGTCGGTCTGGTCGCCCTGTCCGCACTGCCGCTGGCGGGTCCCGTTGTCGCCGGCGAGGCGATGAGCGGCGGCGTGCCGCTCAGCGCCAACAACCTGATATCGGCCAACAGCCTGGCGGCGGCGATGACCAGCCGCTCGCAGCAACCCCTGCCGTCCGCCCAAGCTCCGGCCGGTCCTTGGTCCGGCGGGCCGCTGGTCAGCACCAACACCGCGGTGGGGACCAATGTCGCGGCCGGCATCGGCAATGCCGCCCAGCAGCAGCTGGCCGGGAGCCAGCAAGCGGCGCCGCTGGTCGGTTTCAACTGGAGCGGCCGCGGCCCGCTGGTCACCACCAATGTCGATGTCGGCACCAATGTCGCCGCCGGGATCGGCAACCTGGCCGGTCAGGGCCTGCACACGCTGCAGCGCTGATTTCGCCGCAGCGGGAGGGCCAGTCATGAACAGACGGACAATATTGATCGGCATCGCCGCTTTGGCTTTGCTGACGGGGGCGGCCAGCGCCCAGGAAGCGGGCGGCCTGGGCGTGTCGGGGCCGGGTCTCGGGCAGATGCACCAGGGGCGCCCCGCCCAGGACGGAGCCGGGGTGGCCGGCCCGCTGGCGCGGGCTCCCGCCGATGTGAAGGCGGCCAATCCGGCCCGGGCCCGCGAGGAAGTCGCCCAACAGGCCATTGCCAGCATCCGCGGCGATGCCGGCTATCTGGCCGGCTTCCATTTCGGCCAGCCGCTGGCCGCCAGCCGCCAGCCGCCGCCGGACTTCGGGCCGCCGCTTGACCTGACGGTGATCGAGGCACCGTTCATCGTCAACAGCCAGGACAGCGTGGTCAACCTGGCCGTCGGCGACGGCAACAGCACCCAGCAGGCGGCCGCCAGCGCGCCATCCAGCCCCGCCGCCGGCACGCCGCCCGCTGCGGCCTCCGCCAAGGCGCAGGCGGCATCCAATCCGGCCCCGCCGCCCGCCCTGACGGCGGCCGCCGCCTTGGCCCAGGCCTTCGGCAGCTCGGCCGTCAACAGCGTCGACAGCCAGGTCAACATGGCCATCGGCAGCGGCAACACGGCCCGCCAGCGGGTCGATCTCAGCCGATAGGAAGGTTCAGGCCCATTGCTTGCCATAGTCGTCGAGGCCGGCCCGGTTGAGATCTTCCGGCGTCATCGCGATGTGAAACTCGACATCGGCTTGGAAGGCCAGGAACCAAGGCTCGGCCAGCGATGGGATCTTTGAGGGGTCGGCAACATCGACGATCAGCACCGCGCCCCGATGGCCATTGCGCTCGGTGAAGTAAACGCTTTCCGGTTTTGTCGCATCCAAGATGCGCGTCATCTTCGAGGAGGCGCTGCCATCTTTCATCGCCGCATTGAATGTCTCATGGGGAATGGTGACGTTCACCAACATCCGCATGGCGTCCTCCTTCTGTCGGGTTGGGCAAGGGCGACGGCGCACTGCCCAATGGCGCCGATCACCGGGTCAGTATCACCCGAGACCGGCAGGCCCGGTGAGGGCTCTTCAAGAGTTCAGCCCGGCGCAAAGGGGCGTCCACGTGTAGAGCGACAATTATGATTGCCGCCTAGCGTCGATTATGGTTGCCTGTGAGAGACGCTGCCGAGTGGTGACTTGTTGTTATCACGGAGCCATGAGCAAGGCAACAGACTTCCCGTAGCGACAACTATGATAATTGTCGG
>CAIOJO010000074.1 GCA_903858635.1 uncultured Telmatospirillum sp. | reverse complement strand
CTGGGCTGTTCGCCTTACACACGGCCTGGCTCACCGCGAGGGGCTCCCGATGAGGAAACCACCGACTGGAGAGCCGTATGCGGGAAAACCGCACGTACGGTTCGGAGGGAGGGGAGGCTAAGGCCTTCCCTACCCCTATCTGCGATCAATCGCTCACTCCTCGATGACGTCCTTGGCGGCCAGGACGGTGACGCTGGTGCCGTCCTCGTCCTCGACCAGCACCACGTCGCCCTCGATCCGCCCTTTGTCGGCCGGCAGATTGTTGAAATAGTGCCAGATGAACGACACCGAGATGGTCTGGTCGATCTGGTCGTCCTCGTCCAGCTCGTCCTCGTCCATCGCCGAGATATCGCGCAGGATTTCCAACGATTCGTCGAGCATTTCCTCGAAGTCGGTGCCGTCTTCGAGGATGCCGCGGATGATCGAATCGTGCTCCTCGTCGTCCAGTTCGTATTTCCACTCGGCCTCGCCGGACTTGAAATACACAGTCTTCATGCGCTGCTCCTGCTGATCATGATCGGCGGACCGGCCCGCGACCGGCCTGTCGGCGGGTTCTATGCAACAACACCGGTGGCAAGCCGATGGTCTTCGATGGTGGGCGGCGAGGCGCAGCCCGCCGCCAGAGGCGGCCTGACCATCGTCAATCTTGGGGAAAAATGCAAGGAGGGCTGAGTAAATCCTTGGCGTGAGCCTCGCGCTGAGCTACCAGAAGAGCCGCCCAGGAGGTTGGAATGGCCGAGAAAACCACGATTACCCTGACCATCACCTGTCCCGACACGGTCGGGATCGTCGCCGCGGTGTCGGGGTTCTTGAGCGAACACGACGCCTTCATCACCGAAGCGGCCCAGTTCGGCGACGCATTTTCCAAGCGCTTCTTCATGCGCTGCATGTTCACCACAGGCGCCCTGTCGCCCGACAAGCGCGAACTGGAGAAGCGATTCTCGGCGATCGCCCAGCGCTTTCAGATGATCTGGCATATGCACGATCTGTCCAAGCGGCCGCGCGTGGTGATCCTGGTCTCGAAGTTCGGCCATTGCCTGTACGACCTTCTGCATCGTTACCAGACCGGGTCCTTGCCCATCGAGGTGCCGGCGGTGATCTCCAACCATGACGACATGCGCAGTCTGGTGGAGTGGCACCGGGTGCCCTATCAACTGCTGCCCGTCGACAAGGCCGACAAGACCACGCAGGAGCGGGCGCTGATGGCGCTGCTCGACCAGTTGAACCCCGATCTGGTGGTGCTGGCCCGCTACATGCAGATCCTTTCACCGGAGTTGTGTGCCCAGGTGTCCGGCCACTGCATCAACATCCATCACTCCTTCCTGCCGAGTTTCAAGGGGGCCAAGCCCTACCATCAGGCCCATTTGCGCGGCGTCAAACTGATCGGCGCCACCGCCCATTACGTCACCACCGATCTCGACGAAGGGCCGATCATCGACCAGTCGGTGGAGCGCGTCGATCACACCCATACGCCGGATGATCTGGTGGCCATGGGGCGCGACATCGAGAACGTCGTGCTGGCCCGGGCGGTGCGCTACCACATCGAACACCGCGTGCTGATCAATGGTTCGAAAACCGTGGTGTTCCGCTAGGGCACCGAACCATCCCGATGGTTCACCGCGGTGGCTGCACCAGTGTTCGCCGTCATCCCCGCGAAAGCGGGGATGACGACATTGTTTGCATTGCTTGCGTCGTTGCACTAGACGCAGGCGTATCGTCATGCTCTCGTCAAGCTGAAGATTTGCCGTTAGGATAGGTCGATAACTAAAGCGAAAAATCATGGCTCAAGAGTGGAATTTCGACGGAATCTCGTTGTTTTCTTCGCTCGCCGCAAGCGAGCGCGAGGAATTGGCGCGCCAATGCCGCTTCAAGCGCTATGAAACCGGCGAACACATCATCGATAGCGAGAGCGATAGCCGCGACGTCTATTTCGTCATCAAGGGCGTGGTCCGGGTGGTGAACTATTCGGCGTCGGGCCGGGAAGTGGCGTTTGCCGATATCCCCGCCGGCGGCTATTTCGGCGAATTGGCGGCGCTGGATGGCGGCCCCCGTTCGGCCTTCGTGATGCCCCATGTCAACGAGGCGGTTACCGCCGCCATGCCCTGCG
>CAIOJO010000073.1 GCA_903858635.1 uncultured Telmatospirillum sp. | reverse complement strand
GTGGCTGATGTGGTAGATTTCTTCATGGCGTTGCTTTCCTTTCGTGGATTCGACACCCCGAGCCTACAGGCTCAAGGTGAGCAACGCCTGCTCTACAATTTCAACATCGACCGGGACATTTCCCTACGTCGGCTCGGTGCTGACCTTGCAGAAGTATTGCTTGCAAAACGACATCGGCATCAATTTCCTGTTAATCGGTGGCGATGCGCTGATCCCCCGGGTGCGCAATATCCTGGTCCAGCAATTCCTGGCGCACCCCGATGCCACCCATCTGCTGTTCATCGATGCCGATATCGGCTTTCGACCGGAACAGGTTCAGGCCCTGCTGGCCGCCGACAAAGATGTTTGCGGAGCGATCTATCCGCTGAAAGGGCTGGAGTGGGAACGCATCACGACCATGGTGCGGGCCGGAGCCACCGAGGTTCGTCCCAGCGCGATGAATTACGTGGTCGAATGGCTTGCGCCCGGCGAGATTCGGCCTGCCGACGATTTCGTCCGGGCCCGCTACATCGGCGGCGGCTTCATGATGATCAAACGGTCCGTGTTCAGCCGCATGGCTGAGCATTACCCTGGAACAAAATATCGAGGCATCGGTGTTTCGGTGAACATCGACATATCGCAGACTGCGCACGCGTTTTTCGACTGCGTGATCGATCCCGATACGGGAATCTATCTAAGCGAGGACTATACTTTCTGTAAACTCTGGACCGATATGGGCGGCGAGATCTGGGCTTACGCGAAAAGCTGCCTCACCCATGTCGGCCAGCATGCGTTCGAGGGCGACCTGATGGCGATGCTGCAAACGACCAGCAAGGGATAACATTGGTGGATGTGCTGCCGTCCATCGAGCCGAGATGCATTGCCGTGGCGCCCGGCGACTGGGACAGGGTGATCGCCGAGATGGTCGATGCTGTTGTGCCGCGCGATAGGCGCCGCCGGGGTGAGAAATGCGGGGTTAAACCAAGGCTCCGACCGAAGCGGGTAAATGGGCCAGTTGCGCCTGCAGCCCGACGAGATCGACGGTGCTACCCGAGCCATGGGCGACCTCGGTATAGATCCCTCCGCTGCCGCTGCCCTCGGAGAACACGACATATGACGCATGCGAACCGTAGGTCACGGTTTCCTGGACAAACCCGGGCGCCAATTGGGTGAAGGTCGTGTGGCTGTTGGGCGTGACCGTGGCGACGGTTCCGGTCGGGCTGACGCTTTGGACCTGGGTGACGGTGCCGCTGCTGTCGATGGTGAACTCGGCGCGGTCATAGGGATTGACCGAAAGCAGCGTTGACGCCCCGTTGGCCTGGATGATTGCCTCTGTCACCGAGCCGACTGCGTAAAGCGTACTGCCCGTCGGTTGGACGAATTGGATGGTGGCGACCCCGTTGCCCCGCACCAGCGTTTCGCTGATCGTGCTGCCGCTGACCGTAAAGCTGGCGGCGGGCGAAATCTGTTCGGTATGGGTATGGCTGGTGGTTCCGTTGCTTGTTACGTCCTGGATTCCTGATCAGTCCAGGGCAAACGATGCCGCGGCGAGCGCCATGACCACCAGTCCGCAAACGGCAAGGACCAGCCCCCACCAGCCGAACACCCGGTGATCACGGTCAATGCTCGCCTCTTCGAAATTTCGTTGGGGGTAAAGCGATGCGGCCATGTGAACCTCTCGTTCAGGCGAGCGGCATCAAAATCGTCGGCCCAACGGAAAAGCGACGGAAAGTCGTTCGGTACGATTGGGCCCAGGGTTACCAGTTTTCCACTGATCATCGAAGGTCTCTCGGTTTCGGGATGCCGAGGACCATACCGATGGCGCTTTTCCCCCTGATTACCGATTCGGGCCAAAATGGTAACGGTGTGTTTGCTGTGGCGCGCCGCGCCCGATGGAGCCGCAGTTAAGACAACTCGCGACCGCTTGCTCGGCGGGTCGGCGATGTTGCGCGTCCTCGCTGGCCGCAGGAGCGTCTCCATGCCGGGACGATGGAAGCCCTCGGGCAACGGGCTAACGACCTGTTGCACCAAAGAAAAGGGGCCCTGGTTACCCAGGGCCCAAGTTTAGGGAGGAAACGTCCAAGAATGCGGTACCTGAGCAATCAGGTCCCGCGAGGAACAATCTGGCCTCGTTGATATTGCGTTGCAACATGTAAATGCGCCTCTACCCCATTTTCGGACTACCTCTAGAGCATAACAGCCATGAGGATACGAAGGGTTGACGTGCGGACAGATACCTTCGGTGTGGTGTCTCATCCTAAGGTTGAGGGGCGGACGCAACCAAGGCTTAAACCAGCGGCACGAAGGCCACCGCCAGCAGGCTCCGGCGGCACATCCGACCCTCGGCCTCCTTTTGGAAGACGCACAGATCCTGGGCGAAGGGCGAGCGACCGAGCGGTGCGACCAGGCGGCCGCCGATCTTCAGTTGCGCCGGTAGGGCAGGCGGCAGCTCGGCCGCGGCGGCGGTGACGATGATCCCGTCGAACGGCGCCTGCTCGACCCAACCCTGCCGGCCGTCTCCCTGTCTTACCTCGACATTGTCGAATCCGAGGCGAGCCAGGCGCTGGCTGGCCGCGGTGGCCAGGGCGGGAATCATCTCGACGCTGAACACCCGCTGCACCAGCAGGGACAGGACCGCCGCCTGGTAGCCGGATCCGGTGCCGATCTCGAGCACCCGATGCTGCGGCTGCGGCTCGAGCCGTTCGGTCATCAGTCCGACGATGAAAGGCTGCGAAATGGTCTGGTTCCAGCCGATCGGCAGGGCCTGATCGTCATAGGCAGCCGATTGCAGGGCTGCCGGCACGAATTCGTGGCGCGGCACGCTGGCCAGCGCCTGGGCGACCCGAGGCGACAACAGGCAGCCGACCCGCTGATGCAACTCTTCCATTTCGTCGCTGACCTGCTTTACCAGCCGATCCCGTTGCTTCTTGCGGTCGTCCATGGCGGCCTGCCTCGTAGCCATGGTTTACCAGCAGATCGTAGGTCGGCGGGCTTTGCAAGAAGACCAGCCGGTTATTCGCCAAGTTCGCCATCCTTATCCGCAAGAATGTGAAGCAGATCGACGATCTGTTCGAACGGCGGGATCTGAGTAGTTTCCGAGTCTGCACGGCCCCGGCGCCGACTTCTATGGTTTTGCGGTGCAGTCAGCCGAGTGAACGCTGACCAGCACGGCTTTCCCGCGATGCGGGAGCCGGTAACTCACGCCCCGATTCCCATCCGATTGGCTGGCCCGGGTTTGCCATGGAGGCTCTTATGACCCTGACCCCTCAACAGACAGCCACGGCCGATTACGATGACATTCTGTTCGATTCGACGAACAATGCGGCTGGGATCGTCCAATTCGCCTCGGTGCTGACCAATTCTCCGGGCGTCCCCACCGCGACGATGGTGGCGGCTCAAATCGCGGCCTCGCCTGAGGCGAATATCGCCAAATATGTGGATAGTCTGTATTCGACTGTTCTCGGCGTTGCTATGTCGAACGCGAACGTCGCCGGGCTGAGTTATTGGGTGAAGGCCGCCGAGGGCATGCTGACTCCGGCGCAGATCAATAGCGGCACGTTAACAGCGACGACGGTTGCCTTCCTCGATCAATCTTTCATCAATGCGGCGGGCACTAATCTTCTCGCCCCGATCACCGTCCCCACCCAGGCCACCGCTTCGGCGCTGGTGGACCAACTTTACGCCCAAGGTCTTTCCACCGCCTCACCAAGCCCTGCTGGTGTCACCTATTGGGTAAACCAATACATGACCTGGTACAGCCAGTCTGGTGCGACCCAGGCTCTCCAATCCCTGGTGAGCAGTTTCGGAAACGCCGCGTCGTCACAGAATGGCACGACCATCGGCGCATGGCTGAGCGCTGCCGCGCTGACGGACTCCGGTTCCGGGGCCACCTATGGCAGCGCCGGCCCGACGGCGATCGTGTCGCTGACGACGGTCGTGGGCAGCTTTGCCGGAGGGCCTGGGAATGACACATTCTTGGGGACCTATAGTGATGGAGGGGTTGGTGCCAATACGTTCAATATCGGTGACACCATCGCCGGTAATGGCGGCATAAATACAATAAGCATTGCGCCATCCATACCGAATGCGGCGACCTCACTGAGTGACGGTCTCTGGGCAAATGTTACCGGTATCCAATACGTAACGGTTCAAACGGGTGCCGGGGCACAGAGTATTACCACGGGCGTAGCGTTCGAAGCGGCATTCGCGGCCGGCGGCGTCAACCTGTCGACCACCTCTACCGACGGTGCGATTGGCCTCAATCTGAGCACCTTTGATGGGGCCGCAACGATCACCGCAATCTCCGGTGCGGGCGCCCAGACCATCACCACCGGGGCGGGCCCTGCCTCGATCGTGGCCTCGACCGGCGCCGGCGCCATAACCGTTCTCGGGTCGCATCTGCAATCGGTGACGGCTACAACGACCGGGGCGGGCGCACAAACGATTACCAGCACCGGCTCGGGCGCCGTCACGATCTCGGCAAGCGATAATTCCGGGGCTCAGACGATCGTGACCGGTAACGGCAACAGCACGGTGATCGATGCCACCGTTTCCGGTCTTGCGACGATAACGGTGGGTAACGGGAGCAACACGATCAACCTGGGCGGCAGCAATGTCGGTGCCGTCGCGCACATAGCGGTCGGCAGCGGATCCAACGCGATCACGCTGACGCCTCTGCATACGGCCATTGACACGGTGACCGTGGCGGCCAACGGCGGAAGCACAACCGCCCTGACGGCTATCGCCAACCTTGTCGGGACGGACACGATCACCTTCAGCGACACCACGGCGAGTACGACGGTGCTCAATCTTCTGCCGAATACCTACGCATCCGTTGCCGCAGGCGAGGCCGCGGCCTTGGCCGTTGCCCAGCACGGCATCGCCGAGTTCAACCTCGCCGGCAACGAGTACATCTTCCAGCATGGCGGAGCATCCGCAATAACAGTGGGCGCCGCCGACACTTTGATCGAACTCGTTGGCGTTCCGAGTATCGACGTGACCGGTCATTATTCGTTGGGCGTGGTAACCCACGCCTGACCGCCGCGCCGCAATTCCACTTGCGAGTGGGGCGGGCGGGAGAGCCTGTGAAAGAATTGTTTTTCAGTGGCACCGGCGTCCCTGCCGGTGTTCCGGCGGAGCCGGAAGACCAGCATTTCCGCCGCTCCG
>CAIOJO010000072.1 GCA_903858635.1 uncultured Telmatospirillum sp. | reverse complement strand
TTCGACACCCCGAGCCTACAGGCTCAAGGTGAGCAACGCCTGCCCTCCAATTTCAACATCGACCGGGACATCCCCCCGGCGATGGTGTCGTTGCGGTTGGTCAGGACCCATAGGCCGACCAGCAGCCATAGCAGGCACAAGAGGCCGATGAATGGACCGAAGACTTTCGCCGCATTCCTGGCTCGATGCCCCATCATGCTCCGCCGCAATCGGCAATGAATTGGCCCGGCCGTCGGCGCCTGACCGACTATGCCATGTGGATTATGCGACGGTCAGTCCTATTGACCCTATACATTCGTCTATATCCGAACGGCGAAAATCCGACGATCGTCGCGTTTCCCGAATACTAGCCGCCTGCCGCCATCGCGCTCGACCACCGATGCCCTACCCTAGGCAAGAGAAGCGTCGACTGCCGCTTTAAGGGCCCGAGGGAGGCGCATATGACCATCAGGAAATCAGCGAAATTGGAGGGACCCGACGCCAGAGGCGGCGATAGGGTGCCGTTCCTCGACCAGCTGCGCGGCCTGCGCGAGTGTATCGCCTACATTCGCGAGGACGCCCTGGCATGTGGCGAAAACGTCGCGGCCGACCTGCTGGTCGCCGCCTGCCAGGTCCTCGACACCTCGATCGAGCGCCACGAGATGTTCCCCGGCGCCCAGAACTTCCGTCACTGAGCCAACGGAACCACCAGCCGCCCGCCACAGGCGGGCCGCACCAGGAACACCAAGTCTCGTCGAGAGCACGCCGCCGTCTTTGTCGGGGATGAATGGCTTGGTGATGCCCGCCTCTGGCGGACTATGCTCGGTATTGAATTCACCCCTGCCCCCGAAACACGCAGCCCGATTCTTGGCGAATCCGGGTCAATTCGATCTGGCCGGATGGCCCCGCTTCGGGTTAGAACTTCTGTCCGCCGCGCCGCCTGTGTAGAGGGAAGTCCATGAGCGAGTCCGTGAAGTATCTGCTTGGCGAAGACCGGATCCCGAAGGCCTGGTACAACCTGGTCGCCGATCTGCCGAAACCGCCGCCACCGCCGCTCCATCCGGGGACCATGAAGCCGATCGGTCCGGATGACTTGGCGCCGCTGTTTCCGATGGCGGTGATTCAGCAGGAGGTCTCGACCGAGCGGTGGATCGAAATTCCCGAGCCGGTCCGCGATATCTACAAGCTGTGGCGGCCGTCGCCGCTGTTCCGGGCGCGCCGCCTGGAACAGGCGCTGGACACCCCGGCCAAGATCTTCTTCAAATACGAAGGCGGCAGCCCGGCCGGCAGCCACAAACCCAACACCTCGGTGGCCCAGGCCTTCTACAACAAGGAGGCCGGCGTCAAGCGGCTGAGCACCGAAACCGGCGCCGGTCAGTGGGGGTCATCCCTGGCCTTCGCCGGTTCCCTGTTCGGCCTCGAGGTCGAGGTCTTCATGGTCAAGGTGAGCTACGAGCAGAAGCCGTACCGCCGGGCTCTGATGGAGACCTATGGGGCCCGCTGCATTCCCAGCCCGTCGCCGCTGACGGCGTCGGGTCGCGCCATTCTCGAGAAGTTCCCCGACAGCACCGGTTCGCTGGGCATCGCCATCTCCGAGGCGGTGGAAGTCGCCGCTCAACGGGACGATACCAAATACGCGCTCGGTTCGGTGCTCAACCATGTGCTGCTGCATCAGACGGTGATCGGCGAGGAGGCCATGCTGCAATTGGCCGACGCCGGTGCCGAACCCGACATCGTCATCGGCTGCGCCGGCGGCGGCAGCAACTTTGCCGGTATTGCCTTCCCCTATCTGCGCGAAAAGCTGGCCGGCCGCAGCAAGGCGCGGGTGATCGCCGTCGAGCCGACCTCCTGCCCGACCATGACGCAGGGGCGCTACGCCTACGACTTCGGCGACACCGGCCATCTGACGCCGCTGGTCAAGATGCACACCCTGGGCTCGACCTTCGTGCCGCCGGGATTCCACGCCGGCGGCCTGCGCTACCACGGCATGGCGCCGCTGGTCAGTCATGTCCTCGAACTGGGGCTGATCGAGGCCCGGGCTTATGCGCAGACCGAATGCTTCACCGCGGCGGTGCAGCTGGCCCGGACGGAAGGAATCGTCGCCGCCCCCGAATCGAGCCACGCGGTGAAGGCGGCGATCGACGAGGCGCTGCGCTGCAAGGCCGCCGGGAAGAGCGAGACGATCCTGTTCTGCCTGTCGGGCCACGGCCATTTCGACATGCAGGCCTATACCGACTATTTCGGCGGCAAGCTCAAGGACGTGCCCTTCGACCGGGCGGCCTTGGACAGCGCCCTGGCCGAATTGCCGGTGGTCGAGGAAACGCTGGCGTAGCAGCCTGATCAACCGCCGCCGGGACAGGCCACGCAGGAAGCGCCCGGCGGCGGGCGTCAGTGGTACATGAAGCCGCCCAGCGGCATCACCACGGTTTCATGCGACGGACGGGGCGGTGACGCGGCCTGGCGGGCGCGCTCCTCTTCGGCCTGCTGCGCTGCTGCCTGCCGTTCCGCCTGACGCTGGACGTCGAGACGCTTGCGGGCGGCCAACTGCCGTTGCGGCAGGTCGGCCGGCACTGGAATCAGGTAATTGTCGAGGCCCGATTTGGTTGCCGGCCGCTCGGCCGCCGGTGCCGGTGCCAGTGGTGGCGACGGTGGCGGCGACGGCGGCTTACCGATCGACGGCGGCTGGGAAGGCTCCTCGGCCTGGGCCGGGCCCGCCAGGACCATGGCGGCAAGCCCGAACAGGCAGGCCAGGCAAAATGCCGCGCCGCCGACGGTACGAAGACCCGGCATGATCCTCTCCTCGCAGGTTTCCACTGCGCAGGATTTCAGGACAGCCGGTTTTTTTCAACGGCGCGGCGGTAATCCCGAGCGGCGATTCCAGGCTATCCGTTGGTGTTACCCGGAGCGCGCCTTCGGACCATCCAATGCGCTCACCAAGCCAGCGGGCCTGGCTCGGCGAGGACGTCGCTCACCGGCTGGCGCGCCGCACCGGCCTCCACCATCGACGGGTGAAGGACTATGCCGTCCCGCAGCCATTCCCAGGCCGCGTCGACCTGATCGGCGGCGAAATAGCGCACCTCGGCCCGGGTGAAGGGCCACGAGATCAGCCATTTCTGGCACCGCAGATCGCCGCTGAGCACGGCGATACGGTCGAAGTCGCGGTAATGGGCAATGCCGAATTTGGTATCGTCCCACGCCGCCAACATGTCCCAGCCATGGAACTCTTCGAAGTCGATGAGCAAGCGGAGCTTGCCATGCCCGGCCAGGGCCTGTTCGACCACCGGCTCGAAGATCTCGTAGTCGTGGTCGTGCAAAGTCCCGCTGAAACGGAACGCCAGTATCTCGGCGACGCCACTATTTCGTTGTTCGATCATTGCATCCCCCTTTTCTGTCCAGGTCCGCCGCCGCCGACCGAATCGGTCCCGCGAATGCGGGGATTGGGCGGCCTCGGGACCCTCGTCGAGCTCCAGCCGATGACGGTGGATGCTGGGACGGGATACGAGAATCATACTACACCCGGTGGGCTCATCCGGCCAGTGGGCTGGGGTCGAAATTCCCAGCCTTGGGGTTCTGACGCCCCCCGAAGGCCCGACAGCTTGCCTGGATGGAACGGCGATTCTGGCTTGAAGTGTGAATGAGCATACAACAGAGTATGAATGCTTACATATATATTTAGAATAAATATACAAATTGCGCAAAATGTCCATTTGAATTAATTTTTCTCTTTACGAAAATACCCTCTTCGCTCCCAATGTACGAAACACTGGCTGACACCCTATCGGTCAAGCATCTGGCCAACCAGACCGGCCGCGCCACCGGCGAAATTAGCGAGCAGATCGCCAGCATCCAGGACATGGCGCAGCGCGCGGCGGGCGCCATCCGCGGCGCGTCGAGCACCATCGGCCGGGTCGATCAGGTGGCCGGGGCCATCGCGGCGGCCGTCGCCGAACAGCAGGCGGCAACCCGCGCGATCATCCGCAGCGTCGAGGAAGCGGCGGCCGGCGGCCATGCCGTCAGCGAACGGATCCAAGCGGTGTCGGGCGCGGTCGAGGCCGGCAGCCGGATCTCCGACGAGATGCGGGCCACCGCGGATAACCTGGCAAACAGCGCCGGCGGGCTGCGCCAGCGGGTCGAAGGCTTTCTGGTCGAGACCCGCAAGGTCGACCGATAAGAGCGGAGGCCGGTCAGGCGCGGCAGCCCCGCAGGAACAGGCCGACCGTGTTCTCGCTCCAGGCCTTCCGCTCGCCCGCGGTCATCTCCGCGCCCGGCCCCAGGGCGCGGCGTTGCGGCAGGGAAACGACCATCTGCAGGAACTGTTCGGCGGCGAATCGGGCATCGGCATCGGCGAGACCGGCGATGTGACGGGCCAGCAAGGTGGCGATGCCGTCGATGGCGTATCGCCGGCTCCCCTCGCCGTCGATGATGGCGACCAATTCGGGGAACCGGGCCGCTTCCGACCAAATCAAGCGTTGCAAGGCGATCGCCTGGGGCGACAGCGCCGCGTCGAGGGCAAGCCTGGCCAGCCGCAGCAGAGTCTGCTCCAGGCTTCCTCCGTCGAAGAGCCGGGCGGTATCGGCCGGGCGCAGTTGCGACAGGATGCGGTGGACCACCGCTTCGAACAGCTCGGCCTTGTCGCGAAAGCGATGGTAGAAGGTCCGCTTGGACATGCGAGCGCCCTGCGCCACCGCCTCGATGCTGGTGGCGCCATAGCCCTGCGCGAGGAACAGTTCAGTGGCGACGGTCAAGATTCGCTCGCGAATCTGCTCCGCCTCCTGACGCGACGGGCGGCCACCGCGCCGCGCCGGCGGGACCGACAGGCCGCTGCCCGCCCCCTCAACCCCGAAGGCCACCGACCACCCGACCGATCAGCGTGGCACCAGAACATAGCCGGGAGGCGCCGCATAGACGGGCGCCGGGGCGTAATACATCGGCGGCGGCGCGTAGACTTGGACCGGAGGCGCGTAATAGGCCGGCGGGGGCGCGTAATAGGCCGGCGCCCCATAGACGGGAGCCGGAGCATAGCCCGGAGCGGCACCGGGAGGGATCGCCGCCAGCGCCCGCACCGGGGCTGTCACGATGGTGGCGGCACCGATGACCGCGGCCGTCCCCAACGCCGCCAGACCAAAGAACAGCCCGCGTCCGTGCCAATGGTCGTGGGCCGAGGCCGACGAAAGCGGCGCCGCGATGATGGCGGCGGCGACAACGGCACTGACCGCTGCGGATTGGCATCTCATGACCAGGCCCTCCAGGACGGCTCAAGCGAACTCGTCGTTGGCAGAACAATAACACCGTTCGAATGGAAACGCCACGGTACCGTAGCGTTACTCCCCATTGGCCGACTGGCCGCGGATCGCCGGCAAGTCCCGCCGGCGCCCCGCCTCGAGCTCCATCCGGTTCATTTCTGCTCGGGATGAACCTTATGCCAGGCCTCCGCCAATTCCTGCGAAGCCGTCTCGAACGAGGCCTTGGCGCTGTCCCAGCCGTCGGCGCCGACGGTCTCCAGGCGATGTGACGCCGCCTGGGTCCTGCCCTGGTCGCCGAAGGCAAGCTGGTGGAGACCGCCTATGTCTCGCCGGCGGGGCCGATCACCCCCCTCGACATCATTTACGGGCACCGTGGGCAGATCGCCGCGGGCAATCTCTTCATGGCCCATCGCTGCGGATTTTCCGAGGCGGCGTTGCGGGATACCCTGGCCGCCGGCGGGTTCACGTCGATCGCCACCTGCCGCCGGCCGGCCCCGGCCTTCGACCTGTGGGCCGTGGCCTGCAAGAGTCCCGTGGTGGAGGCCGAACTGCGCGTTTTGGCGGCGGCGCATTTCCCGGTGCGGATCGCCGGAGTCATCTGAGCCCCCGCTGGTGCGCCGGGAGCAGACCAATGTGTAAAGCCAACCGGATACCGAAGTGGGCCAGACCCCAGACGACAAATCCGGGCAAGAGCATTGAGCGTCTGGCCTGAGGCCGGCGTGACGATCAGCCACCACCCCATATGGAAACCCCCCGAAATCTCACGATTTCAGGGGGTCATGGTGGTGCCCAGGGCCGGAATCGAACCAGCGACACCGTGATTTTCAGTCACGTGCTCTACCAACTGAGCTACCTACCCGCGTGCTGCCTGCATCCTGCGGCCCAACCCAGCCGGCCGGGCCTGCCGCAAACCATCTACTCTATCCATCC
>CAIOJO010000071.1 GCA_903858635.1 uncultured Telmatospirillum sp. | reverse complement strand
GTCGGGGTGGCGAAATGCTTCATCAGCATGTCGGCCAGCGGGGCGCCGATCATGGCGCCGCCGCCGAAGCCCATGATGGCCATGCCGGTAGCCATGCCGCGACGGTCGGGAAACCATTTCATCAGGGTCGAGACCGGGGAAATATAGCCCAGCCCCAGGCCGACGCCGCCGATCACCCCGGAGCCCAGCCACAGCAGCCAGATCTGATGGGTGATGACGCCGAAGGCCGAGATCACCAAGCCGCCCGACCAGCAGAACGCGGCGACGACGCCGGCCTTGCGCGGCCCGACCCGCTCCAGCCAACCGCCCCACAGGGCGGCCGAGGAGCCGAGAAAGACGAAGAACAGGGTGAACATCCAGCCGAGCATGGAGATCTTCCAGTCGCAACCGGTGGCGAACACCTCGTCGATGAAGCTCATCTCGGCCGGACAGGCGACCGATTTGGTGATGCCGACGGCCCGCGACAGCGGCAGCCAGAACACGGAAAAGCCGTAGGCCATGCCGATGCACAGGTGAATCGCCAGCGCGGCCGGTGGAACCAACCAGCGGCTGAATCCCGGCTGGGCGATGATGCGGTCCCTGGCAAGGAGGCCTGGGCCCTTGGCAACGAGCGTTGCGGTCATATTTTCTTCTCCCCCGGACGTTTGTTGATAGCAACGAATTGGTGGTAGCGATCGTTCGTTGCAATACTTGTAGTTATGCCAATCGACGATAATCGTCGGTCGGGGGTTCTGTTCTTGGGCTTTGCGCCAGCGGACCGGGGGAATGGAGCGGGGGCGCCGACGCGGTCAGGGAATCGCTGGTGGCGGTGGCAAGGCGGATTGCGGCGGATTGTTCCGTCTGCCCTTGCGCATCGGTCGTTCCAACGGATGTCGGGCGGTAAAGCTCAGCAGCCAGGTGACGACCTCGGCCGGCATCGGCACCGGCCAGGCCATGTCGTGGCCACTGTCCGGCACGGCCGTCACCATGCCCACCCGCACCGAAGCGTCGGTCTTTGGCGCGGGGTGCAGGGCGACATAGAGCCGTGGGCTCCCGCTGGCCAGGTTGGCGCGGTAACCGGCGAGGTCGCAGCAGTCCAGGTCCAGTCGATGACCGGACGAAACGTAGCGCTCCCAGCCGTCGCCCCGCTCGAGCAGGTGCCAGCCATCCGCCGCCGGCGGGTCGGCATGCACGGCCACCGGCATCCAGATGTCTTGCCGCGAGGCCTCGTCTGCGCTGCGCCGCTCCACCACCACCGTCACGGCCAAGCTGTCCCGCAGCGGCGGCTGTTCGGTCAGGCCACCGCTCAGGATCAGCTTGAGGCGCATCAATTCCTCGGGCGTATTGACGTTGAAGAAGGGATCGTGGATGCCGCCCGGCCATTCCACATGGGCCACCCGGTAGCGGGAGGTCCAGCCATCGGTTTTGCGCAGCTCTTCATCGATCAGAGCGTGGCGCAGGGCGGGCGCCAGACGCACCGGCCACAAGCCGGAGACCGGATGGGTGATGCCTCCGGAGGTGGCGCAGGCGAGGTCGGCCTCCGCGGTCTGCACCGCGGCTGACAACCGTTGCACCAAATCGGTCGGCAGCAGCGGCGTATCGGTGGCGAAACTGGCCATCCATTCGACGTCCGGCAGGTGCTCGCGGACCCATTCGAGTCCGGTCAGGATGCCGGCCATGGGTCCGACATAGCCGCCGACGCAGTCGGCCACCACCGGCAGGCCGAGAGCGGCGAAGCGCGCCGGGTCGCCGTTGGCGTTGATCAGCAGCGTGCCCACCTGGGGGCGCGCCCGCTCGATCACCCGCTCGAGCAGCGACCGTCCATCCACCGCCAGCAGCGCCTTGTCGCCGCCGCCCATGCGGAGCGACCGGCCGCCGGCCAGCACGACCCCGGCGATCTCAGTCGGCATCCAGGCTGGCCTTGCGTGCGAGGTGACGCGGTTCCTCGGTGACGGCCCGCGGATCGGCGTCGAAAATGATGCGGTGCTCGCCGGCCAGGGCCAGGAAGCGCTTGCCCTTGGCCCGCCCGATCAGGGTGAGGTCGGCCTGCCGCGCCAATTGGACGCCCCAGGCGGTGAAGCCGGAGCGCGACATCAGGATCGGAATGCCCATCTGCACCGTCTTGATCACCATCTCGCTGGTCAGCCGGCCGGTGGTGTAGAAGCTCTTGCCCACCGAGGAAAGGCCGTTCAGATGCATGTAGCCGGCGATCTTGTCGACTGCGTTGTGGCGGCCGACATCCTCCATATAAATCAGCGGCCGATCTTCTTCGCAGAGCACGCAGCCGTGGATGGCACCGGTCTTCAGATAAAGGCTGGGCATGGTGTTGATGGTCTTGGCCAGGGCATAGAGCCAGGACGTCCGCAGCCTGGCCGCGGGGTCGAGGCGGATCGTCTCGAACTTCTCCATGACGTCGCCGAACACCGTGCCCATGGCGCAGCCCGAGGTGCGTATCTTCTTCTTGAGCTTGGCTTCGAAGTCGGTGGTGCGGTCGGTCCGCACGACGACGGTGTCGATCTCGGCATCGTAGTCGATGGCCTTGATTTCATCCTCGGGCGTCAGAATGTTCTGGTTCAACAGATAGCCGACCGCCATGCAGTCGGGGTAATCGCCGATGGTCATCACGGTGACGATTTCGCGGCTGTTGAGGAATATGCTGAGCGGACGTTCGTTGATGACCGGGGCTTCGACCGCGTTACCGTCTTGGTCGAGGCCGCGCACCCGCTCATAAAGGCGGTCGTCTTCGGGATCTGGTTTAAGCAGCATTGGTTCGGCGTTCATGCCAGGGCCTCCTGGCCCATAACATAAGGTTGGCCCGCCCGGACCGGCAACGGAGATTGGAGATTTTTAAGGGAAAGGATTGCCGATGGAGGTGAAAGGCAAGCAGCCGCGCTACGTCACCGTCGACCCCAGCCTGTGCGCCCATTCGCGCAACGGCAAGGTGGGCTGCACCCGCTGCCTGGACGTCTGCCCGTCCTCGTCCATCAAGCCGGCCGAGGACCATGTCGAGGTCGACCCCTCCACCTGTTCGGGGCATGGCAGCTGCAGCGCCGTTTGCCCGACCAGCGCCATCATCTACGCCGCGCCGGCTGCCGACACCCTGTTCGAGCGGATGCGCGTCTTGCTGGCGACCTTCCTGCGTTCGGGCGGCGTCGGGCCGCAGTTGCTGCTGCACGATGGCCTTTACGGTGGCGGGATGATCCAAGCGCTGGCGCGACTCGACCGGGGCTTGCCGGCGGCCGTCCTGCCGTTTGCCGTGCACCAGGTGACCGCCATCGGTCTCGACCACCTGCTGACTGCCTTCGCCCACGGCGCCGGGCGCGTCATGCTGCTGGTCGGGCCGCCGCAGGGCGGCGAACAGGACAGCCTGGCCGGCACGGTCCGACTGGCCGAAGACATTCTGGGCGGGCTGGGTTACGGCGGTGACCGGGTGGTCATCCTGGCTGCCCCGGACCCGACCGCTCTCGACCGGACGCTGCATCGGCCGGTACTGCCGGCGGTCGCCCGGCCGGCCACTTACCAGGTGCTGGGACGCCGCCGCGAGACCCTGGCTCGGGCGCTCGATCATCTGCACGCCGAGGCGTCGGCTGCGGTCGATGTTCTGCCGCTGGCGGCCGGATCACCCTTTGGCGGCATTATCCTCGACGGCCCCAAATGCACGCTGTGCCTGTCCTGCGTCGGCGTCTGCCCGACCGGGGCCATCGGCTCGAGCAAGGACAAGCCGCTGCTGTCCTTTCAGGAGTCGTCCTGTATCCAGTGCGATCTGTGCCGGGTGACCTGTCCGGAGAACGCCATCGCTCTCGCGCCGCGGCTGCTGTTCGGCGCTCCGTGGCGCCAGCGCCGTGTCCTCAAGGAGGAGCAGCCTTTCGCCTGCATTCGTTGCGGCAAGCCGTTCGGTACCGCGGCGATGATCGCCAAGATGATCGAACGCCTCGGCAATCACCCGATGTTCCAGGGGCCGGGGCGTCTCGATCTGCTCAAAATGTGCGATAATTGCCGAGCGCTCGCCCAGATCGAGGGACCGGACAAGCAAGGAGAATGACCGGAATGGATGAACTGTCTCGGCTGAAACTGGAAGCGGCGGCCTTTCGTGGCCTCGTTCAGCATCTGCAGAAGCGGACCGACCTGCAGAATATCGACATGATGGCCCTGGCCGGTTTCTGCCGGAATTGCCTGGGCAAATGGTATCTGGCGGCGGCTCGCAGCGAGGGCGTGCCGTTGAGCGAAGCCGAGGCCAAGCAGGCGGTCTACGGAATGCCCTACGAGGAATGGAAGGCAAAATACCAGACGGAGCTGACCGACAAGCAGCAGCAGGCCTATCAGGATACCAAGCCGTTACACGCCGTCATCGACGTCCCCAAGGGCTGAGCGCCCGAAATCAGTGGCGCCGGCGTCCCTGCCGGCGTTCCGGCGGAGCCGGAAACTGAGCGTTTCCGCCGCTCCGCGGCGAAAGACCGGCAGGGACGCCGGTCCCACTGAAAAACAATGTTTTCGCCCGCCCCACGGCGCCCGGCGCCTGAGGGACTGCT
>CAIOJO010000070.1 GCA_903858635.1 uncultured Telmatospirillum sp. | reverse complement strand
GGGGCCGGAGGCCCCGCTAAGGCAGAGGGCAATGCAAAGGCTAGTGCTCTGACCCAAACGGAATCCTCCGTTTGGGTCAGAGCACTAGGGAGCAAGCGGTCGCATGACGGCGGCGCCAAACGGCGCTACGCTTGCCGGTGCCATGACTGGACCACATCCCCATGCCGCCGGCGGCGAAGTCCTCGGGCATCCCAAGGGCCTCGGCTTCCTGTTCGCCACCGAAATGTGGGAGCGGTTCTCCTTTTACGGCATGCGGGCGTTGCTGGTGCTCTATATGGTCCGCTCGCTGCTGCATCCGGACCAGGTGACGGCGGTGCTCGGTTTCGCGACTCTCCGCTCCGGGTTCGAATATCTGTTCGGACCGCTTGGCATCCAGCCGCTGGCCTCGCAGATCTACGGCACCTATACCGGCCTCGTCTATTTGACCCCGATCGCCGGTGGCTGGCTGGCCGATCGCGTCCTCGGGCGGCGGCGCACCGTCATCCTGGGCGCCGTGCTGATGGCCATCGGCCATTTCATGATGGCATTCAAACCCCTGTTCCTGTTTGCTCTGCTGGCCCTGATTCTGGGCAGTGGCGCGTTCAAACCGAACATATCGACCCAGGTGGGAGGGCTTTACCCGCCGGGTGACGAACGGCGCGACCGGGCCTATTCCATTTTCTATGTCGGCATCAACATCGGCGCCTTCTTCTCGCCGCTGGTCTGCGGAACCCTGGGCGAGACTCTCGGCTGGGACCTGGGTTTCGGCGCTGCCGGGGTCGGCATGCTGATCGGACTGGCGATCTATCTGGCGGGACAGCGCCACCTGCCGCCCGAAGCACCGCCCCGCCGCGTCATCGCCAAGCGACCGCCCCTCACCGGCGATGAGCGGCGGGCCACCGTCGCCTTGGTCATCCTGTGCCTGCTGACCACCTTGTTCTGGGCCGTCTACGAGCAGCAAGGCAATACCATCGCCTTGTGGGCCGACGGCTTCACCGACCGTGCGATCACCCTGCCCTTCGGTCGCTGGGAAATACCCACCACCTGGTTCCAAGCGTTCAATCCGCTGATGATCTTCGCCTTCACCCCGGCCGTCATCGGCTGGTGGGCCCGGCAGGCCAAACGGGGGCGGGAACCGTCGGACATCGTCAAGATGTCTTGGGGCTGTTTCGGCCCGGCCCTGGCCAACCTGCTGATGGCCCTGGCCGCCTGGCACACCGGTGCCGCCGGCCAGGCAAGCTGGCTGTGGCTGCTGGGCTACTTCGTCGTCATCACCATTGGCGAGTTGTACCTGTCGCCCATCGGTTTGTCCCTGGTGTCGAAAGCCGCGCCACGATCGATCCTGTCGATGATGATGGGGGTGTGGTTCATCGCCTCGTTCCTCGGCAATTTCCTGGCCGGCTGGCTGGGCAGCCTGTGGAGCGGCATGGACAAGGTCACCTTCTTCCTGATGATCGCCGCCATCTCCGCCTTGGCCGGCGGCCTCATCCGACTGTTCGACGCCCCGTTGCGGCCCCTGCTCGAAGGACCGCCGGGCGGTGCCCCCGGCGACCACCGCCTCCCTGAGGAACAAAGTTGACGACGACGTTCACGTTATAGGATTGGCCGGATGCGGAGGTGACCGCAGGAATCGATTCGACTCCAATGGATGGCGCGTTCAGGGCCGCCTGTTTCAGCCCGAACAGGCAATGAACATATTAGCGGGACAAAGCGCATTTAATTTACTGGTAAAGAATATCTTTGAACAAGACGCCATCGACTTTCACTGGCTTCAAAATGTTATTGACGCGGAATAGCAATGCTTCACGTATTCTGGCGATGCCGCTCGATCCTTGAAAATCTCTTGCGTCCAGTTCGCGCAAATAAATTGCCAGATCGTTATTAATGTGTGGCGCCACCGCATCAATGACGAAAATGTCGAGCGGATTACTCAGTTCCAGAGAGATATGGGTTTTCAGATAGTGTTGGGTTGGTCCCCGCACGTTGAGGTTCACCATGATCTCGGGTAGGTCATAAAAGGCTGGCCCCTCAGATACTTTCAGTTTTCCATTAGCTGGGGCTTTCTCGCTTTTCGCCATTTTTAAAAGTGGGTCGGCGAGACCAGAAAAAAACACCCCCGCCAACGCAACCAATAGCAGAAATACCGGGGCAATAACAAATATGAGAAGTTTCTTTATTTTTTGATTTCGTAGTGCAGATGTCGGACCCGCTGACTCATCATCGTTTGATGATTGGCCATCATCGTCAAAGTCTTCTTCATCTTCAGCCACAGCGCATCTTCCTAATTCCTATCGTCACGTCATCAGCTTTCACCGAGTCGACGGAACGGTCAAGTATCATGCGGGGCGAGCAGGTTCGGATGACGGAATCCTCGCCCTCCCTATACTCGCGCTCAGGTAGACGGGGCCATGGTCGAGGCGTAGCGTAATCGGGCTGCCGTCGTCGATCGCCAAGAGCATCGACCGATTGGCCAAACCCCAATAAAGACAGGGAGCGAACCATGATTTCGCGACGCTCATTGATGAGGACCGTCGGTGTCGGTGCGGTCGGTGCGGCGGTTGTGTCACCCGCCGGTGTTATCGCCAAGGAGAGTGCATTGTCAGGGAAGAACAGCGAGCCCCACCAAATGCCCACCAACGTCACCCTGCTGTCCATCCGCCACCGGGACGGCAGCGAGACCTTGGGCGTGAAGGACGGCGATGCGGTGATCGATGTGCGCCACGCCGCCAAGCTGCTTGGCATCGGCGCGCCGCTGACCCTCGACCAGCTGCTGCAGGATGGCAGCGCCGTCAGGCTCGCTGCGCTGATCGCCGAGGCCAGGTCGTCGCCCACGGCGAAGCCGGCGATCGTCCCGGAGTCGGGTATCACCTATGGCCGGCTGTTCAAGAACCCCGGGAAAATCATGTGTGTCGGCCTCAACTACAAGCGGCACGCGCAAGAAGTGAACATGCCGATACCGAAACAGCCGGTCCTATTCAACAAATACAATAACTCTCTGGCGGCACACAACTGCACCATCAAGCTGCCGCCGAAAGAAATATCCTACAAGATGGACTATGAGACGGAGCTCCTCATCGTCATCGGCAAGACCGCGCGTGACGTATCGGAGGCCGACGCGCCGAAATACATCGCGGGCTACTGCACCTCGCATGATTTCTCGGCCCGCGACCTGCAATTGGAAACCGGCGGCCAGTGGATGATCGGCAAGACCCTCGACGATTTCGCCCCGATCGGCCCTTACTTCGTATCGGCCGACCTGGTGGGCGATCCGCACAACCTGAAGCTCGAGACCTACGTCAATGGCGAGGTGCGGCAGTCCTGGAAGACCGATGACTTCATCTTCAATTGCTATCAGATCGTCGCCTATATTTCGAAGCATTGGACGCTCGCCCCGGGCGACATCATCTTCACCGGAACGCCGCATGGGGTGATCGTCGGCAAGCCCAAGGACCAACAGGTCTGGCTGAAGGCCGGCGACCGGATCGAGAGCCGCATCGAGAAGCTGGGCACACTGAGGTTCACCCTGGCCTGACCAGGGGCCGGAAAGCGCCGGGCCGGCGGCCCGAGTCACGCCGCCTGCGCGGGGAAGCTCAGTTCGGCGCGGGTCCCCTGCTCGCCCGAGGTCTCCAACCGGCCGCCCAATTGACTGCTGAGGATCGGCAGCAGCTTGCTGCCGAGACCGGGCCGGCCGACCTGTTCCTGCCGAAAGCCGATGCCGTCGTCGGCCACCACCAGCCTCGCCTGATCGCCGCTGCGGGTGGCGCTGACCAGGATGGTGCCCACCCGGTCGTCGGGAAAGGCATGTTTGAGGGCATTGGTCACCAATTCGTTGACCAGCAGCCCGAGGGGAATGGCGTGTTCGAGATCGACCGACCAGTCGTCGCCCTCGACGGCGATGGTCACCGGCCGCCGGCCGACCACCGAATCCTGCAGCCCCTCGCACAGATCCTGGAGGAAGGCGCGCAGGCTTACCGCCTCGTACTCGCCGCTGTTGTAAAGGGTGGCGTGCAGCCGACCGATCACCGCGATGCGGGCGACCGCATCCTCGAAGGCGCGCCGGGTGGCCTCTTCATTGGCGGTCAGCGCCTGGAGCGACAGGATCGAACTCAGCAGCTGAAGATTGTTCTTGGTCCGGTGGTTCAGTTCAGCCAGCAATTGCGACTTCTGCCGTTCCGCTCGCATGCAGAGTTCGGTGGTCTCGACCAAGGTCTCGACCAGCCAGGCGGCCCCCAGCATCAGCAAGATGAACAGGCCGCTGGCCACCCACCATTGGAGGCTGATCCCCACGATTCCGAATGTTGGTGGTACAAAGGCGTAGATTGCCACCGCGGTCGACAATACGGCCGCCAGAAAGCCCATGCCGCCGGTGAAGGCGAAGGCCGCCAGGGCGACGGCCGGAAAGAACAACAGAAATGGCAAGGGGCCGACCAGGCCATCGAGCGACCAGCGCAGCAAGGCGGAGAGCGCCACGAGCAGCAACGTCAGCGCAGACTTCACCGCGACCGGAAGGTCCCGCAACGAACGGGTACGCCACAAGAAGAACGGTGCCGCCATTGGCCAGTCCCTTTCTGGGAGGCAGGTAGGGACCGCGACGTGAATCGCAATGGCCAGGCCCCGAATCGTGCCTAGCCCGCAACGTACCACGCCCTCGACCTCGGCCTTCGCCCGACGCTAGGATTAGCCCCCACCCGCCCAGCAGGAACAACGCCATGGATTGCGTCCTCGCCATCGATCAGGGTACCAGCAGCACCCGGGCCATGCTGTTCGGCCGGGCCGGCCGGCCGTTGGCCAAGGCGCAGCGCGAACTGACCCAGCATTATCCGGCCGACGGCTGGGTCGAACACGATCCCGAGGAGATCTGGCGCTCGGTCCTCGATCTCACCCGCGAGGTCATGGCGGTGGCCGAGGCCAACGCCTGGCGGGTGATCTCCATCGGCATCACCAATCAGCGCGAGACCACCGTGCTGTGGGACCGCGGCAGCGGCCGCGCCATCGCTCCGGCCATCGTCTGGCAGGATCGTCGCACCGCCGCCCATTGCCGCAGCCTGATCGAGGCCGGTGGCGAACTGTTGGTCCAGGAGCGGACCGGCCTGCTGCTCGACCCCTATTTCTCGGCCAGCAAGATTGCCTGGCTGCTCGAC
Source organism: uncultured Telmatospirillum sp. (assembly GCA_903858635.1). Classification (GTDB taxonomy): domain Bacteria; phylum Pseudomonadota; class Alphaproteobacteria; order Rhodospirillales; family Magnetospirillaceae; genus DUZF01. The sequence continues at coordinate 35,267 of CAIOJO010000070.1, read as the reverse complement.
CATGTGGACGGCGCACGGATCGCCGCCGAGCGGGGAGATCTGGCATTCGGCACCATCGACAGCTTCCTGTTGTGGCGGCTGACCGGCGGCGCCGTGCACGCCACCGACGCCACCAACGCAGCCCGGACCCTGCTGTTCGACATCCATCGCCAGCGCTGGGACGACGAATTGCTGGCGCTGTTCCGCATCCCGCCGGCGGTGCTGCCCGAGGTGCGGGACAATTCTGCCGATTTCGGCATGACGGCAGCAGGCCTGTTGCTCCGCCCGATCGCCATCGGCGGGATGGCCGGCGACCAGCAGGCCGCCACCGTCGGCCAGGCCTGCTTCGCCCCGGGCATGGTCAAGAGCACCTACGGCACCGGTTGCTTCATGCTGATGAACACCGGCGACCGGCCGTTGGCGTCGCGCCACCGTCTGTTGACGACCCTGGCCTATCGCCTGCAAGGCGTTCCCACCTATGCGCTGGAAGGCAGCATCTTCGTCGCCGGCGCGGCCGTGCAATGGCTGCGCGACGGGCTGAAACTGATCACCACCGCCGGTGAGAGCGAAGGCCTGGCGGCAGGCCTTGGCCATAATGCTGGGGTCTATCTGGTGCCGGCCTTTACCGGGCTGGGTGCTCCCTATTGGGATCCCGAAGCGCGGGGTGCCATCTTCGGCTTGACCCGCGCCACCGGTATCGCCGAGATCGTCCGCGCGGCGCTCGAGGCCGTGTGCTACCAGACCGCCGACCTGCTGGCCGCCATGGTGGCGGATGGGGCGGCCGACATCCAGGCCTTGCGGGTCGATGGCGGCATGGTCGAGAACGGCTGGTTAATGCAGTTCCTGGCCGATTTGCTGGGGGTTCCTGTCCAACGCCCGCTGATCACCGAGACCACGGCGCTGGGCGCGGCCTTCCTGGCGGGACTCAACGCGGGCCTGTTCGCCTCGCTGGAGGATGTGGCGGCCTGTTGGGAGCAGGAGGCCCTGTTCCTGCCCCGGCTGGCGGAGGAACCGAGCGACGCGCTGTTGGTCGGCTGGCGCCGGGCCGTGGCAAGGGTGCGGGGAGATTTCTGAAAGGGCCGCCGGCGCGACGGGCGACCAGAGTCGCGGCGCCATGTTACAAATGACATAATCATGTGAACCGCTTTATATACTTCAGGATAGACGCAAGTTATCGCGATCATCTCGCCAATTAATTGGACAACGACTTGACGGTCTAGGCAAAGCGTCATAAATATTATCCCATGGCACCACCACTCGGCCGGCATTTTCGCCCGGCCGGTCACAAGACGGGCGGCGCCCGACGTCGGTTGACCCTTGCGGGAATCGCGCCATGAACCGAAGTTTCTCCGTCATTGATAGCGCAGCAGCCGGCAGGCCGCGTGGTGATCCCAGCCACGCCGAATTCATCGAGCTGGCCTTGCTGGCCGCCAAGGAACTCACCAATGCCGACGGCGCCACCCTCTATCTATTGAACCCGGCGAAGAACGAACTCCGTTTCGAGATCTTCTACAACGATGCCTTGGGCACGGCATTGGGCGGGACCACCGGCAATCCGATCGTCTTTGCCCCCCTTCCCCTCTATGACCGGAGCGGCCGACCGAACCACGACAATGTCTCGACCCATGTCGTCCTGACCGGCCGGTCGGCCAACATCGCCGATGTCTACGACAGCCAGCGATTCGACTTCTCGGGACCGAAGGCCTTCGACGCCGAGACCGGCTATCGTTCGGCATCCTTCCTCACCGTGCCGATCCGCACGCCTCTGGGCGAAGTGCTCGGGGCGATGCAATTGGTCAACGCGCGCCGTCCCTCCGGCAAAGTTGCGATCTTTCCCCAAAAGGCGACGACATTGGTGGAAGCATTGGCGGCCCAGGTCGCCTTGGCCCTCGAGCTCCGTATTTTCTTCAGCCAGGCTTCGGCCGCCTGACCGCATCACTGCTCGCTGTCCGTTGAAAAAGTCGATCCCGCCTCAGGGCGCCCTTTGACGTCCGACCATTGCCCATCAACGCCATAATGAGAACCGCTGCCCCGGGACAGCTCGGCTTGACACCGGCTCGGCTGCCCGTGTAGCGTTTCGGTTGAAGGGCAATCCGTACGCTCTTGCAATGGTCTATGAACCAGGCGCGCCGACCGTGAAGAGTCGGGCCGCAGCATCGGTGGATGCCCCGTTTCCTTCCTTTTTGCCTGAGGTGTTGTCGAAGCGCTGAAAAGTTCCCTTATTGCTTATTAGAATAATCACAGCAAAACAAAAAGACTACTTCTGGGAGAACTCCATGCTGACTTATTCTACCCGAGATCTGCCCGCCAAGGCAAAAGTGTCGTATTGGAATGACGCGGTCAGTTCCGTCTTCACCCCGCTCGAGGCCCGGCCTTTCGACTATTCGGCCTTCGATGCGGATATCAGCTGCCTCAATCTGGGTCGTATCGCCTTGGCCCATGTGGTGTCCGGAGCGGCCAGCATCGTCCATCAGGTCAGCCACGCATCCCGCTCGACGGAACGCAAGTTCTTCATTCAATTGCATGTCCGGGGTCGTTTCGCGGTATCCCAGGACGGCAAGGAGGTCGAGCTGGAGGAAGGCGACTTCACCTTCTGCGATACCTCTCTGCCGTTCACCATCCATCTGGGCGAAGCGACCACGACGCTGGTCCTCTCGGTGCCCGCCGCCGAGCTCAAACAGTATCTGCCGACGCCGGAACAGGCGATCTGCACCAAGCTGTCCGGTAAGCAGGGCTTTTCAAGCGTCACCTCGACCATGCTCTAGGTAGCCTGTGGACCCATGCCAAGGAGGGCATCGACCCCGACATGCGCAACCGGGTGTCCAACAGCATCCTCGACATGGTGGCGACCAGCTGGTTGATGGCCAACGGCAGGAAGACCAGCGAATCAGCCGTTGCCGAATCCCGGCGGATCCAAATTAAGCGCTACATCGAGGCCAATCTGCGCGATCCCGAACTGACGGCGCGATCCACCGCCGCGGCCTTCGGCATTTCGCCCCGCTACCTGCACATGCTGTTCGCCAACCAGGACGAAACGGTGTGCAACTACATCCTGCGCCGCCGCCTCGAGCAATGCGTCAAGCAGTTCTCCGACCCCCTGTGGAAGAAGCACACCATCACCGAGATCGCCTTCAGCTGGGGGTTCAACAACGCCACCCATTTCGCCCGGGTGTTCCGCGAACACTACGACACCAGCCCGCGCGACTTCCGCAACGGCTGCCTGGCCGCCGTCGCCACCATGCAGTAGGCGATGATCCCAGTGGGACCGGCGTCCCCGCCGGTGTTGCCAGCGAAGCTGGCAATTGCGTCGGCAACACCGGCAGGGACGCCGGTGCCACTGCGGGCTGCCGCGATCCCGCCCTGGCCGGGAGGGCTACGCGTCCCCCTTCTCGCGGTCCCAGGTCGCCGCGGTAATGCCGCGTTGCCTTAGCTGGGCCTTCTGCACCTTGGCGGTGGGGGTTTTCGGCAGGGCCGGGACGATCTCGATGAAGCGCGGTTGGGCGAACCGCGGCAATTCGCTGGCAGCGTGCCGGGCCACCGTCTCGACGTCCAGCGCAACACCCTCGGCCGGAACCACCGCCAGCATCACCTCGTCCTCGGTCCCGGCGGTGCCGGCCGGCACGGCGAAGGCCGCCACTTCCTGCACGCCCGCCAATCGGGCGATGGCCCGTTCGACCTCGAACGACGAAATGTTCTCGCCGCGGCGGCGGATGCAGTCCTTGATGCGGTCGATGAAGCTGAGATAGCCGTCGGCATCCATCGATCCGGCATCGCCGGTATGGAACCAGAAGTTGCGCCACGCCTCGACCGTCTTCTCCGGCATCTTGTAGTATCCGGCCATGAAGCCGAAGGGCACGCGGGGACGCACCATGATCTCGCCGACGGCGTCGGCGGGCACCGGTTCGTCGGTCTCCGGGTCCCGCACCTCGACCTCGAAATAGCGCCCGTAGACCTTGCCGCAGGTGCCCGGGCGCGGCTTCCCCATCTGGCCGTAGACGGCGATATTGACCTCGGTCATGCCGAAGCCCGACAGCACCTCGGGGATGCCGAACCGCTCGCGCCAGGTCCGTTCGTGCTCCGGCGGATTGGGCGCCGTCTGAATGATGCGCAGACGGTGCTCGCGGTCGGCCGGGCTGGGCGGATTGGCGAAGACGAAGGCCGACATGGCGCCCAGCAGATTGCCGAAGGTCACGCCGAAGCGGCGCACATCCTCCAACCAGGCGCTGGCGCTGAAGCGCGGCCGCAGGATCGCCGTCGCCCCGGCGATCAGCGTGGCGTAAAGCTGCATGTAGAGCCCGTTCACATGGAACAGCGGCATGACGACGTAATAGACGTCGTCCTCGGTCATGGCGTGATTGTCGATCACCCCCAAGCCGAACAGATAGCAATGGGCATGCGGCATCAGGACACCCTTGGACGGCCCGGTGGTGCCCGAGGTGTAGATGATGCAGCCGATATCCTTGGCCTGTGGCAGCGGGCCGTCATAGGGCTGGGCGCCGCGCCAGCCGTCGAAACCGGCCAGGCGCCAGCCGGCAGCGGCAACGGCTGTCGAGGCATCGCCGGCCACCACCACCGTCTGCATTGCCGGCAGCCGCGGCGCGATGTCGCACAGGACCTCGAGATGGTCCCGATGGAACAGCGCCAGCTTGGCGCCGCAGTTGCTCAGCTGATGTTCGAGGAAGCTGCCCTTGAGGTCGGCGTTGAGGGCCACCAGGATCGCTCCCAGCCGCCCGATGCCCAGCCATATGCGCAGGTAGTCGAGACCGCTCGGCATCATCACGGCGACGGTATCGCCCGGCATCACCCCCAGCCCGGCCAGGAAACCGGCAACCCGGGCGGCATCCGCCGCCGCCGCCCCGTAGGTCAGGGTTTCGCCGCTGGTCATCGTGACATAGACCTTGTCGCCGCGCGCCTTGGCCTGATAGGCCAGTACTTCCGGCAACACCCAACGCTGGTGATCCCGCAACTTGTCGTACATTATCCGCTCCCCGAAATACCGGCGTCAGATGGCTATCCGATGCAATAACGATTTTGTTTAACCACCAAGACCACCAAGAACACCAAGTGAGATCTTGTGAGTCCTCTTGGTGCCCTTGGTGGTGAATGTTATTCCCTGACCCTAGACGAGCCTCAACAGCCGAAGGGCGTTTTGCTTGAGGATCAACGGTCGAACTTCGGGTTTGATCGGCAGTTTGTCGAAATCGGCCAGCCACCGCTCCGGGGTGATCGCCGGATAGTCCGAGCCGAACAGGACGCGGTCCTTCAGCAGGCTGTTGGCGTACTGGACCAGGTTCGGCGGGAAGTATTTCGGCGACCAGCCGGACAGATCGATATGCACCGTCGGCTTGTGGGTGGCGACGGCCAGGGCTTCGTCCTGCCAGGGAAAGGACGGATGGGCCATGACGATGGGCATCTCGGGGAAATCCGCGGCGACGTCGTCCAGGTAGAGCGGATTGGAATATTTCAGCCGCAGCCCCATGCCGCCCGGCGCGCCGGCTCCGAGGCCGGTCTGCCCGGTATGGAACAGGGCCGGCAGCCCGGCCGCGGCAATCGCCTCGTAGAGAACATAAGCCTTGCGGTCGTTGGGATAGAAGCCCTGCCCGGTGGGGTGGAACTTGAAGCCGCGGACCCCATACTCCTCGATCAACCGGCGCGCCTCCCGGGCCCCCATCTTGCCCTTGGCCGGATCGATGCTGGCAAACGGGATCAGCACGTCGTTGTTCTCGGCCGCCAGTTCGGCCACTTCTTCGTTGGCGATGCGCCAATGCCCCATTTCCGCTTCGCAGTCGACCGGAAAGATCACCGCCGCCATCTTCAGGTCGCGGTAGTACTGGGCGATTTCCGGGATGGTCGGCAGCTTTCCGGACTTGAAATATTTTGCCATCGCCTCGTCGACGATGATCGAACAGGGATCGCGGGGCGCCCGGCTGGAAAGATTGGCATGGGTATGAATGTCGATCGCCACGACCCCGGCGAGGTCGATATTGGGCTGGTACTTGCTCATTTGCTGTCGTCCCGCTGGGGTCAGGCGGCGCCGATGGCAATCACCACCTTGCCGACATGGGTCTGCGACTCAAGGTGCCGCAACGCCGCCTTGGCATGGTCGAACGGAAACACCCGATCGATCACCGGCCGCAATTGGTGGAAGGCCAGCGCCCGGTTCATGTCTTCGAACATGTGACGCGACCCGACGAAGACACCACGCACCGTCAGGTTGCGCTGCAGGATCGCCATCGGGTTGACATCGGCGACGCCGGTCAATACGCCGATCAGGTGAATTGCCCCGCCCAAACGGGCCGATTGCAGGGATCGCGACAGGGTTCCGGCGCCGCCGACCTCGACCACATGGTCGACGCCGCGACCTTCGGTCAGGTCCTGCACCGCCTGCTGCCATTCGGGCCGCGTCCGGTAGTTGACCCCGTCCGAGGCGCCCAGGCTCCGGGCCCGTTCCAGCTTGTCGTCGCTGGACGAGGTGGTGATGACGCGGCAGCCGGCCATCCGGGCGAATTGCAGGGCGAATACCGAGACCCCCCCGGTGCCGAGCACCAGCACGGTGTCGCCGGCGACCAGCGGACGATAGGAGAACAGTGCGTTCCAAGCCGTCACCGCGGCACAGGGCAGGCAAGCGGCTTCGGCATAGGACAGATGGGCGGGGATCGGCACCACGCCGTGCTGGTCGAGCAACACATATTCGGCCAGCACGCCATCGCGGGCACCGCCCCCCAGGGCCGAAGGCTGGACTTCGGGGGTCATCGGGCCGCCGATCCATTCCTGCATGAAGATCCCGGCGACGCGGTCGCCCAGCTTGACGCGGGAGACCTCCGCTCCGACCTCGACCACCTCGCCGGCGCCATCCGACAGCGGGATCAGGTTGGGACGCGCCGGGCTGCGGCCGTACTGCCCCTTCACCACCAACAAGTCCCGGAAATTCAGCGAGGCGGCCTGCATCCGCACCAGAACCTGACCGCGCCCCGGGCGCGGCATGTCCTCATCGACCATCGTCAGGCTGTCGATGCCGCCGGCCGTGGGAAGCCTGTAAACTCGCATCCTGCTCCGCCTTTCGAAAAGACGCGCCTGGCACATCGCTCATCATCGGGAAGCGCGCCGCGCCGAGGATCGCGTCATTTTGCCGTTCCTGCAGCGAACCTACCGAGCGCCGGCTTCCCTTTCAAGGCAGGTCACCATGCACCGATATCGCCAAAACCACCGCCGCAACCGCTCAGCGAGCTTATCTTCTTGCGGAAATATCAAGACGTTACCCGGAAACGCTGTAAGCCCATGAAAGGGGCCGCATTCGTCGGTAGTTCGCAATGAAACTAATGTTTCTTCTCCCTGAGTGGAGCCCCCACGGAGCGCTGCCGTACCGTGTCATGGCTGGGATTGTGACCCCCATAGTCCCGGCGACCAAACGGACGAATCAATTCGGCCAATTTTCGTGGGAGGGGCCAAGTGGGGAAGTCGTTCTTGTGCGCTCGCAGGACGAGCGCGGCACAAATCGCTCTGTCCGCCGCCGCCGCCGCGGCCTTCGTATTCGGCAGCATCGGAACCGCCCAAGCGGTAGGCATCGACACCGGCAATCCGGACGTGACGATCCGCTGGGACAATACCGTCAAATACACCGCCGCCATGCGCGTCGGCTCGCCGGACAGCCGTGTGTACAACAACAACACCGGCAACACCAACATGGACGACGGCGACCTCAACTTCAAATCGGGGGATATGACGTCGAACCGCGGCGATCTGTTGACCGAGTTCGACCTGGATTACCAGAAGCGGATGGGGTTCCGCGTCAGCGGCGCCGCCTGGTACGACCAGGTCTATAACGACAACAACTCCAACAAGTCTCCGGCCACCAACAACAACCAGAATATTCCCTTCAACCACTTCCAGCCGGCGACCCAAGTTCTGCACGGCAAGGATCTGGAACTCCTCGACGCCTTCGTCTATCGCAACTTCGACCTCGGCGGCGACCAGGCGTTCTCGATGCGCGTCGGCCGGCACAGCCTGCTTTACGGCGAGACCCTGTTCTACGGCAGCAATGGTATCGCCGGAGCGCAGGCACCGATCGACCTGATCAAGGCCTTGTCGCTGCCGAGTGCGCAGTTCAAGGAAATCATGATGCCGGTCGGCCAGGCCTCGGGCACCCTGCAGTTGTCGTCGAAGGTGTCGCTGGGCGGCTATTACCAGTTCGAGTACCGCAAGGACCGCTTGCCCGGGGTCGGCAGCTATTTCAGCTTCGCCGATTTCGTCGATGCCGGCGGCTATGCCATCCTGGCGGGAGGTCCGGCCTATTTCTCGCGCGGCCCCAACATCGACCCGAAGACCCAGGGCCAGGGCGGCATGGAGATCAAGTGGAAGGCCAACAACAATTGGGAATTCGGCGGTTATTTCGCCAATTTCCATTCGAAGGACCCGAAGTTCTATCTGACGCCGAGCGCCCTTCCCCCGGTCTTCACGGCCTACGGGCTGAACGTCGGCCAATATAGGGTCGTCTATCCGACCGACATCAAGGTCTACGGGGTCAGCTTTGCCACCCTGGCCGGCGACACCAACATCTCCGGCGAGTTCTCGATCCGCGACAACCAGCCCTTCGCCGGCAATGCCGGCGACGTCATCCTCGACCTGACCGGCAAAGGCAACAACAGCAACAACCCGCTCTATCCGGTCGGCAAAAGCGCCCACGGAAATATCTCGGCGATCACCCTGTTCCCGGCCGGTCCACTATGGGAAGGGGCCGCCTGGGTCGGCGAAATCGCCACCAACCGGCGGATCACCGTCGACAACGGCATGCCGCTCGATCCCAACGTCACGCGCAGCGCCTGGGCCCTGTGGACCAATTTCGAACCGTCCTACTTCCAGGTTCTGCCGGGCCTCGACGTGACCCTGCCGATCACCGTCGGTTGGGGTATCGCCGGCCGCTCATCGCTGGGTCCGACGGCCTTCGCCGGAAACAACGAAGGCACCGGCAACATCACCTTGGGCATCACCGGCACCTACCAGGATCGCTGGAAGGCGGCCCTGCAATACACGACCTACTTCGGCACCAAGGGCTCCATCGCCGATCCGACGCACGGGAATATCTATTCCTACAGGCAGCTCTATGCGGACCGCGATTGGGTCGCCCTGACCCTGTCCACCAGCTTCTAAGAAGAATCGGGAGGAAAAAAGATGTCGAAGTACAGTTTGCTGGCTGGGGCGGTCCTTTCCCTGTTCGCCGCCACCAACATCGCACATGCCGCCGTCTCCGCCGACGAGGCGGCCAAGCTGAAGACCACCCTGACTCCGGTCGGCGCCGAACGCGCCGGCAACAAGGAAGGCACCATTCCGGCCTGGACCGGCGGTGTCGCGCAGCGGCCGCGCAAGGACGGCGAGGCCTTTCCGGCCGATCTTTTCCCCGACGAGAAGCCTTTGTTCTCGATCACCGCCAAGAACATGGCGCAATACGCCGACAAGCTGGCCGAGGGTACCAAGGCCCTGCTGCAGAAATATCCGACCTACCGGGTGGACGTCTATCCGACCCACCGCACGGCGGCCCTGCCGCAGTACTATTACGACCGCACCTTCCGCAACGCCACCACCGCCAAGCTGACCCCGGAGAATACGGTCGACATGCAGCCGGGCGGCGTTGCCTTCCCGATCCCGAAATCGGGGTGGGAGGTAATTTGGAACCATACCCTGCGACCGAAGCCGGTGGCCTGGAAATACGGCGGCACCAACCTGGTCGGCACCTCCGACGGCCGGCTGACCTTGGCGGCGCGTTTCGACAACAACCACGACACCCCCAACAATTACCCCGAGCAAACCGCCGAATCCTGGAACGGCGACTTCTTCCTGGTGCGCTTCACCTCCACCGAGCCGTCATTCAAGACCGGCGAATCGATCCTGGTGCGCGACAATCTGCGCACCGGCCGCGCCGGCTGGCAGTATCTGGTCGGCCAGCGACGCGTCCGCCGCGCCCCGACGGTGGCTTATGACACTCCCGACTTCGTCGCGTCGGGCGCCAACTATTTCGATGAAGCTGACGGTTTCTGGGGCATGCCCGACCGCTACGAGTGGAAACTGGTCGGCAAGCAGGAACTCTACATCCCGTACAACACCAACAAGTTCCTGGGTGCCAAGCAGGAACAGGGCTTCGTTCCCTATCACACCAATCCCGACCTGGTCCGCTGGGAACTGCACCGGGTCTGGGTGCTCGACGCCACGGTCGCTCCCGGCAAGCGGCACGCCGTCCCCAAGCGTCGCCTCTATATCGACGAAGACACCTGGGGCGTGGCGATCATGGACGGCTACGACGCCGAAGGGAAACTGTGGCGGCATTCGCAGATCTTCCCGGTGGTCATCCCGGAAGTCCCGATCATCGTGACCGAACCTTCCCTGGTCTATAACCTGCAGGCTGGCGGTTTCAGCTTCGTTCAGGACTATGTCGGTGAGTACCTGACCGTTGTTCCACCCCGCCCGGATAGCTTCTACACCAGCGATTCCCTGGGGGCGGAAGGCGTCCGTTAATCTTCGCTGCCATGCGGGCAGGGCCGGCCGAGCAGCCGGCCCTGCCCCGCTTATCTCACGCCGAGACTTGGTTGGCCTTTCGCTAGACGGTAACAACGAATGTGCATGCTGAAGACCGTGCGGGCGCGCATCACCACGATCGCCGCCGTCTCGCTTCTGCTGGTGGGCAGTTTTCCGGCAGCGGCCCTTGAATGGGATCTCCTCGACCGCCCCTCCCGTCCCTCCCTGCATAGCCTCGAATCGGTGCGCACGGCCGTCGCCCGGGCCGGATCGCGTCTGGTCTCGGTGGGCGAAGCGGGTATCGTGCTGCTCTCCGACGACAATGGGAAAACCTGGCACCAGGCCAAGGTTCCGGTCAGCGTCCTGCTGACCAATGTGTTCTTCCGGTCGCCGATGCTGGGTTGGGCGGTCGGTCATGGCGGCGTGGTGCTGACGACCCAGGATGCCGGCGAGACCTGGACCAAGCAATTGGACGGCAAGATGGCGGCGCAGATCGAGCTGGAGGATGCCGAGCGGGCGGCCGCCGGATCGTCCACCCCGGCGCTGACCCATCGCCTGGGGGAAGCCAAGGGCCTGGTGACCGATGGCGCCGACAAGCCATTTCTCGGCCTCTATTTCTTCGACGACAAGCGCGGCATGGTGGTCGGAGCCTATGGCCTGGCCTTCACCACCGACGACGGCGGCCAGACCTGGCGCTCCTCGATCGGCAACATCGAAAACCCCAAGCGCCGGCATCTCTACGCCATCCTGCCGACGGAAAATGCCGTCTTCATCGTCGGCGAAGAGGGCGACATCTATCGCTCGACCGACGGCGGCAAGAGCTTTGCCGCGCTGGCCAAGGCCAGCCCCGGCACCTTGTTCGGCGCGGCCCAGGCAGCCAACGGCACCATCGTCGTGTTCGGCCTCAGGGGCAACGCCTACCGCTCGTCCGATGCCGGCAACAGCTGGCAAAAGATCGAACTGCCAACCTCCGGCCTCAATGCCGGAATCCGCCTGGCCGACGGATCGCTGGTGCTGGTCGACGACTGGGGCGAGATCCTGCGCAGCACGGATGGCGGACTTAGCTTCAAATCCGCGGCCCCAGCCCAGCCGATGGGCCTCCTCGGCGTGGTCGAAGCGGCGGATGGCAGCCTGGCCCTGGCCGGCACCGCCGGCAATGCCAGGATTGTCCTCAACGGGAAATCCGCGGAGCAAACAAAGTGAAGCACGACAACAGTCTCGGGGCGCAGCCGGTCGTCAAGGACGTGAAGGATTTCGACGCCCGATCGGGTTCGCTGGGCGAGCGCATCCTGTTCAACCATCGGCTGGTCATCATCCTGGTCTGCGCCGTCATCACCGCCGTCCTCGGATTTCAGGCGACCAAGCTCGAACTGGCAGCCAGCTTCGACAAGATGATCCCGACCAAGCATCCGTTCATCGTCAATTACCTGAACAACAAGTCCGACCTGGCCGGATTGGGCAATGCCGTCCGCATCGCCGTGGAGAACCGCGACGGCACCATCTTCGACGCCCACTATCTCGAGGTGGTGCAGAAGATCAACGACGAGGTGTTCCTGTTTCCGGGGGTCGAACGGCCGTTCATGAAATCCCTGTGGACCGCCGCCACCCGCTGGACCGGCGTCACCGAGGAAGGGCTCGAAGGCGGGCCGGTCATCGACGAGGACTACGACGGTTCGCCGAAGGCGCTGGACGAGGTCCGCAACCATGTCCAACAGTCGGGCGAAATCGGCCAGTTGGTGGCCGGCAATTTCCGCTCCAGCATCGTCTTCGTCCCGCTCATCGAGAAGGACGCGCAGAGCGGCCGCCGCCTGGACTACCGCGACCTGTCGCACCGCCTCGACAACTTGCGGGCCAAGTACGAATCCGACCACATCAAGATCTACATCACCGGTTTCGCCAAGCTGGTGGGCGACCTGATCGACGGCCTGCAGGAGGTGCTCACCTTCTTCGCCATCGCCATCGCCATCTGCTCGGTCGTCCTATTCTGGTACACCCGCTGCATCCGCAGCACGCTGCTGGTGGTCAGTTGCTCGCTGATCGCCGTGGTCTGGCTGCTGGGCCTGTTGCCGACCTTGGGCTACGAGCTGGATCCCTATTCGGTGCTGGTGCCGTTCCTGGTGTTCGCCATCGGCATGAGCCATGGCGCCCAGAAGATGAACGGCATCACCCAGGACGTCGGCCGCGGCACCCACCGGCTGGTGGCCGCCCGTTACACCTTCCGCCGGCTGTTCGTCGCCGGGCTGACGGCGCTGCTGGCCGATGCGGTGGGCTTTGCCGTGCTGATGGTGATCGAGATCAAAGTCATCCAGGATCTGGCCATCACCGCCAGCATCGGCGTGGCGGTCCTCATCTTCACCAATCTGGTACTGCTGCCGATCCTGCTGTCCTACACCGGGGTCAGCGCCAAGGCGGCGCGGCGCAGCCTGAAATACGACACCCTGGACAGCCACGACGCCTTCCACAAGAAGCACGCCCTGTGGGAGTTCCTCGACCATTTCACCCGCCGCGGCCAAGCCGTCATCGCCATCCTGGTGGCCGCCGTCCTGGGGATCTCCGGCTTCCTGGTCAGCCAGCATCTGAAGATCGGCGACCTCGATCCGGGGGCGCCGGAACTGCGCCAGGATTCCCGCTACAACCGGGACGACGCCTTCATCACCGCGAATTACGCGGCGAGCAGCGATATCTATGTCGCCATGGCGCGAACGCCGGTGAACGAATGCGGCCATTACGCCAATCTGATCAAGGTGGACGCCCTGGAATGGGATCTGCAGCAGCTGCCCGGGGTCGAGTCGACCAATTCCCTGGCGGCAGTGGCCAAGCGCTTCGCCGTGCTGTGGAACGAGGGCAGCGCCAAATGGTATGAAATCCCGCGCTCGCAGGACCTGTTGAACTCGATCGTGTCGCGGGCCCCGCGCGAGCTGTTCAACCTCGATTGCAGCCTGCTCACCATCTACACCTATCTCAAGGACCACAAGGCCGACACCCTCGACTCGGTGGTCCGCACGGTGGACCGCTTCGCCGCCGCCAACAACGCACCGCAGATGACCTTCATGCAGGCGGCCGGCAATGCCGGCATCCAGGCGGCCACCAATATCGTGGTGAAGAAGTCGACCAATCAGATGTTGCTGCTGGTCTATATCGCGGTGATCGTGCTGGCCTTCATCACCTTCCGCTCGTGGCGGGCGGTGGTTTGCGCGGTACTGCCGCTGATGCTCACCTCGATCCTGTGCGAGGCGCTGATGGTCTTCCTGGGCATCGGCGTCAAGGTGGCGACCCTGCCGGTGATCGCCCTGGGCGTCGGCATCGGTGTCGACTACGCCCTTTACGTCCTGACCGTCACCATGGCGCGGTTGCGGGAAGGCATGAGCCTGTCCGAGGCCTATTACCGGGCCCTGTTGTTCACCGGCAAGGTGGTGGTGCTGACCGGCCTGACCCTCGGCATCGCCGTCGCCACCTGGTCGTTCTCGCCGATCAAATTCCAGGCCGATATGGGGATGCTGCTGGCCTTCATGTTCTTCTGGAACATGGTGGGCGCCCTGATCCTGCTGCCGGCACTGGGCCATTTCCTGCTCCGGCCGGAGAAGCCGGCCGAGAAGATGCTGGCCTCGCAAGCCGGCACGGCGCACTGACATTGTTCTTTAGTGGGGCCGGCGTCCCTGCCGGCCTACGCCGCGGAGCGGCGGAAATGCTCGCCTTCCGGCTCCGCCGAAACACCGGCACGGAGGCCGGTGCCACTAGTTCGGGCAAGGAGAAGGACAATGGACTCGCTCGCAGACAGCTATGATCTGATCGTCGTCGGCTGCGGCGCCGCCGGGCTCTCCGCCGGCGTCGGCTACCTGGAGGCGGCCCGCCAGCAGGGGCACCGGCCGCGCGTCGCCATCCTGGAAAGCGCCCCGCCCGAACAGCGCGGCGGAGCCACCCGGTGGACGACGGCCCGCTTCCGCGCCTGCCAGGACTATAGCCTCGACCCGTTCTTCGTCGGCAAGATGCAGGAAATCTCCAAGGGCCTGTCCGACATCGAATACTGCCGCACCCTGGAAGCCGAGGTGCCCGATACCCTTCGTTTCCTCGAAGCGCATGGCCTCGAACTGGTCCATTACGGACCGCCGGTGGCCATGGGGGTGGAGCATGAGGTAACCCCCAATGGTGGTGGTCACGCCATCGTCGAGGCGCTGGCCAAGGTCATCGAAGACAGCGACGGCGCCCAGATCCTGTATCGGATGGAAGCGCTGCGGCTGAACCTCGCCGGCGATGGGCGGGTCGATGGCGTCGTCGTCCGCGGCCCGGACGGGCTGCTGCGGACCCTGCACGGCACTGCCGTGGTTTTGGCCTGCGGCGGCTTCGAGGGCAACAAGGAGATGCTGACCCGCTATATCGGGGCCAATGCCTGCGACCTGCCGCTGCTGGCGCCCGGCCTCGGCTACAATCAGGGCGCAGGGATCCGCATGGCCATGGAGGTCGGCGCCGCCATGTCCGGCCAATTCGACATGATCCACAGCGAACTGGTCGATCGGCGGACCGACCGGGCCGACGCCGCCATCTACGGCCATCCCTTCGGCATCGTCGTCAACGGCGACGGCCACCGCTTCTACGACGAGGGCCAAGGCACCTTCGAGGAGACCTTTGAGCTGATCGCCTACGAGGTGTGGCGCAATCAGAAACAGACCGCGTTCTTCGTGGCCGACCAGACCATCACCAAGCATCCCGGCATCATGGTCCTATTTGATACCGACAAGCCGCCGGTCGAGGCCGACAGCATGCCGGAACTGGCCGCCATGCTGGGGCTGGAGGCCGAGCCGCTGGTCAAGACGGTGGAAGACTATAACGCCGCCGTCGGCCCGGGGGAGTTCGATCCCAACCAGCGGGATGGCAAGGCCACCTCGGGCCTCACCCCGGACAAGTCGAATTGGGCCTACCGGCTGGAGCATCCCCCATTCCTGGCCTATCCGCTGACCGCCGCCATCTGCTTCACCTATGGCGGCATCCGCACCGACAGCAAGGCACGAGTCGTCTCGGGCAACGGCACCCCGATTCCCGGCCTTTACGCAGCGGGCGAGATCGTCGGCCTGTACTTCCATGAATACCCCGCCGGGACCTCGGTCTTGCGGTCCCTGACCTTCGGTCGCATCGCCGGCGCCCATGCGGCGCAATCCGCCCTGCAGAACAGCTAGCCCCCGACCGGCCATGAAGGTCGTCGTCTGCGTCAAGACAGCAACCGGAGCGGCGATCGACGTCGAAGACGCCTTCCAGCGGGGCGGCCGGGTCGGGCCGGCGGTGCTGGGCCCGTCCGACGCCCATGCCGTCGAGGAGGCGCTGAAGATCGTCGAGTCGGCCGGCGGCGAGGTGGTGGTGGTCGCCGTGGCCCCGGCCGAAGCGCTGGGCGCGGTGCGCGAAGCCTTGGCCCTGGGGGCCCATCGCGCCGTCATGCTGAGCGACCCGGCGCTGCCGACCGGGGATCTGCTGGCGGTCAGCCGGGCACTGGCGGCGCTGCTCAAATCCGAGCCGGCCGATCTCTATCTGGCCTGTTGGTGGAGCGGCGACGTCGACGGAACCATGCTGTGGGTGGCCGCCGGCGAGCGGCTGCAGCTGCCGGTCCTGGCCCAGGCGCGCAGCCTTCGCCTGGCGGACGGCAAGGTGACGACAGAGCGCCAGGCCGAGTCCGGCGATTTGACCATGACGGCGCCCCTGCCCTGCCTGGTCGAGGTGACGGAAACCATCAACAAGCCGCGTTATCCGACCTTGAAAGGCAAACAGGCCGCCAAGAGCAAGCCGATCCGCATGCTCCGCCTGGTCGACCTCGGCCTTGGCGCCGCCGAGATTGGCGCCGGCACCGCCGTCACGCGCCTGAGCCAGGCTCCGTCGCGCCGCCAGCCACTGGTGATCGACGATGCGGACTCAGCGGCCGAGCGGATTCTCGCCTTTCTCGAGGACAGGAACCTGGTCGGATGAAGGTCCTGGTCTATGTCGATGAACAGGAGGGCATCCTCAACCCCGACGCCTTGGGGGTGCTGTCCAAGGCCGCCGGCCGGGGTGGCGAGCCCCGGGCGATCCTGTGCGGCTGCGGCGTCGCCGAACTGGCGGCCGAGGTGGCGCGGCACGGCGCGCGGCGCGTCTTCGTCATCGACCACCCGGTCCTGGCCGACGCCCTGTTTCCGCCGCGGGTCGACCTGTTGGCGCAGCTCTGCATCCGGCACGACGTCGAGTTGCTGCTGGCGGCAACCACCGTCGCCACCTGCGATATGGCCGCCGGCCTGGCGGCACGCCTCGAAGCGGGACTCAGTTGGGGATTGGTCGATGTCGAGAACCGGGATGGCCGGCCGATCGGCAAGCGCCTGGTGCAAAACGACAGCATGCTGGCCGAGGTCGAATGGACCACCCCGGTCAAGCTGGGGCTGTTCCGACCGCATGCCTGCGAACCGGTCGCTTTGGAAGGCGCCGAGCGGTCGGCCGACATCGTAACTGTCGAGATCGACCTCGTTCCGGGCCAGCCGCGGCTGGTGGCCAAGACCCCCGTGAGCCAACAGGCGGGACCACCCCTAAGCGCCGCCGAGATCATCGTCGCCGGCGGCCGCGGCATCGGCAAGCCCGAGAACCTCGGCCTGGTCAGAGAGCTGGCCGCGGCGCTGGGCGGGGTGGCCGCCGTCTCCTTGCCGCTGGTGGAAATGGGCTGGGCGCCGCGATCGATGCAGGTCGGTCAGACCGGAACCGTGGTCCGGCCGCGCCTCTACCTGGCCTGCGGCATATCCGGCCAGATGCAGCACCGGGTCGGCATGGAAAACGCGGGAACCATCGTCGCCATCAACAAGGATCCCGGCGCCCCGATCATGGGCTTCTGCGATCTGGCCGTGGTCGCCGAGTTCGAGGCCGTCGTCCCCCGCCTGCTCGAGCTGTTGCGAGAACGCCGGCGGTGATCCGGGATCGCCGCAGTGCGCCCGCATTGCCAAACAACACGGACGGACACGGACATCCGCCGACGAACACAGACTAGAAAATTAGCCTTTGTCCACCTTGTCCGTGCGCCGCGAAGCGGCATCTGCGTTCGTCCGTGTTGCCTTGGTTGCGTCCGTCACGACGAAAGGTGGTAACCGCAACCCCATAAAGGGCGCATTACCCGTGCCCCATCACCCGGCGCACTGCCGCGGCGATTTTTTGCGGGGTCGGGACCATGGCGGCTTCCTGCTGCGGGCTGGCCGAGACCGGGGCGTCGGGCCGCGCCACCCGGATGATCGGCGCCTTCAGCAGGTCGAAACCTTCTTCGGCCACCATGGCGGCGATCTCCGAGGCGACGCCGCAGGACAGCCGGGTCTCGTCGGCCACCACCAGACGGCCGGTCCGCGCCACCGAATCGAACAGGCTGCGCCGATCGAAGGGAACCAGGGTGCGGGGATCGATGACCTCGACCTCGATGCCCTCGGCGGCCAACAGCTCGGCCGCCGTCAGCGCCGTACCGACGGTGCGCGACATCGCCACCAGGGTCACGTCGCGCCCCTCGCGCAGGATCTCGGCGACGCCGAAGGGAATAGCGTAATCCTCCTCCGGCACGTCGTCCTCGGCGCCGAACATCATGCCGTGGCTGATCACCAGGGTCGGGTTGTCGCTCCGGAAGGCGGTGCGAATCAGGCCCTTGGCCTGACGGGCCGAGGACGGCAGGGCGATCTCGATGCCCGGGATGTTCCAGAACATCGCCTGCGGGCTTTCGCTGTGCTGGCTCGCCCCGCCCATCAGGACGCCGTGGCACAGATGAAGCACCACCGGCAGCTTGATCGTGCCGCCCGAGGCGTAATGCGCACCGGCGATCTCGTTGGCGATCGACGAGAAGGCCGGATAGGCGAAACTGCCAAGGCCGAGATGGGCGAAAATGCGCTGTCCGCACATCGCCGCGCCGGCGGCCAAGGCGGTGAAGGCGGCCTCGCTGCAGGGCGGGAAGAAGATGCGGTCGGCGAATTCCTGCTGCAAGGCCTCGAATTGCACCCGCTCCGGCCCGAGGCCCAGGATCTCGTTGCCCATCACGGCGAAACGCGGGTCCTCCCGGAGGCAGATGCGCAGGACGTCGACCACCGCGCCGGCATAGTTCATTCGTGTCATGGTTGGGCTTCCTTCACGCGAAGACGTGGTCGAGCAGCGCGCCGGCCGGCGGCAGCGGACTGTCGAGGGCGAACTGGCCGGCGGCGGCGATGCGGTCGGCGACGCTCCGGTCCATGGCCGCCAGCTCGTCCTGGCGCAGCACCCCGGCCGCCAGAAGCTGGCGCGCATAAAGCAGCACAGGGTCGTGCTGGCCATACCACGCGGCATGCGGACCGCTGATGCGCGACGCGTCCCAGGCCATGGCGAGATCGGTCTCACCGGTGGCCAGTTCGGGCCACAAGGGCTGGCTGCCGGCCCAGCGTTCGGTCACCGCATGCAGGAACACCGGCCCCTTGCGTTGCCGCGCATGGGCGACGGCCCGGCTGGCGGCGGCGAAAACCTGTTCGACGTCGCGGCCATCGACCGTTTCCACCGGAATGCCGAAGCAGCGCGGGATGTCGGTCAGATCCTTGACCGCCGAGACCGAGGTGGGAAAGCCACCGCCGACCGAACCCAGGGCACCTTTGCTGTTGTTCTCGCAGACATAGACCACCGGCAGCGACAACAGCGCCGCGAAGTTCATCGATTCGTAGGAAACCCCTTCTTCGAGCGAGCCGTCGCCGAAGAAGGCGGCGACCACCGCGTCGCCGGCGGCTTGCTTCAAGGCGAAGGCGGCCCCATTGGCCAGGCCGATGCAGCCGCCGACGATGCCCGAGGTGGCGATGAAGCCCAATTCGGGCACCGAGAGATGCATGGTGCCGCCGCGCCCGCCGCAATAGCCGGTGCTGCGACCGAGAATCTCGGCCAAGGCGCGCCCCGGATCGGCCCCACGGGCCAGCACATGGCCGTGGCAGCGATGGGTGGTGGCGATGCGGTCGGCCGCCGACAGGGCCTCGACCACCGCGACTCCGGTCGCCTCCTGGCCGATATACAGGTGGTAATGGGCCATGAAGGCGTGCTGTTCGAACAGCCGAACCAGGCCTTCCTCGAAGCGGCGGATCAGCAGCATGCGTTCGAGCACGGCGGTCTTGTGGGCCGCCGACCAGGAATGTGTCATCGCTCCTCCTTGCAGTCTTCCCGCACCGATGGGTTCGGCTTGTTGCTTCGCTTCAGGCTAGCCGGGTTGCCCGACCACCATCAAGGCGAGCAGGCCGCGACAAGGCCCGAGTTCAGCTTCAAGATCGTTTTTGTTCGCCTTCAGTGGAGTCTGGCCCAGGGGCTTTCCGTAGCGTTGAGTGGGATTGGCGGCGGAACGGGGCGGACAGGCGATGAAAGACATCCTGGTGCATCTGGACGGCGGCGATGGCTGTGGCGTCCGCCTGCTGGCGGCCATCGATTTGGCCACCCGCTTCGGCGCGAAGCTCACCGGCCTGTTCGCCCAGACCGATGTGGACGGTCCCAGCATCACGGCACGGCGGCCCAGCAGCCACCTGCTGTCGGCCGCCGAGCGCACCGCCGAAGCGTTCCAGCAAGCGGTGGCGGCGGCCGGGCTGACCGGCCAGTGGCTGCAGCTGCCGCATGGCGAGCCGGGCTTCGTGGTGGCCGAGACAGCGTTCTGCGCCCGTTATGCCGACCTGGTGGTGCTGGGCCAGACCCCGGCCGAAGGCGCCAAGGTGCCGGGCGAACTGGTCGAGCAGACCATTCTGCAGAGCGGTCGCCCGGCCCTGGTCATCCCCGAAGGCGGGCCCGGTCCGACGCTGGGCGCCCGCGTCGCCGTCGCCTGGAATGCCAGCCGCGAGGCCAGCCGGGTCCTGCATGACGCCCTGCCGCTGCTGCAGCGGGCCGAGCAGGTTACCCTGTTGTCGATCCGCCAGAAGGAAGCCGCAACCAATATGGGCGATCTGCCCAGGCTCGATATCCTCGGCCATCTGGCCAATCAGGGCGTCACCGCCAAGTCGGAACGGGTGGTGGAAGAAGACGTCGGCGTCATGGACGGGCTGGCCCTGCGCACCTACGAACTGGGCGCCGACCTGCTGGTGATGGGCGCCCATAGCGGACTCGGCGTCATGCGCGGCGCCGGCACCCGCTACATGCTGCGCACCATGACCATTCCTGTTTTCATGTCGTGTTGAGGAAGACTTGATAATGCCATTATCACGGGTAGTGGCCTTGGCGACGAGCAAGATGAGCCAACTGCGGTCATTGGACATCCGCAAACGGCAGTTCCACTGCGAACATCGAGCCTCGTCCCAGACGCGACGACACGCGGACCTTGATCCCCAAGAGGCCCGCCGTCTTGGCGACGATGGCTAGGCCGAGGCCACTGCCTTTGTCGAGGCTTCTCTCCGGGTTTCCGAGTTGTCTGAACTCTTCGAAGATCTCGCTGGTCTTGTTCTCGGGAATTCCGACGCCGGTATCCCAGACTTCGACCCATAGCGTGCCCTGCCGACGCCTGCAGCCGATGACCACTCCGCCCTTCTCGGTGTAGCGGATGGCGTTGGAAAGAAGGTTGCCGATCATTCTCTCGCTTAGCACCGGATCGGTGCAAACGCTCAGGGCCGAGGTCACCAGGCGAAGACGCAGTCCCTTTTTTTTCGCTGCAAGGGCGTGGGCCGACACGACCTTGTCGAACAGATCGGCGACCGCGAATTCGCCCAGCTTCGGCGTTACCGCTTGGGCGTCGAGCTTGCTGAGTTCGAGCAGATCATTGAACTGTTCGGTGAGGATGGAGAGGCAACTGTCGATCTGCTTGACCACCGCCCCTTCCCCTGGAGCCAGTTTGGGCCGGAGGACGTCGAAATAGAGGGTAAGTGCCTGCAGCGGCTGGCGCAGGTCGTGGCTGGCGGCGGCCAGGAAGCGGGATTTGGCGTTATTGGCCCGCTCGGCGTCGGCCTTGGCCGCGAGTAGCACCTCTCGCGCCTGTTCTCGCTCGGTGATGTCATCCAGGATCCAAATGGTGCCCTTCGTCATGTCAGGCGGATCGACAGCCTTGCCCGCGTATTCCACCCAAATGGATACACCGTCGTGGCGCACGAGCTGCCGAATGGTCCGAAATTCAATTCCTTGAGAAAGCAATGGGTAGGCATCGGCGCCGAATTGCTCATATTCGTCTTGCGAGTTATAAAGCATGCAAGTCGTATTGCCGAGGATTTCTTCCTTGCTATACATAAATATGTCTTGGTATTTACGGTTTATCCATTCTTGTTTTCTATCTGTTATCTTGACTATTCCGACGGGAGCGGTTTCGAGGATGACTTGTTGCTCGCGCAACAGCGCGGCAATTTTTGTTTCTGCCCGTTTGCGCGGGGTGATGTCGCGTGATGAGGCATAGACGTAGTTGCGGCCCTCCAACTCGACGCCACGCGCGGTAATCTCGACGTCGACGAGTGACCCGTCGCGTCGTCGATGCAAAGTTTCAAAGACGGTCGGTCCCTCGATCAGGCTGGGGAGCAGTTGGTTCAGCAACGCGTCACGGTCAGAGCCGGCGTCACGGTCAGAGCCGGCGTCCCAGTCGACGACATTCAGCGCCGGCATCGCGTCCGCCGCATAGCCCAGGCTACGAAGGAAGGAGTCGCTCGCTTCCACCAGATTGCCGTTCAGGTCGAGAATGTGGATCCCGTCGCTGGCCGTCCTGAGCAGCGCCCGGTAGCGGGCGGCTTCGCGGACCAGATGCTGTTCGCTGACCTGCAGCGCCCGGGCGTGGGTGATCACCCGGTGCTGAGCCTTCAATTGAAGGCGGTAGACCAGCACCAGAATGATCATGAGCGCCAGGGCGGCCATGCCCGTCGAGGCCGTCTGCAGGCGCCACGGCGCCAGATAATCCTCGGTGGCGACGGCCAGGATCACGCTGAATGGGTAATCGTGCAGGCTGTAAAAGACGTAACTGCGTCGGACATGGTCCAGCGGCGAGGCAAAGTCCCCTTCGCCATAGGTTTGGCCGGACAGGATCGGCTCCGCCAGCGAACTTTCCTTCAATTGCTCATTAACCCTGTCGACCACTTGCGGGCGGCGCAGCACCAGGCGATAGTCGTCGCTTCGCCGCACGGAAACCAGGCCGCCACTCCCGATGTCCAGGCGGTCGATCAGGCTCTGGAAATAGACCAGATTGATGGCGGCATTGACCGCGCCGATGAAACGGTGTTCGCCGTCGCGGATGGCAACGCCCATGATAATCGTCTGATCGCGTGTCGTCATACCGAGCACGACTTCGGAAACCACCATGTCGTGGCCGGGATCATCGCGCAGTTTCTTGAACCAGGCGCGATCCGCCACGTTGAAAGTGGCGCGCGGGTTGGCCGAGCCCGCTCCGAAAACAGTCTGCCCCTGGGCGTCGAAGACGCGATAATTGATGACCGCCGGAAACGACCGCAAATGGGCCGCCATGCTGGCCTCCAGATCGGTTCGGCGCGTCGCCGACGGCATACCCGACAGATCCTCGGCGGTGACTTGCCCGGCGATCACCCGCATGTCGCTTTCCGCACGGTCGAGGGCGCTCTCGATGTTGGCCGCAAGAATCCCCGCCAGGTTCTTTGCCGTGACGAGCGCTTCGCGATGACTGGTCTGATAGCTGATCGAGAACAGGTATCCGAAGAGACCGAGTATGACAAACAGCGTGACGGGGACCACCAGCGCGCCAAGCTTGCGGCCTTGGGGTGACAAAAGAGCGGGGCCTACGACCAATCTACGTCCATCATCAGTGCAAACTCCCTAGGCTGTGTCTAATTATCATCGTATATCTTAAGGTGATATTGTACTTTCGGCATATACCCGCAACGATCGTGGCCGGTTTTATGGACCCACGGAATGATGGCAACGGGGCTTCGGCTTGGGCTCGCGAAGTCATCCGGCCGCCGAACGACTTTCCAGCGGCAAATTTGGTAGCGTAGCACACCAATAGGCAACGCCTCAGATCGAGGAACCTTGGTGCAGCTCACCGGCGGAAGGCCTTGGTGGTCTTGGTGTTAAGACAAGTTGCAGACCCCCGGCACTACTGTTATTTGGCCGCTTGGGGTCACGACCGACCGATTGGCGCTAATCTTCATTGCTGATTCTAATATCATTTTTGACTGAAGTTACACCTTCCGTCTTGCGCGCAAGCGCAACAGCCTTGTCTATTTCTGCCTGGTTCCGCGCCGTTCCGCTCAATGTGACCGCGCCATTGGCGTCTGTATCCACATGAATATTGGCAAGACTGCTAAGCTGTTCGTCGGCAAGCCCCGCCTTTACTTTAGCTGTTATTGCCGCGTCGTCGACGTATACCATGGGGTGCGAACGGTCCGTGTCGCCATCGGCGGCAAGCGCGGCGACGGGGGCCAGCAAAGTCCCCAAGGCGAAACAGAAAGTTGCGAACTGGTTCTTCATGATCTGCCCTTTCTCTATAACCACTGGGAATGGCAGAAGGCCCGCCCTCTGAGGCGAACCCTCGGCAGAAGGGACGGGCCTGCGCTTGCTTCTGGACTCTTCCGCTGCGGCGATCCGTGAGGCGCTACCGTCCATCCGGAGAGCGTCAATTACCATCGCCATGTGGAACACGCAGGCAAACGACCTGGTTCCCTTGCCCCAGCGATTCGACCAACTCCGGGGCCCTCAATGAACCAGTCACCAGGCTGACGCCTGGTTCCAGGTGCGCCCGCCACCCTGAACTAGCCCCTGGCCAGGCCCACCCGTTCACGCCGCAGCAGGTCGAGCAGTTCCGCCACGCCGGGAACGGCGATATGGGGATGTCGATCGGCCGGCAGGTCGTGGAAATCGGCATGCGAGGCGAGGCCGGAGGTGACCGCCACGGCCAGCGCCCCGCCGCGATGGGCCATCGCCACTTCCAGGCCCGGGTCGTCGCCGACCACCGCCAAGCTCTTGAGGCCGACCCCCAGATAGCGGGCCGAGCAGCGCAGCGCCTGCAGCGAGGGCTTGCCGAGAACCCGCGGCCGCTTGCCGGTCAGGCTGGTGATCACTGCGCAGATGGCCCGCGAGGTGCCGATGGCCCGGCCATGGGCGGTGGCGAAGAACGGCGCGGTCGAGGCAGTGAACAACGGCGCCCCTTCCCATACCGCATGGCAGGCGGCCTCCAGATGCTCCATGGTGAAATCGCGGAACCAGCCGACGAACACCGCATCGGCGGTCCGTTTGCCGCTGGCCGGAACCAGTTCGAGCCCGGCATCCGCCAGCGGGACGGTCACCCCGTCGCCGCCCAGGGCCATGATCCGCCGATAGCCCTTGCCGGCGAAATAGTCGGCGGCGGCGCTGGCCGGCGTCTGCACGGCGTCGTCCGGCAGGGTAAAACCGGCCGCCCGCAGCATGCCGACCAGCTGCACCGGCGGGCGCAGCGTGCCGTTGGTGAAGACGACGAAAGGCAGATCGACCTTGTCGAGGTGAGCCAGGAACTCGACCGCGCCGGGCAGCGCGTCCACCCCTTGGTGCCGGGCGTCGCCCAAGGCCAGGGTGCCGTCCAGGTCGAACACGAATCCCTTGGTGGCCTGCAACCGGGCAATGGCTTCTTCGCTGTAAGTCATGCACCCCGCGCTTCCAGGCGAAACCCTGGCTTGTCGATGACGAATTCGGATAGGTCGCGCCGCTTGGCCAGCTCGGTGAGCAGCTTGAGCACCGGACGCAGGTCGGGATTGTAGTGGCGCTTGGCCGGACCGGCGGCGAGCATGGCGTCGACCTGCTCGCCCGGCATCACGGCGCGCAGCAGGAATTCCTCGTCCGACAGGCCGGGCGGGAACTTCCGCCGCATTTCGGCCAGCGAGGGCGGCGGCGGTTCGGCCATCAGCTCCTTGGCGCGCCGATGCGACAGGATGCGGTCCTTGACGTCGGGATCGACCGGGGCGATCGGCCGCCCGAAGCTGCCCAGCACATAGCGGATCACCTGATCGGGCACGGTGCCGTAGCGCTCCTTGCCGATGACGTTGTACATGGCCTGGGTACAGACGATCTGCGGGAACGGCGTCACCATCACCGGATAACCGAGTTCGGCCCGCACCCGGTCGACCTCCTGCATCACCTCCGGGAAGCGGTCGAGCAGCTTCAATTCGTCGAGCTGCCGCCGCGTGGTGGTCATCACCCCGCCGGCCACCTGATGGCGCAGGAAGCTGGCATCATATTCGCCGGGCTCGCCGAAGGGCAGCCCCTCGGCCTTGGCCAGCCGGCAGAAATAGTCGTCGGCCCGTTGCAACGCGATGTCGTCGATGTCCACCCTATGCCCATGCTCGCGCAGATTGGCCACGGTGCGCAGCGCCGCCGGCAACGAACTGCCGTTGCCCAGCGGGCCGAGCCCAACATGCAGGACGTCCACCCCCAGTTCGGCCGCCAGCGGATAGGTCAGCGGCGCCAGGCCGATGGTGCAATGGGAATGCATCTCCAGGGCCTTGCCGCCGGTGCCGCGGCGCACCGCCGGGATCAGGCTGCGGGCCCGGTCCGGGGTCAGCAGGCCGGCCGGGTCCTTGATGTAGAAGCGGTCGATATTGGGCGAGGCGGCCAGCTCGGCGGCCAGGTTCTGGTAGAACAGGTCGTCATGGACGGCGCTCAGCGTATAGGTCACGGCGACGACGATCTCGCCCCCGCCTTCCTCGCGGATGATCCGGGCCGTTTCCAGCATCGCCGGCACGTCGAACATCGGATCGAGGACGACGAAGCGGTCCATGCCGTTGACGATCAGGCAACGGTAGACCAGACGCATGAATTCGTTGTTCTGGGATTCCCAGGAGATGAACCGGAAACCGGTGCCGATCAGCTGCAGCTTGGTGTCGGGCATGGCGGCCCGCATCAGGCGCAGGCGCTCCCAGGGGTCCTCCTGGTGGACCCGCACCGCCACGCCCATCGCCGTGCTCGACGAAAAGTCGAGGGCCCGGAAGCCGACCCGGCTCATGACGGGAGCGATCTCCAGGATCTGCGGCGTATTGAGCCCGGTGGCGCTCCAGGTGCTCTGATTGCCGTCGCGAATCGAGACGTCGACCAGCTCGATCTTAGCCATTCTGTCCCACCTGTTCGAGGAAGCGTGCGAAATAGGTGGTGTCGACCCCGCCCGCGGCAAATTCCGCTTGGCCCAACAGCGCCTGATGCATCGCCGTGTTGGTGGCCACCCCGTCGACCCGGCAGTTGGCCAGGGCGCCCCGCAGCCGGGCCAGGCAGTCGGCGCGATCGGCGCCGTGCACGATGATCTTGGCCAGCATCGAGTCATAGAACGGCGGCACCGCCGAGCCGGCCTCGATATGGGTGTCGACCCGGATGCCCGGCCCGGCCGGAAACACGGCGGTCCGCACGGTGCCGGGGCTGGGATGGAAGTCCCGCTGCCAGTCCTCGGCATTGATCCGGCATTCGATGGCATGCCCGGTGAACACCACCTGGTCTTGGGTCAGCCGCAACGGCCGGCCTTCGGCGACGGCGATCTGTTCGGCCACCAGGTCCAGCCCGGTGATGGCCTCGGTCACCGGATGCTCGACCTGGATGCGGGCGTTCATCTCGAGGAAATAGAATTCCTGGCGCTGGCAATCCACCAGGAACTCGACGGTGCCCAGCCCGCGATAGCCGAGATGCCGGCCGAAGGCGACGGCCGCCTGGCGCATGGCGGCCCGCAGGCTATCGGGCAGATTGGGGGCCGGTGCCTCTTCGAGCAGCTTCTGATAGCGCCGCTGGATCGAGCAGTCGCGATCGCCCAGATGGACCACCTGTTGGCCGTCGCCCAGCAGCTGCACTTCGACATGGCGGCCCGAGGTGACGAAGCGCTCGAGATAGATCCGCGAATCGCCGAAGGCGGCATCCGCCTCGGCCATGGCCAGAGCGGCGATCTCGGCCAGCTTGAAGGGATCCTGGACCAGCTTCATGCCGCGCCCGCCGCCACCACCGACCGCCTTGACGAGGATCGGAAAGCCGATCTCGCGGGCCCGGTCCATGGCTTCCTCGCCGGAGCCCACGGCGCCGCCCGGAACCACCGGCAGTCCGGCCTCGACGGCATGGTGCCGGGCCTTCAGCTTGTCGCCGACGGCATCGAGCTGGGCCTCGGTGGGACCGATGAAAATCAACCCGGCGGCGCGGCAGCGGGCGGCGAAGCGCTGGTTCTCCGACAGGAATCCGTAGCCCGGATGCACGGCGTCGGCCTTGGTGGCCAGCGCCGCCGCGACGATCGCCTCGATGTCGAGGTAGCTCTGGGCCGGCCTGGCCCCGCCGACGCAGATGGTGCGGTCGGCCAGACGGGCCGGCAAGGCCTCGAGATCGGCCTCGGAGGCGGCCAGCACGGTCTCGATGCCCAGGCTGCGGCAGCTGCGGATCAGCCTGACGGCGATCTCGCCGCGATTGGCGATCAGCACCCGGCGAATGATCATGCCGGCTCCGCCCGCAGACGCATCAGCACATGGTCCTGTTCGACGAACTGGCCGTCCGCCGTGCAGATCTCGGTGATGACGCCGGCAGCCCCGGCATAGACCGAGTTCATCAGCTTCATCGCTTCGACGATGCCGACCACGGTGCCTTCGGTCACCGTCTCGCCGACCTCGACGAAGGGCAGCGCCCCCGGCTTGGGGGCCCGATAGAAGGTGCCGATCATCGGCGCCCGCACGGCCAGGCTGCCTTCCGGCTCCGGCGTCGCCGCGGCGGCGGCCCGTCCGTCCGTCGCCGCGGCCGGCTTGGCCGTCCCTCCGACCAGCTTGGGCGGGGCGGTATTGTGCGTCTCCTGGGTCCAGCCGCCGGCCTCGCCGCCGCTGCGGCGCAGGGTCAGGCTGAAATGCTCGGTCTTCAGATGCAGCTCATTGACGAAGGAAGTGTCGAGAAGCCTGAGGATGTCCTGGATATCGTCGTCGGTAAGATGCATGAAGCCCCTTGCTGCTGTGTCTGGCTGCGCAATCAGTGCTTGGACGCGGCCACCCGCCGTTCGGACGTCTTCGCCCGATGAAAGGCCAGGACCTGCGCGACGATGGCGTCGGCGAATTCCGGGTCGTTGATGTGACGTGGCAATTCGACCACCGGCACGCCGTCCGGCATCACCTGCTTCAGATGTTCGCTGAACACCGGCGGCAGCGAGGGCTCGTGCAGATGCCCTTCCTCGCTGTCATGCGACGAGAATCCCTTGAGCGGCACGTAGAAGGCGACCGGGCCTTTGGCCTCCTTGATCAGGCCGGCCATATGGTCGGCGAAGTGGTTCAATTCCACCGTCCCGGTGCGCGCCGCGGTCAGGATGTTGTTGTGGATGTGGTAGCGCTTGCCGGGAAAGCGCCGCTTGGCGTCCTCGAGCGGCCCGGCGATCAGGAAGTCGATGCAGCCGGGAGCGAACACCGTCGGCACGCCCTTTTCCAGCGCCGCCTTGCAGCGTTCGGGGCCGGCCGAACAGAGGCCGTCGTAAAGGAAGTCCATCACCTCGACCAGCGAGGTGTCGACCACCACCGCCACGTCGCGCTCGCGCACGATCTCGTCCATGGCCAGGCCGCCGGTGCCTTGGGTATGGAACACCACCACCTCGAAACCCTTGGCCTCGAGGGCCTTGCGCACCCGGACCGTGCATTTGTCGATGACGCTCAAGGTGGTCAGCGCCACCAGCGGCTTCTCCGACGGGGTCGGCGGGTGGTACTCGTTGGCCATCCCGGCCAGGGCCAGGGCGCCGTTGCGGAAGACGCTGCGGGTGATGCTGTTGAGGCCGGAAATATCGGCTACCGACGGCACCATGACGATGTCCTTGGTGCCGATGAACCCCTTGGTGAAGCCCGATACCATGGTCGAGATCACCAGCTTGGGCAGACCGAACGGCAGGCTGCGCATCACCGCGGTGATCAGCGAGGTTCCCATCGAGCCGCCCATGCCGATGACGCCGCTCAGCCCGACCTGGGCATGCAGATCGAGGGCGCATTTGACCGCCCCTTCGATCATCACGCCCTGACATTTGCCCTCATGGCCGATGGCCCGCACCTCGGCCATCGTCGTCCCCGCTGCGGCGGCGATCTGATCGGGACCGATGGCCGCCCCGCCGTCGATGGTGCGGCGGATGCTGGCATCCATGTGGATGACATCGAGACCGTGCTCCTCCAGGCAGTCCCGGATGAACTTGGCCTCCAGTTCCTTGGTGTCCAGCGTAATGATCATCAGTACTTTCGGTTTCTCGGCCATGATCATCCCCGTTTCTCGTCTCGTTCTTCTTCCCCTCATTCGTCATCCCGGCCCCCGGATCACAGTCCGGGGGTGACCCGGGGATCCATGGATTGCCGGATCAAGTCCGGCAATGACGAAAGAAGAGGCTCAAATCTTCATCAGCACCGTCTTCGTCTCGGTATAGAGATCGATCGCGTCGCGACCGTTCTCGCGGCCCAGCCCGGATTGCTTGAAGCCGCCGAACGGCAGGTTGGGGTCGACGAAATTATGGCAGTTGACCCAGACGGTCCCGGCCTTGATCCGCTTGGTCAGGCGATGGACGAAGGACAGGTTGTTCGACCAGATGCTGGCCGCCAGGCCATAGGAAGTGTCATTGGCCAGTGCGGCGATGTCGTCCACCGAGCGGTAGGGACTGGCCACCAGCACCGGCCCGAAGATCTCTTCCCGCAGCACGGTGGCGTTCGGCCCGCAGTTGGTGAACACCGTCGGCTGGACGAAATAGCCTTGACCGCCGTGCCGCGCCCCGCCGGTCACCACCTCGCCGCCTTCGCGGCGACCGGTGTCGATGTAATGCAGCACGCGCTCCATCTGCTCGCCGGACACCAGCGGGCCCAACTGGGTGTCGGGCGCGTATCCGGCGCCCAGCTTGAGCGACTTGGCGATGTCGGCGACGCCCGCCACCACGCGGTCGAACACCGATTGTTCGGCATAAAGGCGGGAACCGGCGGTACAGACCTGGCCCTGGTTGAAGAAGATGGCGTCGGCGGCGCCCTGGATCGCCTGATCGAGGTCAGCGTCGGCGGCGATGATCACCGGCGACTTGCCGCCCAACTCGAGCGACACCCGCTTCAGGCTGTCCATCGCCGATTTGCCGATCAGCTTGCCGACGCCGGTGGACCCGGTAAAGGCGATCTTGTCGATGCCGGGATGGGCCACCAGCGCGGCGCCGGTGGTCTCGCCGGGTCCGGTCAGGATATTGACCACTCCGGCCGGGAAGCCGGCCTCCTGGATCAGTTCGCCCAGGCGCAAGGCGGTGAGGCAGGTCTGTTCGGCCGGTTTGAGCACCGCGGTGCAGCCCACCGCCAGCGCCGGGGCGAGCTTCCAGGCGGCCATCGCCAGCGGGAAGTTCCAGGGAATGATCTGGGCCACCACGCCGATCGGCTGGCGCAGCGTATAGGCCTGGAATTCCGCATTGGGGATGCCGATCGACACATCGAGGGTGCGCCCCTCGACCTTGGTCGCCCAACCCGCCATGTAGCGCAGGAACTCGACGGTGCCGTGGACATCGATGATGCGCGCCAGAAACAGCGGCTTGCCGACGTCGAGGGATTCGAGCCCGGCCAACTGGTCGGTATTGGCCTCGACCAGATCGGCCAGCTTCAGCAGCAGCCGCTCGCGATCGGCCGGACGCATCCGGCTCCACTTGGAGTCCTCGAAGGCGCGCCGCGCCGCCTTGACCGCCCGATCGACATCGTCCGGGCCGGCCTCGGCCAATTGACAGATCTCGCCTTCGGTGGCCGGGTCGATGGCGGCGAACGTCTTGCCGTCGGCGGCATCGACCCACTGGCCGTCGATCAGCAGCCGGCGCTTCTCGGCAATGAAGCGGCGGGCGGCCTCGCCAAGCGCGGAGTATTGAGCGGTCTGCATCGAGGGGCTCCCGAGAAAGGATATGGTGAGCTTCGTCCGGACACAGCATGGGACGCCCGGCCAAGCGTACCTGGTCGCCTCTACTAGACGACGTTCAGGGCCTCCTTTGCTTTGCCCAAGGAGAAGGTTGAATGCGCGGAATCGGAAGTCACCGCATTGAGAATGAAATCGGCGCAGCGTTCGGCGATCATGATGGTCGGCGCATTGGTATTGCCGCTGACGATGCTGGGCATCACCGAGGCATCGCATACCCGCAATCGGTCGACCCCATGCACCTGCAGGGTCGGGCCGACCACGCTGCCGGTGCCGGTTCCCATCCGGCAGGTGCCGACCGGGTGGTAGATGGTCTTGGCAGTGCGGCGCACATGGCTCTCGATGACCTCGTCCGGGATCTCCGCCGCTTCGCCCGGCAATAGTTCCTTGTCCAGCAGCTTGGCCAGGGATGGCTGGCGCAGGGTGGCCCGCGCCACCTTGACGCCGCGCACCAGCGTGTCGACATCGGCCTGGACCGACAAGGCGCGCGGGTCGAACAGGATCGGGTCCTGCGGCCGGCGCGACCGCAGCCGCACCGTGCCGCGCGATTGCGGCCGCAGGATCGCCGGGTTGACGCACAGGCCGTGGCCCGGCAGCGGATCGCAGCCGGCGTCGCCGACCAGGGCCGGGATGATGTGGAACTGGATGTCCGGCCGCCCGTCACCCGAGGTATCGATGAAGGCGCCGCATTCGACCACGTTCGAGGTCAAGAGCCCGCTACGGAACAACAGGTATTGCAGCCCATGCCGCATCGCCCGCAGGCCCTTGTCATGGCCGAGCAGGCTGATCGGCTGGCGCAGCTGGCCATAGACCGGGACATCCAGATGGTCGTGGTAATTCGAACCGACGCCCGGCAGGTCGCAGACCACCGAAATGCCGTGCTCGGCCAAGTGGTCGGCCGGCCCGATGCCCGACAATTGCAGGATCTTCGGGCTGGCCAGGGCACCGGCGGCCAGGATCACCTCGCGGCTGGCCCCCGCCTCGATCGGCGGGCCGCCGCTGCCGTCGTCGAAGGCGACCCCGACGGCGGCGCGGCCGGCGGTGATGACGCGCCCGACATGGGCCCCGGTCACCACCTTGAGCCGGCGATCGCCCAGCACGCCCCGCAGATAGGTGGCCGCGGTGGATTGCCGCTGCCCGTCCAGGATGGTGGTCTGGAAGAAGCCGACACCGGCTTGGGTCGCCCCGTTGAAATCGTCATTGTAGGGATAGCCCAGTTCCTGCGCCGCCTGCAGGAAGGCCAGGCTCAACGGGTGACGGAAGCCGAGATCGGACACCGGCAGCGGTCCGTCGGTGCCGTGCAACGGGGCGGAAAAGCGCTGATTGGCTTCGCAGCGCCGGAACACCGGCAGCACGTCCTCCCACCCCCAGCCGGGACAGCCCTGATCGCGCCAGCCGTCGTAATCGGCCGGCGTACCGCGCATATAGATCATCCCGTTGACCGAGGAGCCGCCGCCCAGGGTCCGGCCCTGCGGCACCACCATGACCCGCCCGCCGGCCGCCGCCTGCGGCGTGGTCGCGTAAAGCCAGGTCCGCTCGGTGCCGATCACCTTGATGAAGGCGCCCGGAATCTTGATATAGGGCGAATCGTCCTCTGGCCCGGCCTCCAGCAGCAGCACGCTGTGGCCGGCCTTGACCAGGCGATAGGTCATGGCGCAGCCGGCCGAACCACCGCCGACGACGATGTAATCGAAAATCTCCATGGTCCCCTGCCCCACACCAAATGACGCATGCAACAATTTCGAGCGGTAACTGACAGGGATCGATCGATCCAGGATCGTCCACCGCAGAATATTGCCGCCGCCACACTTCAATAATGGCCGCGTTTATTTTGATTGAGGGTCACCCCTGCGGGCATCTTCTTCTCCACCCAGGAGGAAGAAAAACACGCCACAGCAGGAACAGGCCGAACTCTGGTCGCCGAGCGATGAGGGTGGGACGGTTCGGTGTCGGGGATGGGACGACCGGGAGACGGCCAAGCGCCAGTTCCCGCCGTTTCGCTCGCGGCCAAGGCCTTTCATAAATTCATCACAAAGAGGCCGCACTCTGCTTCTAAATTCCTGTCGAGTGCGCTAGCGTAGGCATATTGGCGCGTGGGGCGCCTATTTTTTGGGGAATCGCTATTCTATGGAATTGGCGCCTGGTCCCGTCGAAATGCGGGCCGATGTCCTGTCTGTTGGTGGCTCTCAGCCGCGATATTTTAGAACGGATCAGTTCTCCGAGTGGATGCTTGCGCTCAAGGCCAAGTTTCTTCGCGTTTTAGGCTTGGATTCGCACCATGAGATAATCTTCCTTACCGGTTCGGGAACGGCCGGCATGGAGGCCGTGGCGGCTAATTTGCTTCCGCGCCGCGACCACCTGGCGATATCCAGCGGCCAGTTTGGCGACCGGATGTGGGAAATTTCACGACGGCGGCATTTCCGCTTCAGCCGAGTGAGAATGGACACGACAAAATCTCCGGAAGACAATCTCTGCACGCTCGATCTCGATAAATACAAATCATGCTTTTCAACAATTGCAGAAACATCAAATGGATATTTCATCGACCCGAGGGCCATTCGGCGCGCTGGATTACCCGACTCCAGCTTATTGATGTGCGATGGTATCTCCGCCGCGTTCTCGGATGCTTTTGATGCGAGTGCTACTGACGCCCTTATTATAGGATCGCAAAAGGGCCTCGGTCTCTTTCCAGGGATGTGTTTTATCGTCCTTTCGGAAAAGGCGATCGATGCCTCGCTGAGCAATAGAACAGATGTTAATCTATATTATGACTTTCATTTGTACATTGACAACATGAAGAGAGGCCAGACACCATTCACTCCATCTCTTACTGTTCTTTATCAGCTTGATCGGGTACTCGACAACATTGAAGCCGATGGCGGACTTGCCGCCGTCACGGCAGCCAGAGAAGCTCTGGCGATGCGCTTCAGAGCGCGACTTGATGGCCATGGCATTCAATATACCAGGGAATACGCGTCAAACTGCGTAACGGTACTACACACAGGCTCGGTCGATGCCGAGCTAATCGCTCAAGATCTAAAGGATAACTACGACATTACGGTGGCAACCAACTCTCCGCCGCTCAAGAAAACCCATTTCAGGATATCCCATATGGGAAACAACACCTTGGATGAAATGGATCGTGCCGCGGAAGCTATTTGGTTCGCCATGAGGGAACGCTCATGAAAGCAATCATCTTCGCCGCGGGGCTCGGCACGAGGATTTCGCGCCACATCGGGGACAAGCCAAAATGCCTGGTCGAGGTATACGGTGTTCCGCTGATCCTTTATACGATCAACCTTCTGATGAAGAACGGCATCCATGATATTGCCGTCGTAACCGGATATAAAGCCGAACAGATCGAAAGAATATTGCCGCGCAATGTCCACGTGTTTCGCAATCCTTTCTTTTCTGTATCCAATTCGATTGCGTCGCTTTGGTTTGCGCGTGACTTCATATCGGGCTCATCCCCGGTATTGGCGATGAATGGGGACGTATTCATCGAGGACGATATACTTAATGAACTATTTCACACCGAACAAGGCGACAACCTCGCTTTGATGGTGGCGGATTCGAGCCGGATAGAAGAAGCGGACTACAAATTCTCATGGAAAGATGGCCATCTCGAGACCTTCGGGAAACAACTGACGCCCCCTGAAACGACCGGCGAATATGTTGGCCTTGGGTTGGTTTACCCAGAATATGTAAACAAATTGCTGCGCATCGTCGAACGAGAGATTATGAACGGCAATTACAATCAATGGTGGGAAGAGCCCATTTATAAACAGACCTTGCTTGGACAGAATGTCGGGGTTCTGGACATATCTGGTTGTTTTTGGGTCGAACTGGATTTTGCAGAAGACCTCGGCAGATTGAATCAATATATCAATACACTGCTGTCCGGTTAAAACGCGAATAGATTCAATTGGTTAGTTATTTGCGAAGTATCGGGTTTGTATTCGTTGATGGTAAGCGCTTGTTTCATATCGATTTTCTCGAAGAGGGTGACAGAAAAAATCTGTAGCAAT
>CAIOJO010000069.1 GCA_903858635.1 uncultured Telmatospirillum sp. | reverse complement strand
GATCTTCTGGGCGGCCTCGGCCAGGCCGCGCACCATGCTATCGGTCTTCTGGGCGGCGTCGACCGCCTTGCGGGAGATCTCGGCCGACTGGTTGACCTGGCGGCCGATCTCGGCGATCGAGGAATGCAGTTCCTCGGTGGCCGCGGCCACCGTGCCGACGCTGGTCGATGCCTCCTCGGAGGCCGAGGCGACCAGTTCCGACTGGCGCGAGGCGCCGGCGGCGGTTCTCGCCATGCCTTCGGCGGTGCCCTGCATCTGGCCGGCGGCCTTCGACAGGCCGTCGACCACCCCGGTCACCGAATGCTCGAACTCCTCGGCCAGGCGCAGCATCATCTGCCGCCGCTCCGCCGCGGCCTGCTCGGCGGCGGTCTTCTGCCGCTCGGTCAGCCGCTGCATTTCGACCGCATTGTCCTTGAACACCTGCACGGCGCCTTGCATGGCGCCCAATTCGGCGCCCTGGTCCTGCACCACCGCGGCCGCCAGGTCACCGGCCGCCAGCCGGCGCATCACCTCGGTCAGTGAATGGACCGGCCGCGAGATGGCCCGACCGATGACGAAGCAGGCGACGCCCAACAGGGCCAGTGCCCCCAGGCCGATGGTCCCTTCCTTGAGCAGTTCGTCCCGCACCGCGGCCTTTACGTCATCGACATAGACTCCGGAACCGATGACCCAGCCCCAGGGGGCAAACGCCTTGAGATAGGTGGCCTTCAATTCGGGGACCGTGCCGCCCGGTTTCGGGTACAGATACTCGACGACGCCCTCGCCCTTTTGCTTACCCAGGTTCACCATCTCGACGCTGAAATGCTTGCCGGTCGAGTCGGTGCTGTCGGACCGCACGGTGCCCACCACCTTGGCATTCGCCGGGTTCATCACCATGACCACGTTGTAGTCGAGGATGAGCAGATACTCCTGGCCGGAGAATCGCACCGCGTTCAGCGTCTTGACGGCCGCGGCCTGCGCCGCCTCCTTGGTCATCTCGCCGCGCTCGGCGCGGGCGGCATAATCGGCGACGATCGTATGGGCCGCCTCGACCACGCTCTTCAGCATGCCGACCCGCGAGTCGTACATCTGCTCGGAGACCTGCCGCATATGGCTGGCGATGTTGAGCAGGACGACGATCACGGCGGCGATGGCGATCAAGGCCAGGCGGGCGGATATCGGCATCATTCGCAGCTTGATGACCATGGTGCGGCGTTCCCCGAGAGCGGCTTGCCGGTCGGCGCCGCCGTCAAGGAGAAGAACGGGCGGCGGCCGGACGGGTGAGCTATCGTCAAAAGTGTTTCAACCTGGTGACAGCATGCGGGGCGATTGCCGGCGGGGTCAAGAAATAGATTGTGAATGGAAAGTAAGAGCAATGAATGAATTCACATCAAACATGAATCGTCGCTTGCCTATCCGCCTTTTACCCACACCTACTAGATATTGAATCTCTCGGATGGGCCGCATTATCCGCTTGACACCCACAGGTGGCGGGCGTAATGTGTGGGTGTGAAGCGGATAATGGAGATGGAAATGCAGATGCAACG
>CAIOJO010000068.1 GCA_903858635.1 uncultured Telmatospirillum sp. | reverse complement strand
GGGGCCGGATGGCCCCGCCCGGCGAGGGGGAAAATCTCCGGGCGGAGGTCCGATGGGCATCATCTATGTGGCGCGCAGCGCCACCTTGTCGAACTGGGGCGCCGATGTCGGCGTCGGCAAGAACCTGTTCAAGGTGGCGGTCGCCGCGACTCTCGAAGACGCCCAGGCCGAGCTCGAGACCGCTCCCTGCGGCGCTGCCGACTGGGTCATGGTCAAGCAGGAGGACTGTGCCGAGAAGACCGCCGAAACTGCCTTGGAAGGCCTGTCGAAAAAAGAAAAGATGATCGATCCGGCCTTCTATCCGATGCTCAAGGGTCTGCGGGGCGTGTTCAAGGTCAAGCTCGAGCATGTGGAGAACCATCTGATGCTGAAGATGGCCCTCGACGGCTTCGAGGCGAAAAACATCAAGGTCAAGCCGGCCGATATCGCCGCCTATCTCATCCACAACGCGCTACGCTGATTAGCCTTTCAGACGGAGATCGATTCGTGAGCGGACAGATCATTATCCACCATGGCGTTACCCCGACCATCGCTGCCGATTGTTTCGTCGCCTCCACCGCGGTGGTCATCGGCGACGTGGTCATCGGCAAACAGAGCAGCGTGTGGTTCGGCTGCGTGCTCAGGGGCGACGTCCATGCGATCCGCGTCGGCGATCGCACCAACATCCAGGACGGAACCGTCGTCCATGTCACCGACGGGGGTCTGGGCTGCTATATCGGCTCCGACATCACCATCGGCCATGGCGCCATCCTGCATGCCTGCACCCTGCAAGATGGCAGTTTCGTCGGCATGGGGGCGACGGTGATGGACGGGGCGGTGGTGGAAACCGGGGCCATGGTCGCCGCGGGCGCGCTGGTGACGCCCGGCAAGGTGGTGAAAGCCGGCGAGTTGTGGGGCGGCAGCCCGGCCCGGATGTTGCGCCGGCTGACCGCCGAGGAACTGGCCGGGTTCCCCGAATCGGCGCATCATTACGCCGAACTGGCCGCCACCTATCTCGAGGCGGAACAGGCTCCGGCCGTCGTCCAGTCCCATCCCGAGGACTGAAGATATTTAGTGGCGCCGGCCTCCGTGCCGGCGTTCCGGCGGAGCCGGAAGACCACTATTTCCGCCGCTTCGCGGCGAAAGACCGGCAGGGACGCCGGTCCCACTAAGAAATATGCTTTGACGCCGGCCTCCATCAGGAAGGCCGGCGTCGCTGAAATCCCGCTCCTCAGATCGCCTTGACCTGGACGTAGGTGCCGGGCGCATCCTCGATCACCTTCAGTCCGCCTTCGCCCGGGATGCGGACGGGCACCTGGCTGCCGGCATACTTGGCGGCCCATTTGTGCCAATCGGGCCACCATGAGCCTTCGTGCTGCTCGGCACCGCGCAGCCACGCCTCGGGATCCTTCGGCTTGCGGGTGTTGGTCCAGTAGCAATATTTGTGGCTCTCGGGCGGATTGACGATGCCGGCGATATGGCCGGACGCCGCCAGGACGAAGCGCACCGGCCCGGAATAGACATGCGGCGCCGCATAGGTGCTTTTCCACGGCGCGATATGATCTTCGCGCGTGGCGACCACATAGGTCGGCACCTTGATCGAGGTCAGGTCGATCGGTATGCCCTTCAGGCTGATCCCGCCCGGCTGCACCAGCTTGTTCTCCTGATACATCTTGCGCAGGTAGTAGCTGTGCATGGCGGCCGGCATGCGGGTGGAATCCGAGTTCCAATACAGCAGGTCGAAGGGGAAGGGTTCCTTGCCCAGCAGGTAGTTGTTGACCACGAAGGACCAGATCAGGTCGTTGGCCCGCAGCATGTTGAAGGTGGTGGCCATCTCGGAACCCTCGAGATAGCCCTTCACCTGCATCTTTTCCTCGAGATAGGTGAGCTGTTCCTCGTCGATGAACACCGACAATTCGCCGGCCTCGGTGAAGTCGATCATGGTGGCGAAATAGGTGGCGCTCTGGATGCGGTCGTCGCCCTTGGCCGTCATATAGGCGAGGGTTGCCGCCAGCAGCGTGCCGCCCAGGCAGTAGCCGATGGCATTGACCTTGCGTTCCCCGGTCGCCTTCTCGATGGCGTCGAGCGCCGCCAGCGGGCCTTCGGTCATGTAGTCTTCGAAGCTCTTGCCGGCCAGCGCCTCGCCCGGATTGACCCAGGACATGACGAACACGGTATGGCCCTGTTCGACCGCCCAGCGGATGAAGGAGTTCTTCGGGCGCAGGTCGAGGATGTAATACTTGTTGATCCAGGGCGGGCTGATCAGCAGCGGGGTCTTCAACGCCGTCTCGGTGGTCGGCGTGTATTGGATGAGCTGCATCAGATCGGTCTGGAAGACCACCTTGCCCGGTGTGGTGGCGATGTTGCCGCCGACCTTGAAGGCGTCCAGGTCGGTCATCCGGATCGATAGCTTGCCCTTGCCGCGTTCCAGGTCCTCGAGCAGGTGATCGAGCCCCTTGATCAGGTTCTCGCCGCCGCTTTCCACCGTGGCGCGCAGCACCTCGGGATTGGTCGCCAGGAAGTTCGACGGGGCCATCGCGTCGATGAACTGGCGGGTGTAGAAGTCGACCTTGCGGGCAGTGTGGTCATCCAGGCCTTCCACGTCGTTGACGACGCCCTGGATCCAGCGGGCCGACAACAGGTAGGACTGCTTGATGAAGTCGAACACCTCGTTGTCCTGCCACATCTCGTCCTTGAAACGGCGGTCGGCCTGGTCCGGTTCGGCCACCGGCGCCGAGGATTCGCCCATCAGGCGGCGCGCCGTATTCTGCCAAAGCTGCATATAGTCCTGCCACAGGCTCATCTGCGCCCCGACCAGCTTGGCCGGGTCGGCCATCAGCTTGGCGGTCATCTGCAGGAAGGCTTCGCCGATATGCATGGAATCATTCATGCCGCCGAACGAACCGTTGCCGTTTTGTCGGGATAGAAATTCGGTGACGATGCGCTGACTGCGCTCGGCGATGTTGCTCATTGCCTTGGAAATGTCTGAGGCGTCGACGACCTTTTCGCCCGCTGCTTTCTGCTCGCCCATCGTTGCTTTACCCTCTCTGCCGACCTGCCATCAAGGCACCGCAAACACACCGGTGCAATTCCGGTGCCTGCCGTGCGCAAACCAAACCCTCGTGCAGCCGCCGCCTGTCAAGACGGCACTGGGCATGATCCCCCTGTCTCTATATACTTCATTCCGTCGATTATTAAACGCTCGTTTGCCGATAAAACAGGCAAATTGGAATGAATTACGTGCTTTGAGGAGCATCCGTCAGACGATGAGTGAGGCCAAGAATAAGCGACGCCGGGTGCTGGCTGGAACCAACCTGGCGGCGAGTTCCGCATTGCTTTCCGCCGTGCTTCTTGCCGGATGCGGTTCGGTCGGCGACGCCGTCAATCCGGTTCACTGGTATAACGGAGTGTCCGACTGGGTCAGCGGGACGCCGGCCAAATCCACCGGTGACTTCCCCAAGGTGGGGGATGACAAGCGGCCGCAGACGCCGTCGACCAAGGAACGGACCGACCTGGCCAAGGGCCTTGCGGCCGATCTGGCCAACGCCAAACATACCGAGGAGAGCCTGCATCGCGAGGGCAATCCGACGCGGCCTTTGTCCGCCGAGGCGGCGAGGCCGGCGACCAGTATGGTCAAGCTGCAGCCGGCCGCAGCGCCTGCTGCGCCGCCGGTCGGCCCGCCAAGCCTGCTGAAGCCGACGCCGGCCGACGCAGTGGCCCCGGTCGAGACGAAGCCGGCAGCCGCGGCGCCGGCTCCCGCCGAGAGCAAAGCTGCACCCGTTGTCCCGCCCGCCAAGACTGCGCTGACGCCACCGCCCGTGGCGCGGGCCGCGGTGCCGCCGCGCGTGGCGCAGGCCGAACTGCCGCCGCCCGTAGCGCCGGCCGCAGTGCCG
>CAIOJO010000067.1 GCA_903858635.1 uncultured Telmatospirillum sp. | reverse complement strand
GCCTTGAATGCCGGAGTGTGGTTCCGGCGGGTACGCTTTGCCATGGTATTCTCCCCTGATGCGCGGCATCGTCGCCGCTCTCAGGCAGAAAATCCACCTATCCCACTGTCCGAATTTCCCAGGCCGGCTCTAAGCTACTGGGTTTGAATCGCTGGGCACCAGAACGGCAGCCAGGATCGACGGCTCCCTCCGTGCGCATGATCAATCAAAAGAAAAGGACTTTCCATGACACGTTCAATCACACTGCTGGCGGGTGCGGCGATCATCGCCGCAACACTGAGCGGTCCAGCCTTCTCGCAGGGTGCGCCGCAGACAATCACCTTGACGAAGGTTGACTTGCAGTCACTGGCGACCGGCTATCGGACCTCCAAAGTGGTAGGTAGTACAGTCGTCAACGAGGCCAATGTGAAGGTGGGGACGATCGACGATCTCATCGTCACACCCAGCGACCGAGTACCCTTCGCGGTATTGTCGGTCGGTGGCTTCCTGGGCGTTGATGCGAAATACGTCGTGGTGCCCTTTAACACGCTCGTGGTCCATGACAAGCAGATGCTGCTTCCGGGAGCAACCAAGGACTCGTTGAAGAGCCTTCCTGAGTTCAAATACAGCAACTGAGCAATCACGGGCGTCGGGTCGGTGCTCGGCCGTACTCGTCCCTGAAAGCGAAGACTATGAAAAAGGACTTTCCCATCGTCTGTGTGGGCGGGTCGGCCGGTGGCCTCGACGCCTATATTCGATTGCTTCGGCATTTGCCGGCGGATATGGGCGTCGCCATCGTTATCGTTAATCACCTGAGAACCGTTGCTACCCAGCTCCATGAGATTCTCCCCCGCTACACGGAGATGCCGGTTGAACTGATCACCGAGGGATTATTCATCCGGCCCGACCATGTGTTCATCATCCCGTCTCAGCGCGATTTGCATGTTCTTGACGGAGAGTTCCGTCTCAAGCCGATCTCGAAACCGAGGGGATGGCCGGACGTGATTACCGTTTTTCTGCGGTCCTTGACCCATCACTGGGAGGGCAAACTGATTGCTGTCATTGTCTCCGGTTATGATGGCGATGGGGCCGCCGCTCTGTGCGGCATCCGAGACGTCGGGGGCATTACCATCGCACAGACGCTCGATACGGCCTGGCAGCCGGAGATGCCGGCAAGCGCGATGGCCAGCGGGTGCATCGATTTTGTTTTGTCGCCTGAGAAAATTGCCCAGAAAATAGTGCAAGTCGCCCAGGGGAAAGCCTGAACATAGAGCCGCTCGCTCTCCTTCGCCTGCGCACATAGAGTTGATGTGAGGTGAGCCATTTGAGCACTGAAGGATTCTCCCTGTTCAGTTTCTATGCCAGTTCCGACATACCGCCCCGGCGTCAGCACATGGCCGTGCCCCCGGACGTCCTCCAGCTGCGCCGCCTTGCAGAAACCCCGCACGTCGGCATAGACGCCCGCTT
Organism: uncultured Telmatospirillum sp.; assembly: GCA_903858635.1. GTDB lineage: Bacteria > Pseudomonadota > Alphaproteobacteria > Rhodospirillales > Magnetospirillaceae > DUZF01. Next base: position 9,290 of record CAIOJO010000067.1, on the reverse strand, counting down.
CCGGTTCTCCCCGCCACGCATGGTAGATGTCGGTGATCTTGGCAACATCCGCCGCCGACAACTCCCTCCGCGTCCGGTCAACCAAATGGCCCAGCTTACGGGCGTCGATGAACAGCACCTCGCCGCGCCTATCCCGCCAGCCGTTGCCGGGGTTCTTGTTGCGCGCCAAGAACCACAGGCAGGCGGGAATCTGGGTCGAATAGAAAAGCTGGCCGGGCAGCGCCACCATGCAGTCGACGACATCGCCCTCGACCATGGCCTTGCGGATGTCGCCCTCGCCGGACTGGCTGGACGACATCGAGCCGTTGGCCAGCACCACCCCAGCCGTGCCGTTTGGTGCAAGGTGGTGGAGGATGTGCTGAAGCCACGCGAAGTTGGCGTTGCCGACGGGCGGCGCGCCGAACTTCCAGCGGGCGTCCTCACGCAGGCGATCGCCGCCCCAGTCGGAGATATTGAACGGCGGATTGGCTAGGACAAAGTCGGCCCGCAGATCCTTGAGTTCGTCTTTGTGGAAGCTGCCGTCGTTGTTCCAGCGGATGTCGGCGTCGATACCGCGCACCGCCAGGTTCATCTTGGCCAGCCGCCATGTGGTGTAGTTGGACTCCTGGCCGTAGATGGCGATGTCGCCTAGGCGCCCGCCGTGTTCGACCACGAACTTTTCCGACTGCACGAACATGCCGCCGGAGCCGCAACAGGGGTCGTAAACTCGACCCTTGTAGGGTTCCAGCATCTCGACCAGCAGGCCGACGACGGACCGCGGCGTATAGAACTCGCCGCCCCGCTTACCCTCCGACCCAGCGAAGCCGCCAAGGAAATATTCGTAGACCCGTCCGAGGATGTCCTTGGCGCGGTCGATTTCCTCGCCCATGGCGATGCCGGAGATCAGGTCGATGAGTTCGCCCAGCATCACCTTGTTGAGGGCCGGGCGGGCGTAGTCCTTGGCTAGAACGCCCTTCAGCGATTCGTTGTCGGCCTCGATTGCCAGCATGGCGCCGTCGATCAGCTTGCCGATGGTCGGCAGGCGGGCGTTGGCTTGCAAGAATGACCAGCGGGCCACCTTCGGCACCCAGAAGACGTTGTCGGCGAGGTACTCGTCCCGATCCTCGGCGGCAGCCTCGTCTTCGGCCAGCAGCACGGTACGCTTCGCCTCGAAGGCGTCGGAGATGTATTTCAAGAAGATGAGACCCAACGCGACGTGCTTGTAGTCGGATGGTTCCATGTTGCCGCGCAGCTTGTCGGCGGCCTTGAACATCTCGGCCTCGAAGCCGAGATTGGCGCCATTGCCGTTGCCGTTGCCGTTGCCGTTGGCCTTCTGACGGCGAGCAGGCTTGGGCGCGACAGCACTTGGTTCATCTGTCGAGGGGTCGTCCAGATGTGCCGACGGGCCGTCCTTCAGCCGGACCGAGCCACCGCGCCCGCGGCCAGCGACGATCTCGCCGTCGACCAGTAGCTGGGCCTTAATCCGCTCATAGATGTCCGGCTCCCATCCGAGCGTTGCGAGAAGGGATTGGTTTCCGGCGCTTCCGCCTGCCTGCGCCAAGGCATCGAGAAATTGTTTATGGAGATAGTCGCCCGCCACGCTTAGCCGTCCCCCATTCTCGGGCGAGCCAGAGCGACAAAGTCGGACGGCCCCCCTTACCCCTTATACAGGGGCCGAGATTAGCGGTTTTTGCCCGCGCCTGCACGCAGTGTCGGGGCCTTGCGAGTACCAAATCACAGAAGGCTATTCTACTAAGCCGCGCTTATGATCGGCGCAGGGAGCATCCCCTTGCAGGCCGCATAGAATGTCCAATTACTTACTGACGACCCTAGCCGCATTGGTCTTGTCGCTCACCATCACATCGGTCAGGGCCGCCGACCTGCCCGATTTGCGGCTGACGCCGGGCGACGCATTGCCGGGCGTCACCGCTACCGACGTCTGCCAACCGGGATGGGCGAGGCGACACCGTGATGTGCCCGCAGAACTCCGAGCCGCCGTCTTCGCCGCCTACGGCTTGCCCGACGGAAATCACACGGGATATTGCGCTGGCCCGCAGGGGTGCGAATTGGACCACCTTATTCCGCTCGAACTCGGCGGTTCCAACAGCCCCCGGAATCTGTGGCCGGAGCCGTTCGACGGTCCGATGTCGGCGCACGCCAAGGACAAGCTCGAGAACCGCCTGCACGCTATGGTGTGCACCGGGGAGCTTCCCTTGGAGGAAGCGCAGCGTGCGATCGCCACCGACTGGGTCGCCGCCCATCGTCGGTACGTTCAGGAACGATAGACGACTATGAGAAGCGCATCTCGCTCCGTTCTCAACACCACCTTCCATTCCGACGCCAGCCGCCTCCCGTCCGGTCCCGGCGCCTACATCCTGCTGATCGAGATCCAGACGAATGTCACCGTCCGCTTGCCGCGCCGCCCCGACGCGGTCTTGGTGCCGGGCCGCTATCTGTATTGTGGCAGCGCCGGAGGTCCCGGCGGCATCAAGGCCCGCGTCGCCCGACACATGCGCGCCGCCAAGACTGTACGCTGGCATGTCGACCAAGTGACGACCACCGGGAAGGTATTCGGCGCCTGGGTATTTCCGGGCGGCCTCGAGTGTGAATTGGTGGCCGCGCTGTCGGCGTTGCCTGTACCGATACCGGGATTCGGCAGTTCGGATTGTCGCAGGTGCACCAGCCACCTGCTTGCTTGGCCTGATGGCCAGCGAATGTCGTTCGAGAGTTTGCTCTCGACGAAATGACGTCGGACCCGCGGGAAGGGCCGCCCCAAGCACCCCTCATTCATCTCTGTTCCAACCGCTCCCTCAGCTTCGACCACCGCCGTCGATCCTTGACCCCCCGAACGGCCATGCCGACGGCCTTCTTCTGGCCGACCAGGACGACCAGCCGTTTGCCCCGGGTGATTCCTGTGTAGAGCAGGTTGCGCTCCAGCATCATGTAATGCTGGGTCATGATCGGAATGATGACGGCAGGGTATTCGGATCCCTGGGATTTATGGATGGTGGTGGCGTAGCACAGGGCCACCTCATCCAGTTCGCCGAAGCCATAGGTCACTTCCCTACCATCGAAGTCGATGACCATGTCGGCGGCGTCGGGATCGATCGACGCCACGAAGCCGATGTCCCCGTTGAAGACCTCCTTCTCGTAGTCGTTGACCGTCTGCATCACTTTGTCGCCGACACGATAGGTGTAGCCGAACCGCTCGACGGCGGGCTGGTCAGGCTTGCCGGGATTGAGTGCCTTTTGGAGTTCGACATTGAGCGACCGCGCGCCGACGCCGCCCCGCTGCATCGGGCAGAGCACTTGGATATCGCGTACCGGATCCATGCCGAACCGCTTCGGCACTCGATTTTTCACGATCTCGATGATCTTGGGGACGGCGTCCTCTGGCTCCACCGCGTCGACGAAATAGAAGTCGGTCAGCCCGTCTGACGGTGGGGCCAATTCCGGCATCTGTCCCTTGTTGACACGATGCGCGTTGGTGATGATCCGGCTGCTGACGGCCTGGCGGAAGATCTCCGTCAGCCGGGCGACAGGAACAACGCCAGACGAGATGATGTCGGCCAGCACCTGGCCGGGGCCGACGGAGGGCAACTGGTCGACGTCGCCGACGATGATCACGGCGGCATGGTCTGGCACCGACCGCAGCAGGGATGACATCAACGGCACGTCCACCATCGAGGTCTCGTCGATCACCAGCAGGTCGCACTCCAGCGGCATCTCTACCGATCGCTTGAATCCGCCATTCTTGGGATCGAACTCGAGCAGCCGATGGATCGTCTTCGCCTCCATGCCTGTGCTCTCCGACAACCGCTTGGCGGCGCGGCCAGTAGGCGCCGCCAAAACCACGTCGCCTCCCTTGGCGGCGAGGATGCGCAGGATGGAGTTCACCAAGGTGGTCTTGCCGACGCCGGGACCGCCCGTGATCACCATGACCTTAGAGGACAGCGCGACGCCGACGGCTGCCCGCTGGCTGTCAGCCAGGGTGACGCCCAGCTTGGCCTCGACCCAGGGGATCGCTTTGGCCGGATCGATGGCTGGCCACGGCGGCCTTCCCGCCGCCAATGCCTTCCATCGGGTGGCGATCGCCTGCTCGGCATGCCATAGGTGGGGAAGGAAGATACAACGCCGCTCGCCCACGGTGTCGGCGACGACATTGCCTTCGGCGAGTTCCATCGCCATCGCCTCGGTCAGGAGCGCCTGCGGTATCTCCAGCAGTTGCTCGGCCAGCGTCAGCAGATCGTCTTCCGGCAATGCGCAATGACCGTCGCCGACAGCTTCCATCAAGGCGTAGGACAATCCGGCGCGGGCGCGGATCATCGACGTCTTCTCGATGCCCAGCTTCTCGGCGATCTGGTCGGCGGTCCTGAATCCGATGCCCCGAATGTCACGCGCCAGCCGATAGGGATTTTCGCTGACCAGTGCGACGGCGTCGGTCCCATAAGTCTTGTAGATGCGTACAGCCCGCGCGGTGCTGACCCCATGGGATTGCAGGAACAGCATGATCTCGCGGATGGCCTTCTGGTCGGCCCATCCGGCGGCGATGCGCTTGGCCCGCACCGGGCCGATGCCGTCGACATCCCGTAGTTGGCCGGGCGACTGCTCGATGACCTCGAACACCTGCTCGGCAAACGCAGTTACCAGTTTCTTGGCGTAGACCGGGCCGATGCCCTTGATCATGCCGGATCCCAGATACCGTTCGATGCCTTCGACGGTGGTGGGCGGCGTGACCTTCAGGAAGGTGGCTTTGAATTGGAGACCGTGGTCACGGTGGTTGTCCCAACGACCGCTGGCGTGAATGTATTCGCCAGCCTGGATGGAGGCCGCCGATCCGATGACGGTCACCAGGTCGCGTTGGCCGCGTGCCTTGATGCGAAGGACACAGAATCCGGTGTCCGGGCTGTGGAAGGTGACCCGCTCCACCAGTCCGGCCAAGGCCTCCCTATCTGCATCGGGCGATGGTTTCACTGATCGGCCGATCAAATTCGGTGGTCGGAATGTCGGTCCGACGGAGCCGTCATAGCGGCGTTGATCATGCGATGGCTGGCTGGCATTCGATGCCTACCGCTCATCTTTGCGAGGTTCGCGGACTTCCAACTCTGGTTCCTCGGTCACCAACTCCTCTGGCACAAATGAAATCCTCATGCCCCATCCGGCGCGGGTCGTCAGCAGTCGCCCGAATTCGCGTAGCGACAATTCCTGGTCGTCAATCCAGATGACGGCCTCGCCATCCTCATTGTCCTCAACGAAGCAGCGAAGGACATCCCCGACCGGAACCCATTGGTCGCATTGATCCGAAAACTTTACCTGCGGTTTCCCAATGGGGATTTCGATGACGGTGTTGTCATATCGGCGCAGCGATTCTTCTTGCGCGGCGATGATCTCGTTGAACCTCTTCAGAATCTCAAGATCCGACATCTGCTGTACCTTGGCGCCGAGGCGCAGGTGCATTCCGCCGATCAGTGGATCAGCGTTCTCAATGATGGCGGTGTCGCCCTCACGGGTGATCTTGACCTCATCGAGCGATGCGCGGCGCGGCTTCTTAACTCTTGGCATCGTTGTGTCTCCCTTGATGGTCTTCGCCAACCAGTGGCCCGATTTGGTGGAACCGAGTCTGGCACGGTCATGCAATCGGCGTCGAGGTTGCCGGGGCACACGAAACATCGTCATCCGACGGCTTACTGCGACGTCGTCTACAGAGCCGCAGACGACGTAAACATTCCATGGGACGGTCCTCTCGCCCACTGTAAATGGCGTCGCCGATCCGGTTCGTGTCGGCTACCATGCGCTCCCGCTCATCCGCCAAATCGCCCCGGAGCCCCACCCATGATGCCACGCACCGCCCTCACTCAGCTCGCCAAGCTGGTCGCCAATGACATGACCAAGGGGCATGTGAGCGGCGGCCTCCAAGGCGTCGGCGAGGCGCTGGCGGCGGCTCCGGCCGCCGTCATCGACGTGCTCGACCTCTTGGCCAAGGAAGCCCGGAAGAAGAAGTCCGATCACGCCTTGGTCGAAGCCTTCGGATTTATGGTCGGCCAAGCTCTGGAGATATTGCGCTACGGGGTCGAGCGGAACTCTGCCGAGGCGGTCGAAGCGGTGGCGGCGGTGCGGTCGCGGGTCCTGTCTCTGGCGCATGAGGGCAAGCTGGACCCCGGCACGCTGCTGCTGATACTGCGCCAGTTCGCCAGCGCTAGGCTGGATCTGGACGCCGACCTTCAAGAGGTAATGGCTAGCCTGATGGAGCACGAGTCGGCTCCCGTGTTGCCTAGCAAGGCCGACATCGACAACACACTGGCCGACATGGCCAAGGCTTGCGGTGGCGACACCTTCGCGCTTCAGGCGCAACTGGCCGAACAGACGTCGACCTTCCCGGAAACCCACCGGGCGGGCATCGTGGCCGCTCTGCTGGGCGCCTCGGACCCCTCCGTACGTGAAGCCGCGATCGGCTGGTTGTTGGATCCGGGGGCGTCGACGCGGCGTGACACGGCCAGCCTGCTACAACAGGCGGTTGCCGCTGGGCATGTTTCCGCCACGATGCTGCGGCGGATGATCGTGATCCGTAACTGGATACCCGACGACGAGCGTCCCGGCGTCGACGCCGTCATCCGCGCCTGTCGCGAAAAGGGCGTCGAGTGCGCCCCGCTGGCGGCGTCGGCGGTGCGCAAAGTGGTCGCCAGCGGGATCGATGGCTCGGGCGCGCAGAGCCTGTTCGTGATGGCCAAGGACGGACGAAAACAGGCCGCCGCCGCGTTGCTGCTCAAGCAGGGAGTGGGCGTGCGCGACGCTTGGGTCACCGCGGGCCTCACCAAGGCGGAGGCCGACATGTTTCTGTTCCAGGTGGAGACCCAAGCCGACTGCTTTGACAGCAGTCTTGACCATCTCCGTCTGGCAATGGGTCGCGCCTTGGCGGTGGCGCAAGAGTCCGGCGCGCTGCCGCCGTTCGGGCTGGTGGATGTCGTCGAGAGGGCCGGGCTGGCTGCCGTAAACCCGGAATCCGTCCCGGTCGACAGCCTGGTGGCCCGACTGGTGGCCGATATCCCGGCCAACCGCCGGACGGCGGCGAAGGTCTCCAAGGCCCTCAAAGCCAGCGCGACATGGGAGGATGACTATTCCTTTGTCGAATCGTGGTTCGAAGACGACGGTGCCATCAACGAACTGCTGGACGGCAAACGTATGTCGGCCAAACGGCGGACAGCATTGGTGATGGACAAACACCTTCCCGCCCGCCGCGCCCGGTGGGCCGAACTGCTGGGCTGGACGGCCCTGACCCTGCGACAGGATGAGTCGACTGAGGACGACTGGATCGACTTTGTCTTGGTCGCCCGCGAACTCTTAGGCGACCGACCATTGGTCGACATTCCGCTGATGACCGCAATCGCGGGAAAGACCGTCGATGTGTGGGGTGCTCGGCTGTTTTAGACGACGCTGAGGGCGACGCCATTTTATCCGGCCAGGGATTCCGATCCCAATCCTTCATAGACGATCGTCATATCCACGTGTTGACCGTGGAACGCCGCTTTGACCGAGAAAATGGACGAGGCCTTCTTCGAGTAGGCGGGCGGGGAAATCATAGCCATCTATGGTGAGCGCATGCTGCCGTCGCGGCGCCGCCAATCGTGGAGTCCCGATGACATTCATCGCCATGAACCGCTTCCGCATTGCCTTGGGTAAGGAACAGGAATTCGAGCAGATTTGGCGCGAGCGCGAGACCAATCTCCCCGGAATGCCCGGCTTCGTTGCCTTCCATCTGCTGCGCGGGCCGTCGAACGAGGAGTTCACGCTCTTCGCGTCCCATACCGTCTGGGCGTCGCAGCAGCAATTCGAGGACTGGACCCGATCAGAAGCGTTCCGCCGCTCCCACAGTGGCGCGGGGCGATCCGCTGGCCTGTACTTGGGGCACCCTCAGTTCGAGGGGTTCGAAGTCGTGCAGGAACTGATCGGGGCAGAGCCATAGACACCGCTGCATGGCGGCGGGCCATGACGAAGACGCCAAGGTCAATGCTCCTCGGTCAACAGCTCAGAAGAGCGAACCGCCACCCAGCAAGACGGCGAAGCTGCCTGTCAGCGCCAGCGCGATGCTGCCGCCCACGAACAGGACAGCCGACAGCCACCAAGGCCATTCCAATACCGTGATCGCCGCCACCAACGCAATTACGCCGCCGATCAGCGGAACGTAGGTCGCGGCGGTCGCCAGCAGAAACGGCATCAAGCCGCCTTTTCCCATCCAGTCACGCAGCGCCCTGTTGATGACGACGAATTCGATGAGGCCGAGGATGACGTAGATGGCGATGGCCGAACTGTGCATCTTGATCCATATCAGACGGGGGGAAGGCCGATTGTCGGCCATCATCATGCCATTGGCTGCCGGATCATCCATTCATTGAATCCCCAGCCACTGAATATTTGGAAAACGCAATGTTCGACCACCTCATGAAGTTTTTCGGCGGGAGCGAATGGCCGCCCGCGAACAACAAGGTCAACCAAGTGGAGGTCGCGGTCGCGGCCCTCCTCGTTGAGGCCGCGCGGATGAGCGATCGCTTCGACGAGGCCGAACGCGGCGTCATTGAGCGAATTTTGTGCCGCAGCTACGATCTCTCATCTGACGCGGCCGCACGGTTGTTGACTGCCGCCGAAGGCGTCAACGCGGAATCGACACAGCTATTTCCGTTCACCCGCCTGATTGCCGAGCGGATGGTGCCGGAGCAGCGGGTCGATGTCATCGAAATGCTGTGGGAGACAGTTTATGCGGAGGGCATTCTCAGTCCGGACGATGATGCCCTTATCCGCCAGGTCGCCGCGCTCATTTATGTCTCCGATCGGGATCGAGGCGAAGCCCATCAGCGGGTCCTGAGACGGCTTGGACTCTGACAATAGAAGAAATGCTGGCTTTCCCTGCTATCGGCGCGTTGGGGTGCCGCCAAAGAAGTACGGATTTCGACCGACGTTCACAGTCGGCCTTTCGCGCTCATGCTCTCCTCAATGTCGCGGCGACACGCGAGTGATCGGCCAAACGGCGGCCAACTGCCTGTGACACCTCGATCAGCTTGGGGGCGATCGCCACCAGGTCGCGTTTGCTGAGACGCTGCGCGGGGCCGACAATACCGACCGCAGCGGTGACCGTGCCGATGCTGTCACGCATCGGTACTGAGATACCGCGCAATCCCGGTTGGCACTCCTCGTCATCAATCGCATATCCCCTCGCCCGTACGACGGCCAACTGCTCGCATAGGAATGCCAAATCTGTAGGTAAGGCAGCGCCTTTGTCGGCTGACTCCGCCTCGAGGGTCCCTGTGTGCCAATGATTC
>CAIOJO010000066.1 GCA_903858635.1 uncultured Telmatospirillum sp. | reverse complement strand
GAAAACCGCGCCCGCCAGGGCCTGTCTCTGGTCGGGGCTACGCCCCTCCCGACGACAGGCCCTGGCGGGCAACCTCACCGGCAATCATAATCGTCGCTGGACCGGCAATCGTAATTGTCGCCGGGCACCTCCCTAGTTCGTCCGTTAGACTGACCGCAGCGAGTTCGGCGCTAATGGTCTCCAACGGCGAAACCTGCCGAACGAGACTGGAGGACGGGCCGATCGGCACTGCGCCAAGCACGGTGGTTCTATCTCCCCCCCAAGCGATCCGGCGGGGCGGGGTTGCGGCGTAGCCGCGACCGGCGCTTGTCGTGAACATTCCGATGTCCCCGATAAGGAGAAGGAGCCCAAGCGCTTCATCAATGATTTCGCTTAACGGAGTATCGTCGACCATGAACGGCCCATAGGCCTCTCTGAGGCCAGCGGTGATTCGACCGTGTCGGACAAATCCTGCTTCGGTTATCGCATGGCGGACATGGTTCGCCACCGAAACAAGGGCCGGCCTTCCATCGTCTTCTCGCCTGAAAGCAATCGCGTCAGCCCAGTTGTCAAGCCCGCTCATTCGTCCACGCCGACAGCGAGTGCGGCGGCGAGCGCCGCATCAAGGCATTCCTTCGCAGCGCGATCATGAGCGACAATGACGAGATGCGAACGGGGCCGAGTTAGGGCGACATAAAGATCGCTCACGGTGAACAAACCACCGAGTCCTGAAAAGTCGCATAGAATTACAACATCCGCCTCAAGGCCCTTAAAACTGCGGGCGGTGCTGCACAGCACACCCTTGCCCTCGCGCCAAGCCGTCGCTTCTTCAATGAGTGGCACTCCACCTATGCTGTTGACATTTGCAAGCGGCCCTTTGGCTTTGCTTGCTGGCCCGATGATCGCAATCTGGCGCGCTTCCAGGCGATGTTTCTTCAGAAGTGTGCGCACTTCCTGCTGGACCAGGCCACTTATGGCGGCGGGATTCTGCGGCACGATCACTTTCGGCGGCCGACCCAACGGCGCCAACTCGAACGCTTCGCTCTCGATATTGCTGGCTACGTTCGCACACGCGACGATTCGGCGTGTATTTCGGCAATTTACATCGAGTGAGCAATGGAAAGCCCCAGGGATCGGGGGCTCGATTGGATCGCGCCTGAGACTCTGCGCTTTGTCGAGGAATGCCCAGATCGAGCCCTTGCTGTCCCACAGATAGTCGAGAGCATCCCACCAACTTGGGCTAAAATCCTGCGCCTCGTCGACGACGACCGCCTCAAACGGCTGCGCATCGGGGTAAAGTTCCATGGCAGCCTGGGCGAGGAGATCTGGCGCTATTTCGTCCCACCAACGCGACGGATCCAGCGGATTGACCGTGAAATCAAGGCCGGCTTGCTTGCAAAGGTCTGCAGCGAGTCGATGAAAATTCCAGACTGTCACATTCCCGCCGTTCTCGACGAGTTGTTCCGCCATCTCTTCGCGTATCCACTTGCAGAGTTCCGCATTGAAGCAAGTGAACAGCACCGATCGGTGTTTCGTGGCGAATGAACGGGCGCGTTGGATAGCGAGCAACGTCTTCCCTGAGCCAGCCACACCTTCGATGATCGCGCGCGGGTTGGCGTCGAACCCCCGCAAAATCTGCAGTTGCTGACGGGTAAGGCGCGCCAGCGTTTCAGCCGTCGCATCAACGCTGACTCTGAGGGGCTCATAGACCCGGAATTCTGGAGCCAACGATCGCCGGACTGCATCGAAGTCCGGAATCGACATTTCCCTCTTGCTGCCGCCCCCGGCCCGATAAGCGCGCAGGATAGCGGCCTCAATCGAGCCCAAGTCGTCCATCGTGAGAATTGCTTCCACGGGCAGATCGGTAGGCGGGGTGCCTTTGAACAAGCAATGCGGGAAGGCGACCGCCACCGATATCATCGTTTGATCAGCGGTGGCCTTGCCGCAGGTTAACTCGATCCGCTTCTTGAATGCCCAAAGACTCCGGCGCGCCTGGCGCACAGGATCCTTTATCTCTTTGACTCCGGATTTGAGGTGGCGATACCAGGTCCGGCCGTTAAGAGTGATCTCGCCACCTTTCACTTCGAGAATCAGTAGGCCATATTTTTGATGAAAGATCAGAAAATCGGCCTCGCCCTCTCGCGCCGGTGCGTCAATATCATCCCGTGCGGGGTCGACCCAGGGGAGCGAATGCATGACAATGAAACTCGAAGGCAGGCATTTCTCCATTGCCCGCGCGATGTCAGCCTCCGAGCCATATTCCATCGTCTCCACAGCGATCGGAGGAACGAACACCGCCATCAATGCACCGCACGTACGAACAGAGCGATCGGCAACACAGAGTCAGCGGGCTGAACAAGTTCACTTGCGCATTCCATGTGTTGCGCGGCCGCGAGATAGCGGACGCGCATCCCGCCGTTGTTGGGCGTCTGCAGGATCCCAACCGTCCAGGCGGCGCCAGTCGCTCCAAATGCGTGCCCGTCTGTGCGTCGGATGAGGTAGACGTCTTTCTTTCCTATCTCTGTTCCAATGGCGTGTGGACGGAAGAGACACATCGCGCCTTTGGCTACCTCGGCACTGCCCTTCTGGCTAAGGGTGTTCGCATCGAGTCGGAAAAAGAAATCGCCGTCCTCCGCGTCGGCAACCTCGAAGCGGGGTGCTTGCGGGGAAGGCATGAGATCGCCGACAGCAACTTGTGCCGCTGTCAGTTCAGGGACACCGTTCGGATCGGGCTTGGGGCCGCTGACCAGGGCGACGTTCGGCACCGATAGCGCCTGGTTGGTCGCAATCGGCAACGCACGGAGTACGAGAAGAATGTCAATTGCGATCGCTTCCTTGCCTGCGGCGAAACTGCGTGCGCGTTCTGAACATGGTTGGTCTGGGACGAAAGGGTGCGCCAGGCAAATGACCTGTCCCGCGCCAACGATGAGGCCGCCATTCGTGCGCGTTACAGTGGCACCGCTTTCCTTAATATCGGCGGCGAGCCGGTCAAGCGCCAGATCCTCTCGTTGCTGATCCAGCATCGGTGGCTTGCCCAGAAAGCAACTGCGCAGCAAGTCGGCGCCGACGCGCCTGTCGAAGAGATCGTGTTCATATCGATTCTTGTAAGAGCGAAGGCACTGGTAACAACTATCGTCGCAGTTACAGTGGTCGAGAAGATGGAGTGCCGTATTTACCAGCCGGTGCGGATCGCGCGCAGCGGCCTTAACAAATCCGGCGCCGCCTGCCGCTTGGTCATATAGATAGAGGTCGACGAACTGGCTATTGGCGTTTCCCGGGGCAAAGCGGAAGTCACCATCGATGTCATTTGGCTCAAGATCTTCCAACATGCAGGCAGCACGCCTAAGCGCCTCAACTGCCGAGCGAGCAGCGATCGTCGTCGAGGTTCGGTCCGGATCAAGTTGCCACGCACGCGGAAGCGCCAAACGGAACACCACGACATCTGTCATGAACTCGTTGCCGAGCACGATTTTGACAGGAGTGCCGTCGCACTCTTCGGACTCCTTCGGCCAATTGGGTCGCGGTCGCGGATGGGTCTGTCCGCTACGGAGTTTGCGCATCGTCGGATCGAATTCCGCCGGTTCGATACGTCCGCACTTGCCGCAATAATTGAATCCGTATTCTGTCGGGCTCAGTGAGCCGCGGTTGGTAACAACGAGCGTCTTGCTGTCGCCCCACCCTTCCCATCCGGTGCCAATTGGCCAGATTTCGCCTCCAACCCTAGCTTCAGGATTGAATTGAAGCGCGTCGAGTGTAGCGCGCGTTGGTCGCAAGCGCGTGCCAGGGTCGAAGTCAGGAGGATTCGCAGCGATGCTCGGCGGATGGGAAAATCCGGTCGGACGCACCCATCGCCGTGCTGGACCGAGCGTCGCACGACCGTTGCAAGCGGGGCAGTCTCTTGTCTGGTCCGGGTAACCGTCTTCGAGTTTTTTCAGATCAGCGTAATTGCATATACGACACTGGTAATAGAGACGACGTTTGCGATACGGAACGTGTCAATGATTTTGGAACAGATGGCCGCGCGAGTTTAGGCACTTTGGGGTTGTCGTCGACCGCGATGTTTGCCGGGCCGATGGCTATGCGG
>CAIOJO010000065.1 GCA_903858635.1 uncultured Telmatospirillum sp. | reverse complement strand
TTGTCGCCGGAACGACGGCGGCCAATGTGGTAGATTTCTTCATGGCGTTGCTCTCCTTTGCGGATTCGACACCCCGAGCCTACAGGCTCAAGGTGAGCAACGCCTGCCCTCCAATTTCAACATCGACCGGGACATCCCCCTCGGTAATGTGACGGCTGATTGGGTTCCGCCACGGCTAGGGCGTTATGCCTGGGGTGGTTGGCGTTCCAGTGCGGCGCGGTCCCAATGCCCAAGATTGGCAGCTGCGGCGTAGGTGCTCTCGAGGAAGGCGAGCAGATGGCGGTCGGGCGCGGCGGCCCGGCGGACCGCGTCGTAGGGGAGGATGAACTCGCCGAGTTCGGGGCTATAGAAAGCGTCGTCCGGTGCGACCGCCGCCGTGGCGAAGCCGGCCGGCTGCGGATAGACATAAGCGTAGAAGGCGGCCCGACCGAAGCCGCCATTGCCGGGCCAGAAACCGCAACTGCTCACCTCATGGGAATAGGCCTCGCGAACCACCCAGTCGGCGAGATTGGGTGCACCACCCGGGTGTGGCGGCGCCAGACGTCCGGAAAAGCGCGATACCGCAAGGTCGAAGCTGCCCCAGAAGAAGTGCACCGGGCTGGCCTTGCCGACAAAGCCCGAACGAAACGCCCGCAGCACGCGATCGGTCTGGACCAGCACGCGCCAGAAGCGGTTGGCAAAGGCCGGGTCGTAGGATGCGTGGCGCATATCGGCGTCGAAGGGGATCGCCTCGACAACCTCGGATGGCATGGCCCAGATCGGTGCCTCGATACCGAGGGCACGCAGCCGTCCCATCGACTCGCGGTAGAATTCGGCGACGGTGCAAGGCCGCAAAGGGAAGGCTTCACGCCTGCCATCGCTGCAGTCGATGGCCAGGTGGTGGTCGATGAAGTCGAAGTCGATTTGGAAACAGCGGTCCGCGTAGGGAATGGGCGAGGTGGTGAGCCCGCGGCAGGTCACATAGAGGGGCACCTGCCACCAGTGATTGGCCATGGGCGTCAGCGCCAGGCGGACCTTGCCGACGATTTGCGTCCACATGTGGAGGGTGGCGCAGGTCTCCTGCCAAGCCTCATAGGGCAAACCGGGCCAAGCGTCGTTTGCGGTGGCTTGCAGGTCGGACATTGCCTCGCTCCCGGATCTGTCGAGCGCTGGCTGGACATATGGGATGCGGTCAAGGCGGCGTGCAATGCGGCGCCGCGGTGAGATCGAGGGCGATATCGGCGGTTTGACCGGAGGTGATGCGAAGTCGTCCTGCCCGGCCGCCCCGAATCCGTCTGGCCCCATCGAAATCCCTGAGCACCCGCAACGAGATGTCGTGCCATGGGTGGATATCCGAGGGCCGTACTGTGGCCCACGAGGCGCTGCGACAGGTCGGCCTCTATTGGCTGGTTCTGCCTCTATTGGGGCGCATTACGGTACACAGAATACGATATATTGCTCGGCCAAAATATTCGTCCTGCGTGATGTTGTCCGCCAAAATTTAAGATAATCGTGGCTTGACTGGCGTTCGCAGGAGGGAGATACTTTAGAAACCATCCACTAGAGTGGAGGTGTGAAGAGCGGATGACGCCACCGGATTTAATTTGAGTTGCTGAAATACTTGGCATCGGCAACAGACATAAAGTCCAAGACGAAACTCGGCTTTCCGAGCGCGGTCTTATACCGCAAGCGACCCCCGCGAGTCAGTGATGGCGTTCTAGCGGGGGTCAAGCGGCGTTCCCCGAGATGATGCGATTCGACGATTGTCACCGGCAACAGGCTGGGTGAGGTTCTGTTGCGTCATCATCTTGTCATATTTGTTCCCGGCGCACGGAAAGCGGCGCCTGCGCCGACAAATCGGGGCAGGTGGCGTCATACGGTATCAAGACAAGTCACCACGTCGACTGGCCAAGTTCGGGCTCTGCGACTAGATTTGCTCGAACGCCACCCAAAGTCGTCTGCTGGGGTCCCCCTCCGGCCGGCTGACTACTCGCGATGAGAGACCAACCTTTTTCCCGGGAGCTTCGCCGATGACCATACCGCTATTCCGCCGCCTGGGCGCCAGTTTGAGCGACCTCAAAGAGGCGGTGACCGATCGGGTGGCCGGCGCGAGCCTGACCGCCAAGAGTATCGCTGCCGGGGCCATCCTGGTGGTGCTGCTGTTCGGAGCGGTGTTCATCCTTCAATACCACATCGACGATGCCGCAGAGCTGAAGCCCTCACCGCGCTTCGTGGTCGAGGGCGGCAGCAACGCGGTCGCCATGGCCGCCACGGTGATGGAGCTGGAAACCTCGCACTGGGCCCCCAACAAGCCGTGGTTCTACCCGATCGCCCACAGCACAAACATGGTGGCCTATCAGAAGGGCCTCCAATATGCGGTGGCCCAATGGGCCACCCAGATGACCGATTTCCTGGGTCGCGAGCGGGGATCCGGTGAGGTCGATCCCGATCTGGTGGCGGCCAAGGGCTTGCTGAACTACGACCCCAGCGCCTTCATCCTGCCCAGTGCCGTGTCGCAATATGCCGAGGGCATCAAGCACCTCGACGCCTATAACCGGCGTCTCGCCCATGGTCAGGCGAAGTACGACAAGATCGCCAGCAACCTGTCCGATTTCCTGATCAAGGTGGGCAAGGACCTGGGCAGTCAGTCCGGCACCATCGAACTGACCGTGTTGTCGCCCGACGACTTCACGGAAGGCGAAAGGGCCCGGCTGACCGATAACCAGCGCCAGGTGTTATCCACCAACGGCGGCTATTTCGATGGCCGCGCCAGCAAGGTGTATTTCGCCACCAAGGGCCGGATGTACGCCTATTACGTGATCCTCAACGCTCTCGGCGAGGACTTCCATGATGTCCTTGCCAACAAAGGAGCGCTGGAGCATTGGGACAATATGCTGCTGTCGCTGCGCTCGGGCGCGACACAGTACAAATTCTTCATCGCCAATGGCGCCGGCGGATCCTATTTCATCCCGTCGGACCTTGCCTATCAGGGGTTCTTCCTGCTCCGCTTCGACAAGCAGCTGCAGGAGGTCGCCGACATCCTGAATCGGTGATGGCGGAGCCTATCCGGCGATGTAATGGACCAGCTGGTCGATGATGAAGCTCTGTTCCGAGATGATTTCCTTGACCAGGTCGCCGCTGGAGATCAGGCCGACCAGCTCGCCCTGATCGAGAACAGGCAGATGACGTAGCCGTTTCTCCGTCATTAGGGCCATGCATTCCTCGTTGCTTTGTTGCGGTTCCACATACATGACCGGCCACGACATGATGTCGCGGACCTTGGTTTCCTTGGACAACTTGCCCTGAAGCACGATCTTGCGGGCATAGTCGCGCTCGGTGACGATGCCGACGATCATCCCGGCCTCCATCACCAGGAGGGCCCCGATGTTCTTCTCGGCCATCTCCGCTATGGCCTCGAAGACCGATGTGGTCGGGGTGACGGTGTGGACGATCGAATCGCCTTTGGAGCGCAACACCTGTGCCACGGTGATCATCGAAACCTCCTGACTGGGCAGGCCCTCTGAACCTGCTCCATGTTAGCACGGAGCCGCCTCGTCCAATAAGCGCGAAGGTCGGTCCGAGCGGCTCCGGGATGCGAGGGCAGGTCACAGGACGAAAGGTCGCCCCGGGGGGGATTTCGCGCTGAGCGAAAGAGTAGGACGGCTCGGTGCGGCCTCCTGTTAGCCGGCCCACAGAATCGGCCCGGCGCCGCCGCGCTGTTCCTGCGCTGACGTTTCGATCAGCCTTGGCGGATGCCGGAAACGAAGCGATCCACCTCCTGCTGCAGGCGGGCTGCCTGTTGCGCCATGCCGGTCGCCGAGGCCAGTACCTTGGCGGCGGCGCTGCCGGTCTCGCCGGCGGCGTCGGACACCGAGGCGATGGTCCGCGATACCTGATTGGTTCCGGCCGCCGCCTGTTGAACATTGCGGGCGATCTCCTGGGTGGCGGCGCCCTGTTCCTCGACGGCGGACGAAACGGCGGTGGTGATGCCGCTGAAATCGCCGACGCGGGACGAGATGCTGCGGATCGCCGCCACCGCTTGCTCGGTCTGCGCCTGGATGTCGCCGATCTGCGACTGGATTTCCTCGGTGGCTTTGGCGGTCTGCCCGGCCAGTGACTTGACCTCGTTGGCGACCACGGCGAAACCCTTGCCGGCATCGCCGGCCCGCGCCGCCTCGATGCTGGCATTGAGCGCCAGCAAATTGGTCTGCGAGGCCACCGCCTTGATCATGCCGACCACCTCGCCGACTCGCTGCGCGGCGATGGCCAGTCCGGACACCAGGCTGTCGGTTTGCCGGCCGTCTTCGGCCACTTCCCGGGCGATGCGGGCGGATTCCGAGGACTGGCGGCCGATTTCGGCGATCGAGGCGGACAATTCCTCGGCCGCCGAGGCGACCGTCTGCACATTGGCCGAGGCCTGGTGCGATGCCGAACCGACGGTCATGGCCTGGGCCCGGGTGTGTTCGGCGGTGACTGTCATCGACTGGGCGGTCGTCTTCATGTCCTCGGCAGCGGTCGAGACGGCGTCGACCACGCCGCGCACATTGGCCTCGAAGGCATCGGCCAGGCTGGTGGCCAGCCGCCGGCGCTCGCCTTCGGCCGCCAGGCGATCGGTTTCCTGCTGGCGGCGCAGGCGGTCGGCTTCCGCCATGCCGTCCTTGAACACCGCCACCGCCTCGGCCATGGCTCCCAGTTCATCCTGCCGCCCGCGGCCGGGGATCGTCACCTCGATCTGTCCCGCCGCCAGTTGCCCCATGGTGGCGCGCAAGGCCAGGATCGGCCGCGACATGCCGCGGGCCACCAACAAGGCGGCGGTGATGGCGAAGGCCAGCACCAGGACGGTGCTGGCGACCAACCACAGGCGGGTGCTGTTTTCGCTCTCGACGAAATTGGAAATATTCTTCACCAGCTCGACCACGGCGATCGGCTCGCCGGCGAAGTTCCTCAACTGGCCCAGATAGATCTCTACCGGCTGGCCGGCCAGTTGGGCGCGCCGCATGATGTTCTGGCCTGCCGCCGCGGCGGTCAGTTCTTCGGCCGTCGCCAGCGTCTTTTGCTCGAAGCTGGCGCCCAAGGTGGTGATGCCCGTCGGGGTAATCTGGTGGACGGCGAAATCGACTCTGAATTGCTGCTTGATGCGTTCGACGAAAGCCGGCCCGAACTGTACCCCGGTGTCGACGATGCCGACCACCTTGCCGTCAATGACGACCGGGACGCTGCCGAAAATAGAGACATTGCCCAGGCCTTGCTCGATGCCGGTGACCGGCTTGCCGGTCTGGTAGACCTGGGCGATCATCCGCCGCCGCGCGGTGACGTCGTCGCCGAAAACCTTCGGCGTGTGGCTGCGGAACACCACGATGCCGGGCGGCTTGGTGAAGGTTTCGAGGTCGACTCCATGCGCCTTGGCGGCGGCCAGGCCGTCGAGCAACAGGGTCGCGAGCGCCGTGCGGTCTTCCTCGACCAGGGCTTGCCTCAGTGCCGGAATCTTCGACAGAACGGCGGAGACGGCGGCGGCCTTGCGTTCCTCGCCCTCGAACGAGGCAATGACGCTGTGATATTGCAGATCCATCTGCTCGCGCAGGGCCAGGGTGGTGATCTTGCCGTGCTGGAATACCGCCAGGACGCCCAGCACCGAACAGGCGGCCGCAGCGATCAAGGCGATGGCGATCACCAAGCGACCACTGATGGAATGTATGTTACGCATGCTTCCCCCCGAATTCAGCGTTAAACAAAGCCGCTGTTCTATTCGAGTGTAGAAGCGTGTTGTAAACAGGTTGCATATGCGAATGTAAATATAATTGGTTTTTAGTCTAGTGCCGTTCGTATAGATGATCTGTGTCAATTATGAGGAATACATTCTCATGCGCGATGGCTGTTACCCAACCTTCGCCCGTGCCACCTTCGAGCCGGTGCTGCGGCCAAGGGCTTGGCAGATGTACTGACCGGCCTCGACCAGACGGCCGAGTTCGACGCCGGTGGTGATGCCAAGGCCGTCCAGCATGTAAAGCACGTCTTCGGTAGCGACATTGCCCGAGGCGCCCTTGGCATAGGGGCAGCCGCCGAGCCCGGCCACCGAAGCGTCGATCACTCCCACGCCCCGTTCGAGCACCGCCAGCAGATTGGCCAGGGCTTGGCCATAGGTGTCGTGGAAATGGGCCGCCAGCATTTCGCGCGGCACCCGTTCGGCTACCGCGTCGACCATGGCTTGGGCCTTGGCCGGGGTGCCGGTGCCGATGGTGTCGCCCAGGGAGATCTCGGCGCAGCCCAGCCGGGCCAGTCGCGCCGCCACCTCGGCCACGGCGGCGGGGGCGATCGGGCCTTCATAGGGGCAGCCGAGGACGCAAGAGACATAGCCGCGCACCCTGACACCGCGCTCGCGCGCCGCGGCGACCACCGGGGCGAAACGCTCGAGGCTTTCGGCGATGCTGCAGTTGATGTTCTTCTGCGAGAAGCTTTCCGAGGCGGCACCGAACACCGAGACCTCTTCGGCGCCGGCTTGCAGCGCCGCTTCCAGACCCTGCATGTTGGGCACCAGCACCGGATAGGCGGTGCCCGGCCGCCGCCGGATGCCGGCCAGGACGGCGGCCGTGTCAGCCATCTGCGGCACCCATCGCGGGCTGACGAAGCTGCCGGCCTCGACCACCGGCAGGCCGGCCGCCGAAAGTCGGTCGATCAGCCCGATCTTGGTGTCGACGGGGACCGGCTGCGGCTCGTTCTGCAACCCGTCCCGCGGTCCGACCTCCACCAGTTTAACCCGTTGCGGCAGGCGCATGGGGAGCACTCCTTACAAGAAGATGGAACCGCAAAGATGCAGAGACGCAAAGGGCGCAGAGGCGTCATTGCCAGATCCCTGCCGGATGAAATGGGCAATCTTTTCAGTGAGGCGGGCATCTGAGCCTGTGAAAAAAGTTAGTGGCACCGGCCTCCGTGCCGGTGTTCCGGCGGAGCCGGAAGCCTGGCATTTCCGCCGCTCCGCGGCGCAGACCGGCGGGGACGCCGGTCCCACT
>CAIOJO010000064.1 GCA_903858635.1 uncultured Telmatospirillum sp. | reverse complement strand
TTGTCGCCGGAACGACGGCGGCCAATGTGGTAGATTTCTTCATGGCGTTGCTCTCCTTTGCGGATTCGACACCCCGAGCCTACAGGCTCAAGGTGAGCAACGCCTGCCCTCCAATTTCAACATCGACCGGGACATCCCCAATGATTGCCTCGACGCCGCTTACGCGCACCGACTGGCCGCCTGGCGCAGCGATATGGGAACGGCCGTGGTCCTGCCGCCGATGCTGGGCTGGATCATCGCCCTGCTGCACAGCCTGGCCAGCGGTTTCGGGCTGATAAGGCGGCGTCAGCGGGCCTGAGCGGGGCTTCGCGGCCCGGGGCGGGGCGCCCTTGTTTACACGGCGATCCAAAACAGATACATTTGCCGCGTTTCGTTGCCAATTCGGAGAATTGGGCGGTGCGGCAGATGGTGGCCAGGGGGAGCATCCCGGTGCGAGCGGTGGCTTTGGCCGCCTGTCTGGTGCTGGGGGTCGGCGGCTGCGACGACAACCCGCCGCCCCGCCCGGAGCGGAAGCTGCCGATCCCCAAGGGCGAAAGCACGCTCGATACCCTGATCCGCAAAGCGCAGGACAAGCCCCGGCCGCCGCCCGCTCCCGGCCACCTGACGGCCAGCACCGGGGCCATCGCGTTCCCGCCGCTGGCTGCCGGTGATCAGGCGGTTCGGCAGATCGACCTGGCCAACACCGGCGAACTGCCGGTCACCCTGGGGACCATCCATGTGGCCGGGCAGGCTTCCGCCTACCGGGTGGGCGGCAGTTGCGGCAAGGGCGTCGAGGTCGCTCCGGGCGCCTCCTGCCAGGTCGAGGTGACCTTTCGTCCGGCCCGCCAAGGCATCGCCGATGGCGAAGTGGTGGTCGACCAGGTCGGCGGCGGCGGCAGCCTGTTCGTTTCGTTGAGCGGCGAGGCCGGCCCGAGCCAGGCCGATCGCTTCGGCCCGTCGCCATCGGCCCCCGTGGCCAATGCCGAGGCATCGCTCCTGTTCGCCCGCTCGCGGCAGGATGCCGGCCTGGTCGTCGAGGACGACGAGGCCCTGCCGCCCTTGGGCGCCGATGATCCGAATTATACCGAGGCCGGCCTGCCGGGCATCGTCAGCAGCCTTCCGGTGGATCGCTCGCGCGTCATCACCGCCGATCGGTACATTCCGGCCGTGCTGGAGAACACCATCAACAGCCAATTGCCCGGCCGGGCCATCGCCGTGGTGGAACGCCCGGTCTATGGCTCCGATGGGCGGTTGGTGCTGATCCCGGCCGGGTCCCGGGTGATCGGGCGCACCCAGTCTCTGGCCAAGGTCGGGCAGGCGCGCCTCGACATCAGCTGGTGGCGGATCATCCGGCCGGATGGCGTCAACATCAATATCGACAGCCCCGGGGCCGACGTCATGGGCCGCACCGGCCTGCCTGGCGATCTCGACAGCCGCTTCTTCGAAAAATATGGGAGTTCACTGCTGACCAGCGTCATTGCCGCCGGTGGCGAGTGGGTGCTGGATGGCAGCAGCGCCGCCGTCGTCAGCCCGCTGGGAGGGACCACCCAGAGCTTGAGCGGCAAGGCTCAAGCTGCCAACCGTCTGGGCAACGACCTCGATGCGCTGGGGCAGCGCATGGTCCAGGAGAACGTCGACATCCGTCCGGTCTTGACGGTCGCCCAAGGCACCCGGCTCAACATCATTCCGGCCGAGGATATCTGGCTGCGCGACCCGAACCATCTGCGCGCGGTGACCCCTCCCAAGGGAAGCGGCGGGCTCGGGCTGGCCAGTCCGGCGAACCTGGCCCAACTGCTTCCCGCCCTGATCCAGCTGGTGGCGCAGAACCCCCAGATGCAGAAACTGGTTCCGCAAACCGCGCAGCAACTTCTCCAATCCGATCTGCTGCAGCAGCTGCGCGACGCCAATCCCACGGCCGGGGCTGCCGGCGGTCCGCCGGCCGGCCGCAGCGGGACCGGAGAACGGCCTTGAATCCCCTCCTGCAAGCGACCTTGCGCCGTCTGGCGGCCCATTATGAGGACGCCATGGTCGAGGAGGTCGCCCTCAATCGGCCCGGCGAAGTCTGGGTGAAAATGGCTGGCGGGGCGTGGCAGGCCAGGAGCGATTCCGAACTCACCGAGGATTACCTGCTCAGGCTCTGCCATCAACTCGCCAATGTCAGCGGTCAGGTCTTTCATCCCCAGCGGATGCCGATCCTCTACGCCACCCTGCCCGAAGGCCATCGCTTTACCGCCGTGGTCGGGGCGGGGGTCCGTTACGCCATGGGCGACAGCCGGGGCGTGGCGGTCAATGTGCGGGTGTTCGACCCCGGCCGCCGGATCACCCTCGACCGCTACGGTCTCGCCGCCAAGACATCCCTGACGGCGGCGCCGCACCGGCCGGGACAGCGCCGTTACGACGAGTCGCCCCTTGAGGATCTGCTGGCCGCCGTCGCCAATCGCGAAGCGCTGCTCATCTCGGGCGCGACTTCGACTGGCAAGACCACCTTCCTCAACGCCATCCTCGGTTATCTGTCGGCCGAGCACCGGGTGGTCACCGTCGAGGACGCGCGCGAGGTGGTGGTGCCGCATGCCAATCGCGTCCATCTCGTCGTCTCCAGAACGGAGACGGCGAACGGCATGGACTTCATGCGCATCGTCGATGCCGTGGTCCGCATGACGCCCGACGTCATCATCTGCGGCGAGATCGGCATCGCCAATGCGCCGGGCGTGTTCCGCCTGATGACCACCGGCCACACCAATTTCATGGCGACCATCCATGCCAGCAGCCCCGAGGCAGCGCTGCGGGCCTTTTACCAGAACCTGGCGCAAAGCAACCCCGGCATCGATGCGGCGGCGGCGGTCGACATCATCGGTTCGGCCTTTGGCCGCATTGTCCAGATCGATCGCCTGGGGACGCGGCGGCTGGTGACGGCCATCGACATTCCGCGCCTGGCCAGCGACGCCATCGGCGGAATTGACCGGTAAACGGCGCCGGGCGCCAAGCGTGAGGGAGGGCAGGATGCAAGACGAGGTCGCCAAGAGCATCCGCTGGCGGGTCGGCGCGAGCGGCCTTGCCCTGGCGGTGCTGGTGGTCACCCTGCCCCTGGCCTTGCCCCTCACCTACCTCGCCGAGCGTGGCATCAGCCTTGCCACCCTGGGCTGGGTGCAAGGCTATGTCTCCAGCCTATCGGCGCAACCCGCCTATTGGCTCGAGGTGCATCGTGTGTGGCTGGGCAACAGTCTGGCCCTCGGCAAGCTGCCGCTGCCCCTGATCGCCATGCCGGCCCTGGCCGTGATGGTCCTGGGCGCCGGGCTCGGGCTCAACCCCTATTCGGCGACGCCCAATATCCATGGCTCGGCCCGCTGGGCGAATGACGCCGACTTGCGGCGCATGGGCCTGGCGGCCGGCTTCATCATCGTTCTCGGGCGTTGGCGCCGCCAGCTGCTGAAACTTCCCGAGACCTTGTCGGTGTTGTGCATCGCGCCGCCGGGGACCGGCAAGACCGCGTCGGTGGTGGTTCCGACCATTCTCACCTGCGACGGGGCGTCGATGGTGATCAACGACGTGAAGCCGGAACTGCATCATCTGACCTCCGGTTACCGCCAGCGCGTCGGGCCGGTGTTCCGCCTGGAATGGGCGGCCGCCGACGATCCCACGGCGGGGCTGGTGCATCCGCGCTGGAACCCGCTGTCGCCGAAGTCGATTCCCGGCGCCGGTCCGCAAAGGGATCTCTATGTCGATCGCCTGGCCGCCGTGCTGGTGCCGGATCCGCAGGGTGGCGCCGACCCGCATTGGAGCAAGCGGGGGCGTGCCGCCCTGGCCGGCCTTATCCAGTTCATCGTGTCGAAATGCGAAGTCCGGCGGTTCGGCGGCCTTCCCGAGGCGTGGTGGGGCCGCGAGGCAAGCTTCCCGATGTTGCTGGACTGGATCGCCGAAGCCACCTTGCGGGCCGGCGACGAGGTCGAGCGACTGAAGCAGACCGATCCCAACGCGGCGTTCACCGCCGACCCCATCAAGAATTTTCTGATGGAAGCGGTGAACGAGGCGCGGGCCAATGATTATGCGCACCGGGCGGTGCTCGAACTGACCCAGCTGGCCCACACCCCGGATCGCGAGCGCGGCTCGATCCTGTCGACCATGGACGCCGGCCTGGCGGTCTTCAAGAACGGCGCCGTGCGGCAACGGACCCAGACCTCCGATTTCAGTTTTGCCGATCTGCGCGGCATGCCGCAGCCGGGCTCGGGCCGGCCGCGGCCGGTGACGGTCTATCTTTGCGTCAGCCAGCAGGACGCCCGGGCATTGGGGGTCATCACCGGGCTGTTCGTCGAAGCGCTGTCTGCCTATCTGGTGGCCCATCCGCCGGGTGCCGGCGATGGGGCGGGGGGCAAGTTGGGGCCTTTCCCGGCGTTGTTCGTCCTGGACGAGTTCCCGCAGATGCCCAAACTGCAGGCTCTCATCGACGGGCCGGCCGTGGGGCGCGGGCAGAAGGTATCGTACCTGCTGATCGGCCAGGATTTCGCCCAGATCGAGGAGAAATACGGCAAGACCGGGCTGGAAACCCTGTTGTCCACCACCGCGGCGAAGGTGGTCCTGCCGCTGAACAACGAGGCGGTGGCCAAGCGCTTTTCCGAGATGGTCGGCAATCGCACCCATGAGGGCGAGAGCCGCAGCCGGACCCATGGCTGGTCCAAACAGGCCAATCCATTTGCCGTCAGCGTCAACCGGAGCCTGGCTGGCATTCCGCTGATTCATCCGGCCGACTTCATGTCGATGCCGGCCGGAACGCATATCCTGCTGTTCCAGAAATACGCCAATCGGCCGATCAAGGTGCAGACGCCGTTCTACTTCAAGGACGCCATATTGCGGCGGCGGGCCTGGGACGTGGGGAGACGACGCGGGCCGCCACCAGCGCCAGCCATGCCGCCCTGGCTTTGTCCCGACGAGCTGCCATCCGCCCAGCAGGATGCCGAGGGGCCATGCACGGGCTGAGCTTCACCTTGTTGCTGGCCGGACTGGTCGGCTGGCTGAGTGGCGCCGTCGCCTGCTGGCTGGATGCGCGCATCGATCCGTTGCTTGACCATGGGTTTCGGGCGGCACTGGCTTGCCGGGCCGGGAGAAGTCGGCGCCGTCTTCCCTGGGTCGAGGCCTTGGGCGCGGCCACGCTGATGGCGGCCACGGCGCTGGCGCGCGGGATGGCGTCCTCCGCGGCCTTGCCGATTCTCGGTGGCAGCCTGTTCATCTGCGTCTGGTTGGATTGGCGTCACCGTATCCTGCCCGATCTGGTGGTTCTACCCCTGCTGGGGCTGGGCTTGGCCGCGCCTTTCGCCGATTCGGCCCCGGCTGCTCAGGCCTGGATCGGCGCGACGATGGGCGGTGTGCTGCCTTGGCTGGCCGGGATTCTCGGCCGCAGACGGGGCGGAGGGATCGGCTTGGGCGATGTCAAACTGCTGGCGGCGCTCGGGGCCTGGCTCGGGCCACTGGCGGTGGCGGTGATCTTCCTTCTGTCGTCGGTGGCGATCCTGGCGATTCTGCTGGGTCGCCGCCTTTGCGGCAAGGACGAGCCGATGCCCTTCGCCCCCGCTATCGCCGTGGCTGCGATGGCCTGGTTGAGCGCCGCCCCGACCAATGGTCTATTCCATCTGGGGTTGTTTTCCGCATGATTTTCACCAAGCGGCAATGGTCGACTATGCTACCATTGGTAGAGAAACTCATGACAGGGCCATGGGCAACGCGGCTCGATCGACGCAGGGGGACGACGTCCATGTCACTGACAGAGCAGTATAAACGTCTCAAGCGCAAGGCTCTCTACCATAACGGTGAGCAGGGCGGCCCCACCGAGACGGAACAAGCCCTGGACGCAATTTATACGAGCATCATTACGGCGCCGGTGGTCGATGTGCCTATGGCCGTCGAAAAGCTGTCCTTCGCCCATCATTGTCTGACCGAGGAATACGACATCAAGGAAGCGGCCAATCTGATTCTGCAGGTTCGCCAAGCGCTGGCCGCGCAGGCCCGGGACCGGGAGAGATGTTGGTTGCGGGTCATCGCCGATACCCCGAATTTCCGCCGGACCATGCGCGGCCTCTGTGGCGGCGGGGCGCGGGCCGGATCGGCCCCAGCGGCGTCCCGGCTGGGGGGCAGCTGCGGGCGCTGAACCTGACCTGGGGGCAGCCGCAGCGTCGATAACCACGATCCAAGCTGTCGGCCAAAATCTGAATGCCCCGACTTGTCCATACACATGTGTAGGCGCATGTTTATGGGCATCGTCATTCGAGAGGAATGCTCATGGCCACATCGGGTGAATCCACCATGCCGCAATCGCGGGGTACCCGCCTGACCGCTTTGGTGAGCGATGCGGAAAGTGCCAAGATTTCCGCCAAGGCGGAGGCCGCCGGCCTATCGGTCAGCGCCTATCTGCGCGAACGGGCCCTCGGTGACGATCAAGATGCCTTGAACAAGGTCGATCAGATCATCGCTCAGATGGAAGCGGCGCTGGATAGTGCGACCGTCGAACTCGCTGCCGTTCTATCGCGTCTCGACGATAATACGATGCCGACGGGACGGGCTGCGTGAGCGACTGGTTCGATCGCATCGCCAAACTGGCGGCGCTCGGCGAGCGGATGACGACCTTGACCGACGGGGTGAAGAGCCTCGCCAAGAAGGTCGAGGATCATCAGGCGCGTCTCGTCCGGCTGGAAACCATCATCGAAATCACCCGGCCGGATGGTGGCGTTCTGCGGATTTCTTCGTCTGCCGACAAATAAACCAAGCTGGACCTCCCACAGGATCCGCCAACCCTAGCTCGGCTGGGGCGCCCCGTCGGTGAATTGCAGCGCCGCCAGCCGCGCGTACAACCCGCCCGCCTGGATCAAGGATTGGTGCGAGCCCTGGGCGACGATGCGGCCGCCGTCGATGACGACGATCCGGTCCGCCTGCAGGACCGTGGCCAGACGATGGGCGATCACCAGGGTGGTGCGGCCGGTGGCAAGCTTTTCCAGCGCCGTCTGCACCGCCCGCTCGGATTCTGCGTCGAGGGCCGACGTCGCTTCGTCCAGCAGCAGAATCGGCGGGTTGCGCAGAATGGCGCGGGCGATGGCGATGCGCTGGCGCTGGCCGCCCGACAGGCGAACCCCCTTCTCGCCCAGGAAGGTGCCGAAGCCTTCCGGCAGCAGATCGAGGAAGGAATCGGCGGCGGCCGCCGTGGCGGCGGCCCGGACCTCGGCATCGGAGGCCTCGGGGCGTCCGTAGCGGATATTGTCCCAGGCCGAGGCGCCGAAAATGACCGGATCCTGGGCCACCAGGCCCACCCGGCGGCGGATCTCGCCGGGATCCGCCAACTGGATGGGTACGCCATCGATCGTCACCCGGCCCGAGGTCGGATCGTAGAAGCGCAGCAGCAACTGAAACACCGTGCTCTTGCCGGCGCCCGACGGCCCCACCAGAGCCACCGTTTCGCCGGGCGCGACCTCCAGGGAAAAATCGTACAGCGAGGGTTGGTCGGGGCGCGCCGGATAATGGAAGGTGACCGCCTCGAAGCTCACCCGGCCCTGGGACGGTTCGGGCAGCCGCACCGGCTGCGCCGGCGCCACGATGTCCGGCTGGGTCGCCAGCAGTTCCATCAAGCGCTCGGCGGCGCCGGCGGCGCGCTGCAGGTCGCCCACCACCTCGGACACGGTGCCGACCGAGACCGCCGTCAGGATCGCGTAGAAGACGAAGGCGGACAGCGCGCCGCCGGTCATCCGTCCGGCGATGACGTCATAGCCGCCGACCCACAACACCACCGCGACGGCCCCGAAGGCCAGCAGAATGACCGTTGCCATCAGCACCGAACGCACCGAAATGCGCGCCGTCGCCGCGCCGAAGGTCTGGCCGACCCGATCGGCGAAGCGCTGGCGGTCGATGGCCTCATGGGTGAAGGCCTGCACGGTGCGGATGCCGTTGATCGCCTCTTCGGCAAAGGCGCCGATATCGGCGACCCGGTCCTGGCTTTGGCGCGACAGCCGGCGGACCCGCCGGCCGAAGAACAGGATCGGCACCACCACCAGCGGCACCACCAACAACACCATGGCGGTCAATTTGAGGCTGGTCACCAGCAGCATGACCAAGGCGCCGACCAAGGTCAGGCTGTTGCGCAGGGCCAAGGACAGGCTGGAGCCGATCACCGTTTGCAGAAGCTCGGTATCGGTGGTGAGGCGGGACAGCACCTCGCCGGTTCGGGTGGTTTCGAAATAGGCCGGGCTCATGGCGATGACCCGCCCGAATACCGCTATCCGCAAATCGGCGACCACCCGCTCGCCGATCCACGACACCAGGTAGGTGCGGGCGCCGGTCGCCGCCGCCAACAACACCACCACCGCCACGAACCCGCCGACGGTGCGATCGAGCAGGGCGGAGTCGCCGGCCCGCAGGCCCTGGTCGACGATGTGGCGCAGGCCGGAGCCCAGCAGCAGTACCATCGCCGAGGACAGCACCAGGGCAATGCCGGCCCCGACCAATCGCCAGCGGTAGGGCCTCAGGAAGCGGGCGAGTGGCCGCAACTGGGCCAGGCTTTGCCGCAGCGCGGCCGGTTGCGGCGGGGGTGGAACACTGTCGGGCACCGCGCATCGTCCTTTCCGGCTGTCGCCATCCTGCGATGACCGCACACCATCTCAGGAAAGAGGGGATGACGCCAGCCGCAGGCCGGTTCGCCGCCGGGCGGAAATTTGCCTCCTTGGCGACGCCCGGTTATGATCCTGCCGGCATGACCATCTCCGATCCCTCGCCCCCGACCATCCTTGCCCAGCGAACCCGCCGGTTGTCGACCCGGGTCGCCGCGTGGTTGGCCCATCTCGGCCCCAATGCGCGGGGCGCCGCCTATGTCTCACTGGGCTCGATCCTGCTGGTCGTCATGGCGGTGATCGCCAAATATCTGGGCAGCCGGCTGCCCAGTTTCGAAATCCTGTTCTTCCGGTCCTCGGTCGGTTTCCTGTTCATCCTGCCGATCTTCCGGCGCGATCCGTTCGAGCCATTGCGCACCAAACGGCCGGGGATGCATTTCCTGCGCGGGGCCGAAGGTTCGGCCGGCAATCTGTGCTTCTTCTGGACCGTCACCCATATGCTGCTGGCCGATTCCATGGCCCTGCAGTTTTCGCGCCCGCTGTGGATGATCCCCATCGCCTTCGTCTTGCTGGGCGAGAAATCCAGCCTTCGCCGCACCGGCGTATCCATCGTCGGCTTCATCGGCATCCTTCTTTATTCGCGCCCCTTTACCGCCGGTTTCGACGCCAATGCCCTGGTCGGTGCGGCCGGGGCGCTGTTCGGCACCCTGGTCGTGGTCAGCGTCAAGCGCCTGTCGCGGACCGAACCGATTCGCGTCATCATGTTTTATTACGCCTTCTGGAACACCGTCTTCGCCCTGATCCCGGCGGTGTTCACCTGGGTGCAGCCGACGGCGCGCGAATTGGCCTTGCTGACCTGTGTCGGCTTTTTCGGCATCACCGGTCAAAGCCTCATCACCAAGGGATTCTGTTGCGGCGAGGCCACCGCCATCGCGCCGTTCGATTACGCCCGCATTCTCTATTCGGCGGCCATCGGTTTCGTGTTGTTCGGCGAACTGCCCGGCCCGTGGAGCGTGGCGGGCATGGCACTGGTCCTGGTGGCCTCGATCTATCTGGTCCTGGCCGAGAAGAAAGCCGGCCCGGCTAGCAAGGCTTGACGGAACAGGCGCCGAGCTGTTCCGAAACGGCAACGAAGGACAGGGCCAGGGCGACCGCTTCGGCCAGGCCGGCGATCCCTTCGTCGCCGACCAGGATGTCGAGGCAAATGGCCGCTGCGCTCACCGGTCGGCGGAGCGTCACCTTGAGGCTTCCGTCGACCGCTTGGGTCATGGTCAAGCCCCATCGCCGCCTCGGTTCAGCTGCCGAACTAAGGAATTCCGCCTGCGCCAGGCCTGCCATCGCCTTCATTTCAGCCAAGCCGAAGCCATGGGCGTCGACCAGCCCCTGTACCACCTGGTCGATCTGCCCGGTCAGGACGCGCATTGCGTCGATGGCGGAACCGGTCATGCTCGCGGACATCGCCCTCTCCTTTGCTGCCAGTTGACGAAATGTATCCAAAAGAGAGAATATGGCAATCAAATCCTGCCGGGGAGCTGGGCCGCATGGACGACAAGGCATCGGGCATCGACCAGGCGGTTCGCCGCCATTGCGACAACGGCGGTGTCGGCTTCCTGCTGCAGAAGATCCGCCGGGCGGCCGGCGCCAAGCCGCGCCCCACCGCAGTGGGCCGAAAGGCGCTGAAGAAGGTGGCGGGGAAGGCCGCCCAGGAACGCGCCGGCACCGGCCCGATCGGTCAGCGCCAGCGGTCGCGCGGCACCGCCGGCGAGGCCCGCCGGGCGGCCGCCAAGCAGGCCGCCCTCGGCCTGCTGGCCAGTGACCTGGATACCGCAGCCGGCTTCGACGAGGCGCGCCTGCAGGCGCGATTGCGGCAAATGCCGGCCGAGGAATTGGAGCGTCTGGCCGGCCTGCTGGTGGCCGCCCGGTCGCCGGCCGACGCCGGAACGCGGCCGGCCCTCGATCGGTTGGGCAAGATGCTGGGCGAAAAGGGGTTCAAACTCGACGTTCAGGGCGACAACAACGCCATCACCATTTCCCTGGGGGATTCGTCCAATCCTCCGCTGGAAGATCGCGGCGGCGACGGCGGGTTGGGTTATCTCAATTGGGGCCGGCAGCTGGGCCGAGTCAGGCATTTTCTCGAAGGCCGCTGACACTGCGGCAGGATGCCCTTGATTCGCCTTGTTCGGCGGCTACATCTTGCCGAGGCCGCGAGGAGAGGACCCCATGACTCCCCAGGAAAAAGACCTTATTCAGAACGTTTTCGAGCGCTTGAGCCGGTCCGGCGTCGGTCAAAAGGACGCCGAGGCGGAAGCGCTCATTCGCGACAACATGCAGCGAATTCCCGATGCGCCCTATGGCTTGGTCCAGGCCGTCATCGTTCAGGAGATCGGCCTTGGCCAGGCCAATGCCAGGATCACCGAACTGCAGCGGCAACTCGATGAAGCCCGTGCCGCGTCCCATCCCCAACCGTCCGGCGGCGGCAGCTTCCTGGCCGGGGCCGGTCCCTGGGGCGGCGGCTCGGTGCCGCGCGCCGGTGCCGCTCCGGTGCCGCAGCCGGCTGCGCCGATGCCGTCTCCGGCCGGCGGTGCCGCCTGGGGCCAGCCTCCGGCGGGCTATGCGCCGCCGCCCGTGGCGGGCGGGTGGGCCCAGCAGCCTTCGGCGGCCGGCGGCTTCCTGCGCAATGCGGCAACCATGGCGGCCGGCGTGGCCGGCGGCACGCTGATCGCCGAAGGGCTCAGCAGCATGTTCGGCGGACACCATTTCGGCGGCGGCTACGGCGGTGGCTTTGGCGGCGTGGGAGGCTTCGGCGGCGGTGGTCCGTGGGGCGGCAGCCCGAGCGGCACGGTCGAGAACGTGACCGTCAACAACTACTACGGCGACCAGGGCGGCCAAGCCGACAGCCAGGGGCAGACCCAGGATGCCGGTTACCAGGATCAGGGCCAGGATGCCGGCTACCAGGACGCGTCCTACGACGATACGTCGGATAGCGGCTTCGACGGCGGTTTCGACGACACGTCGGACGTGTGAGGAAAGTGGAACCACGGAGATCACGGAGGACACGGAGGTCGATTTAGCGAGCTCCGCTCAGAATTGTCCCTCCGTGCTCTCCGTGTTCTCCGTGGTAAACCCGCTTACGCGGCGCCCTCGGGCTTGAGGCCGAGACGGCCGAACAGCGAACGGTCGGCATGCGGCGAAGGATTGCCGGCGGTCAGCAACCGTTCGCCGCAGAACATCGAATTGGCGCCGGCGAAGAAGCACAGCGCCTGCATCTCGTCGCTCATCGCCTGGCGGCCGGCCGACAGCCGGACATAGGAGGCCGGCATCAGGATGCGGGCGACGGCGATGGTGCGGATAAAGTCGAAGGAATCGGTGTCCTCGACCCCTTCCAGCGGCGTGCCCGGGATCTTGATCAACAGGTTGATCGGCACGCTTTCCGGATGCCTGGCCATGTTGGCCAGGCTTTGCAGCATGCGGGCCCGGTCGTCCTGCTTCTCGCCCATCCCGACGATGCCGCCGCAACACACCTTCATCCCGGCCTCGCGGACATGGTCCAAGGTGGTCAGGCGGTCGTCGAAGCTGCGCGTCGTGATGACCTCGGCGTAATGCTCGGGCGAGGTGTCGATGTTATGGTTGTAGTAGTCGAGCCCCGCATCCTTCAATTGATGGGCCTGTTCGGAATTCAACAGGCCAAGGCTGGCACAGGTCTCCAGGCCGAGCGCCTTGACCCCTTCGACCATACGCAGAACCTGGTCGAAATCCTTGCCCGGCCCGCGCCAGGCGGCACCCATGCAAAAGCGCGAGGCGCCCGAGTCCTTGGCGGCGCGCGCCGCTTCCAGCACCGTTTCGACTTCCAGCAGGTCTTCCTTGGCCAGTCCGGTGTCGTAATGCGCGCTCTGCGGGCAATACTTGCAGTCTTCCGGACATTTGCCGGTCTTGATCGACAACAGGCGGCTGATCTGCACGCGGTTCGGATCGAAATTCTGGCGGTGCAGGGTGGCGGCGCGGAACAGCAGGTCATTGAAGGGCAGGGCGAACAGCGCCTCGACCTGTTCCTGCGTCCAATCGTGGCGCAGCCCGTCGGCCGATCCCGCGGCGGTCGGAGCGGCGGGGCGGGAAACGACACTGGCAGACTGCATAGGGCACCCTTTCGTTGCTTGGCCGGATCGGGTTCAATAGCACCTTTGCATCCCCGAAAAAAACCCTTTAGAACGCTTCACCTCCAGAGAGAGAGACGGATGCGCGACTTCGATGACTGCTGGCGCCGTTGCCTCGACGGCCTCGACGAGGCCGCCCAGCGGCGGCGTCTGCGCAGCGTCGACCGGCTGGCCGATGGCCGCCTCGACTTCGGCAACGGTCCGCTCCTCGACTTCTCGTCCAATGACTATCTCGGCCTGTCGCGCCATCCCCTGCTGATCGAGCGGACCGCTGACTATGCCCGGCGCTGGGGCGCGGGGGCGACGGCGTCGCGGCTGGTCTGCGGCGATCTGCTGCCCTTTGCCGAGGTGGAGGCCAAGCTGGCCCGGGGCAAGGGCGCCGAGGCGGCCCTGGTGTTCGTTTCCGGCTTCCAGGCCAATGCCTCGGTGCTGCCCGCCCTGCTCGACCGGCGGGTGCTGGGGGCCGAACCGCTGGTCTACGGCGACCGCCTGAACCATGCCAGCCTGCACCAGGGCTGCCTGGCCGCCGGGGTGCGGCAGATCCGCTTCCGCCACAATGACCTGGCGCATCTCGAGGAATTGCTGACCCGTCGGAGCGGCGAGGCGCGGCCGCGCTTCATCGTCACCGAAACGGTATTCAGCATGGATGGCGACCGTGCCGATCTGGCCGGGCTGTGCGAACTGGCCAGACGCTTCGGCGCCTTTCTCTATCTCGACGAAGCCCATGCCACCGGGGTGCTGGGCGAAGATGGCTTTGGATTGGCTGCCGGGCTGGCCGGGCCGGCCTGCCTGGTGATGGGCACCTTCAGCAAGGCGCTCGGCGGATTCGGCGCCTATGTCGCCTGCCACGGCCTGATGCGCGACTTTCTGATCAATCGTTGCCCCGGCCTGATCTACGCCACGGCGCTGCCGCCGGCCGTGCTCGGCGCCATGGACGCCGCCCTCGATCTGGTTCCCCAACTCGATGCCGAACGGGCCCGGCTGCAGGCCACCGCCCAGCGGTTCCGTTCGCTTATGGCGGCGGCCGGCCTCGACACTGGCGCCTCGTCGACGCAAATCGTGCCGGTGCTGCTGGGCGGGGCCGAGCGGGCTGTGGGCTTGGCCCGGGCGTTGGAGGCCGAAGGCCTGCTGGGCGTGGCGATCCGGCCGCCGACCGTTCCCGTTGGCAGCAGCCGGATCCGATTCGCCTTTTCGGCCCGTCACGATGGCTCGGAAGTGGACCGATTGGCCGAGGCGGTGATTCGGCTGGCGGATTGCCGATGACCGCCTGCCTGCTGCTGGTCCATGGCTGGGGGCTGGATGCCTCGTTCTGGGCGCCATTGCGGGCGGCCCTGCCGGAGGTGCCGACCCTGGCCTGGGACCTCGGCTTCACCGGCCATGGCGAGCGGCCGCTGCCGTCGCCGGGAAGCCCGGTGATCGCCGTCGGCCATTCCTTCGGCCTTCTCTGGTTGCTGCACGAGCGACCGATCGAATGGTGTTCGCTGGTGTCGATCAATGGGTTCTCCCGTTTCAGCCGTGCCGCCGACTTGCCGGCCGGCACGGCGCCACGCCTGTTGGCCCGGATGATCGAGCGCTTCGGCGAAGACCCGGCCGAGGTCCATGCGAGCTTCCTGCAACGTTGCGGGATCGACCAGCCCGCGGCTCATCCCGGCTTGGATCGGGCGAGCTTGGGCGCCGCCCTCGACGGCTTGGCAAGGTGGGACGAACGGCCCGCTGCGGTCGACCTGGCACTGGCCGGCCGGAATGATCCCATCGCGCCGCCCGACTTGACCGAGGCCGTATTTGCCGGGCAGGCGGTGGAATGGCACCCTGGGGGTCATCTGTTGCCGCGGCAGGACCCCGAATGGTGCGCCCGGCGGCTGTTCCGCCTATGGGAGGCCTGGGCATGAGCACGGATCGACGCAAGGACCGCATCGCGCGGGCCTTTTCGTCCCATGCCGGCGCCTATGACGTGGCGGCCGACGTGCAATGGCTGGTCGCCCAGCGTCTGGCCGATCGAATCGCGGCGGGCGCCCTGCATCCCCCGGCGCGGGTGCTGGAAATCGGCTGCGGCACCGGCTTCCTCAGTGCCCGCTTGGCCGAGCTCTTTCCCGACGGCGCATTGCTGCTGACCGACGTCGCGCCCAGTATGCTGGCCCGCTGCCAGGCCCGTCTGGGGGACCGGCCGCGTTACATGCTGCTCGACGGCGAGCGGCCCGAGGGCATCGCCGAGCGATTCGACCTGATCGGCTCCAATCTGGCCTTCCAATGGTTCGTCGACCTGAAGGGCGGGCTGCAACGCCTGGGCGCCCTGCTCGAGCCCGGCGGGCGGTTGGCTTTCGCGACACTGGGGAAGAAGACCTTCAGCGAATGGCGCGCGGCGCATCATGCCCTCGGTCTGGAATGCGGCACCCCGCAATACCCATCGATGGACGACTTCCCGTGGCCACCCGGGCTGGCCCACGCGATGGACGAGGAACTGGTGCGCCAGCCCTATGCCGACGGCCACGACTTCGTGCGGACCCTGAAGGCGCTCGGCGCCAGCGAGCCGGCCCCCGGCTATCGGCCGCTGCCGCCGGGTCCGTTCCGCCGCTTGCTGGCCTCGCTGGAAGGCGGCTTCACCGTCACCTATCACGTGCTGTACGGCGAGATCCGGGCATGAGCGGTGTCTTCGTCACCGGTACCGACACCGGGGTCGGCAAGACCATGATCGCCGCTTGGCTGGTCCTGTCCTGGCGGGCCGAATATTGGAAGCCGGTGCAGTCGGGTACGCTGGAGGGCTGGGACGCCGACGTCATCCGCCAACTTGCCCCCGACGCGGTCATTCATCCCAGCCGCCACGCTCTGCCGGAGCCGTTGTCGCCGCATCAGGCGGCGGCCCGGGCCGGCCGGCGCATCGGGCTCGGTGACTTTCGCCTGCCGGCGACCAGCCGGCCGCTGGTGGTCGAGGGCGCCGGCGGGGTCCTGGTTCCGCTCAACGAGACCGAGCTGATGGTCGACCTGATGACCCATCTCGGCCTGCCGGTGCTGGTGGTGGCGCGCAGCGGATTGGGCACCATCAACCATACGCTGCTGACCCTCGAGGCGCTGCGCCGGCGGCAACTGCCGATCGCCGGGGTCATTCTGAACGGGCCGCCGAACCCGGACAACCGCGACGCCATCGAGCGGTTCGGCGCGGCCCCGGTGGTGGGCGAGTTGCCGCCCCTGCCCGACGCCGCGGCGCTCCGACGGCATCCGCCTTTGGCTTGGCAAGTCCCGGGGTTCGCACCATGACCGATTCGATTCTCGACCTCGACCGCCGCCATGTCTGGCACCCCTTTACCCAGGCCCAGACGGCGCCGCCACCGATGGTGGCGGTGGGCGGCCGCGGGGCCCATCTGCTGACCGAGGACGGCGGGCAGGTGCTCGACCTGATCTCGTCCTGGTGGGTCAATCTGCACGGGCATGCCCATCCGGCCATCGCCGCCGCAGTGGCCGATCAGGCCGCCCGGCTGGAGCAGGTGGTGTTCGCCGATTTCACCCACGCTCCGGCGGCGCGTCTGGCCGCCGGGCTGGCCACCTTGCTGCCGGGCGACCTCGATCGGGTGTTCTTCTCCGACAACGGCTCGACCGCCGTCGAGGTGGCCCTGAAAGTGGCCCTGCAATATTTCGCCAATATCGGTGACGAGCGGCGCCGCCGGTTGGTGGCCTTCGACGGCGGCTATCACGGCGACACCGTCGGCGCCATGTCGGTGGGGCGCAGCTCGGGCTATTTCCGGGCCTGGGACGGCCTCTTGTTTCCGGTCGAGATGCTGCCATTTCCGGCCAGCTGGGAGGGTGACCAGGAGGTTGCCGCCAAGGAGGCGGAGGCCCTGGAGACCATCGAGCGGGCCCTCGGGCCGGATGTCGCCGCCGTCATCGTCGAGCCGCTGGTGCAGGGCGCCAGTGGCATGCGGATGTGCCGCCCGTCCTTCCTGGTCGCCCTGGCGGCGCGGGTCAAGGCGGCCGGCGCCTTGCTGGTCTTCGACGAAGTGATGACCGGATTCGGCCGCACCGGCGGCTTGTTCGCCTGCCTCAAGGCCGGGGTGACCCCGGACCTGGTCTGCCTGTCGAAGGGACTGACCGGCGGCTTCCTGCCGATGGGCGCCACCGTCGTGCGGGAAGCGATCTACCGGCATTTCCTTGGCGAGGGACTCGACAAGGCGTTCCTGCACGGTCACTCCTATACCGCCAATCCGCTGGGCTGTGTCGCCGGCTTGGCATCCCTCGAGCTGCTGCTCGGGGAGGCGTGCCGGAGCCGGATCGCCGCCATCGAAGCCATCCACCGCGGCCGCTTGGCCGCCTTGGCCGCCGCCGGCCTCGGCCGCCATCACCGATCCTGCGGTACCATCGCCGCCGTGGAGCTGGGCGAAGGCGGCTATGGCAGCGCGGCGGGCAGCAAGATCAAGGCGTTCTTCCTGGAACACGGCATGCTGCTGCGCCCGATCGGCTCGGTGATCTACTTCATGCCGCCTTATTGCATCGAACCGGCCGACCTGCATCGTGCCTGGGACGTGCTGGGTGAGGCGGCGGCCGGTGGGGTGGGCGGCGCCACTTGATCGGAGCGGCGGCGCGCGTCATCTAAAGGGGGGCCACACACCACCGCCGGCGATCGGGAGAATCCCATGCCATTCCATGTGACGGTGCTTTACGCCGGGCTCAACGGCCTGCTTGTCCTCATCCTGGGGATCCGAGTGACGGCCTACCGGGGACGGCCAAGATTCCCTTCGGCACCGACGGCAATCGCGAACTGGAATGTCGCATCCGCATCCATGGCAATGCGGTCGAGACGATTCCGTTGGTGCTGCTCCTGATGGGGCTCATCGAGTTCTATCACGCTTCGGCGCTGCTGGTGCATGGCCTGGGCATCGCCCTCACCCTCGGCCGGCTGCTGCACGTCTGGGGAATGACCAGGTCTCCCGACCTGACCTTCGGTCGGGTCGCCGGGATGAGCCTGACCTGGCTTGCGCTGCTGGTCGGCTCCGTCGTGGCGATTCTGATCGGTATCGGGGTGGCGGTGGTCTGAGCCCCAGGCGGGGCTACACCGGGGCGGGAAGCAGTCGGCGGTCGAACAGCAACTCGACGTCCTCGGCGGACACGGCGCGGCCAATCAGGTATCCCTGGATGGCGTCGCAGCCGGCGGCCCGCAACACCTCGACCTGGTGCAGCCGCTCGACCCCCTCGGCCACCGCCACCATGCCCAGCGCATGGGCCAGGCGAATGATGGCCCCGACGATATCGCGTTCCTCGAAGGCCTGACCGAGACCGTCGATGAAGCAACGATCGATCTTCAAGGCGTCGATGGGCAATTCGCGGAGGGCCATCAGGCTGGTTTGCAGGGCCCCGAAATCGTCGATGGCGATGTGGACGCCGATGTCGTGCAGACGGTGCAGCACCTTGCCGACGTCGCGCGGGTGGTCGACGATCACCGCCTCGGGAAATTCGATTTCCAGGAGGTTCGGCGGCAATCCGGTTTCATCGAGCACGCGTTCCACCGTTCCGGCCAGGTCGCCGACCAGAAACTGGCGCGGCGACAAATTGACCGCCGTCCGCACTTGCGGCAGGCCGCGGTCGAGCCAGGATTTGGCCTGGCGGCAGGCCGAGCGCAACACCCATTCACCGAGCATCGGCATGATACCGATGCGCTCGGCCAAGGGAATGAATTCGGACGGCGGCACCGGGCCGAGTTGGGGATTGGTCCAGCGGACCAGCGCCTCGGCGCCGCTGACCTCGCCGCTGGTCATGTCGACCTTGACCTGATAGGCCAGGCTCATCTCGCCTTTCTCGACCGCCGTGCGCAGGCGGTGATCCATGGTAAGGCGCTCGGTCGACCGGGCATTGATGATCGGCGAATAGAGCTGGTAACAGCTGCGGCCGCTTTCCTTCGACTGGTACATCGCCAGATCGGCGCATTTGAGCAGCGATTCGGCATCCCTACCATCTTCGGGATAGACCGATATGCCGATGCTGATGGTGACCTGGAATTCGCGTCCCGACAGCCTCAGCGGCGCCTTGACGGCGGCGATGACCCGCTCCGCCAGGCGGGCGGCGTCGATGGGGTCCTCCAATTGCGGCAACAACACGACGAACTCGTCGCCGCCCAGGCGGGCCACCGTATCGCCCTGACGGACGCAGGTCAGGAGCCGGGCGGCGATTTCGATCAGTACGGCATCGCCGACGTCGTGACCCAAGGTGTCGTTGATCCGCTTGAACAGATCGACGTCGAGGAACATCACCGCCAGGATGCCACCGCGGCGGGTGGCATTGGCGATCGCCTGGTCGAGACGGTCGGTGAACAGGCGGCGGTTGGGCAGCGAGGTCAGCGGATCGCAATAGGCCAGGTTATGGACCGCCTCGTCGCTGCGCTTTTTTTCCGTGATATCGCTGAATATGGCGGCGTATTTGGTGATCCGCCCGTCCTTGCCGCGGATCGAATTGATGGTCAGCCATTCGGCGAAGATCTCGCCGTCCTTGCGCCGGTTCCAGATTTCGCCCTGCCAATGGCCGACATCGATCAACTCGGCCCACATCCGGGCATAGAAATCGTCGTTGTGGCGACCCGATTTGAGCAGGCGCGGATTCTGGCCGATGACCTCGGCCTGGTCATAGCCGGTGAGTCGGCTGAACGAGGGATTGACGTATTCGATCTGCCCTTGCTCATCGACGATCATCACCCCGTCGAGCGCCGCCTCGATCACCTGGCGGGCCAGATGGAGGTCCTTGCTTGAGTTGATCAGGGCCTTGTCGCGTTCGCGCAGGGCGGCATCGATCTGGGCGACGTATTCGTATTGGAGAGTCTGGAGGATTTGCGTGAATGACAGCAGGCCGACGAACTCGCCGCCCGGCTCGCGGACCAGCAAATGACGGAAGCCATGCTTGCCGAACAGATTACGGGCGGTGAGCAGGCTTTCATTGGGATGCACCGAAACAACCGGCCGGCTCGCCGCTTCGCCGACCGAGCCGCTGCGCCGTTCGGCGATCACCCGCAGAATGTCGCGCTCGGTGACGATTCCGGCGTCCGCCCAGACCGGCGACCGCACCACTGCCGCCTCCCCGGACGAATCGCGGATCAGCCGCGCCGCCTGGGCGATCGGCATCTCGGCCGGCAGGGACAACAGCTGCCGCGACATCACCGAGCGAACGTCGCGAAAGGTAAGGAAATGCTCGATCCCGTGATTGAGGACGACGTCGGTCTGGGACAGCATGCCGCAGGGCTTGCCGCTATCGTCGGTGACCAGGAGATGGCGAATCTTTTCCTGCTTGAGGCGGATTCCGGCCTCGCGGATGGTCGCCTTGCGGTTGATCCCCTTGACCGAGGGGGTCATCACCGACGCAATGGAGTGGTCGAAACATCGCGGATCCGCGAAGTCAATGGCCAGTGCGTCGCGCTCGGTCCAGATCCCCAGCGCCACCTCGTCCTCAACCACCACGATCGAACTGCAACGGGCGTTCCGCATGAGGCGGGCCGCCTCGCATACCGTGGTCGCCGGCGGGCAGGACAACAAGATTCCGCTGACGATTTGCCCGACGGACGGGGTCGGTAAGTCGGAAGGCTCCACTTGATCCATTGCCGACTTTCCAAAGCCGATCAACCATTCGGCGAAAGGATAGACCCAGCGGCTCGCGCGAACAATCATTCCGTCTCAGCCGGTACCGACGGGGCCAAGCCCGGTCGCGCCTCGGGGAACCGTGGCGATCTGGGAGGATAGATGCGAATGATGGAAGACGCCGGCCGCACGGGCAGATCGGCAGCGGTGCGCCGCCCAAGCCGCGGAGGCCGGCGCCCTGGGATCAGGCGTGCGGGGTCAACGCCTGCATGGCTTCGGTCGACAGCTTTTGCACCATCTGGCCGATCTTGCCGGCTTCATCGACATAATCCGCATAGGCGCGCCGAACGAAGCGCAGTTGGACATCGACCAGTTCGGTGGGCGACTGGATCCGCCGCATCTCCTCGGCAACGGCCATGTTGTTCTCCAGCGAAGACTGCGCCAAGGCGATCAAATCGCTGTTGAGCTCCGACCAAGTGTTCACCACGCTGGTTGCCATCTTGACGAAATCGGGCAAGGCGAAATCGACGGCGGCGCCGCGCGGCGGGACTGCCTTTTCGTTGCCCTCTCCTCGACGTCTGTCACTCATTTTCTCGTGCTCCCTCCGCAGCGGTGTTGGTTCTCCGCCAGGATACAGGAGTCTGTTCTCGGTTCCGTCCCGGCATAGGACGTATGCCCTTGGAGAGGGGGGCGGCCGAGGGTGGGCCGCCTCTCTCCTTCGGCCTGTGCCAATGCACAGAGCCTAGGGCCGACCCCGGTCAAATGGCTGTGGCCGCCCGCCGCGGCGGCTGCGCCAGATCCTGCGCCGAAGCCCACGCCGCCGTTGCGTCGAGCAGCGCCTCGGGGTCCGAGGACAGCTGCACCAGGGCCCGATGCTCGGGCTTGAGGAAGCCGGTTACGATCATCCGATCGAGGAACTCGAACAACCCCGACCAGTAGCCGTTGACGTCGAGGATGCCGATCGGCTTGGCATGGATCCCCAATTGGCTCCAGGTCCAGGTCTCGAAGAATTCCTCGAGGGTGCCGATGCCCCCCGGCAGGACCACGAAGCCATCGGCCAATTCCGCCATCTTGGCCTTCCGTTCATGCATGCTGTCGACGATGAACAGGTCGCTCAAGGCGCGGTGCCCGACCTCCTGGTCCCAAAGTTGCCGCGGTATGACTCCGACGGCGCGGCCCCCGGCGCGCAGCGTGGCATTGGCGACCGCCCCCATCAGACCGATCGAGCCCCCGCCATACACCAAGGTTATTTTTCTCTTAGCAAGAATTGTCCCGAATAGGCGAGCTGCCTCGAGGTAAACATCGTCCTTGCCCGGCGCCGAGCCGCAGAAAACACATAACGAATTCATAATTTGCCATTTCCCCAGATAGCATCTCTGCTCGCGCTGCCGGAGCAGTGGCGACATCCTTGCAGCGCTTGCTTAACGGAAGGTTAGACTTGGTCAGTTACCAGCTGTCTTAGCCTTTCGAGTGCGGCCCCTCTTCCTGCGCGGAAGTCGCCATCCTCCCACCAGCGCTCGATCTCGGCCAGAATCGCGCCGATTTTCGGTCCGTGTGGCACCCCCAGGGCCAGCACATCCTGGCCGCGCACCGGCAAGGTAACCGGCTGCCAGGCATCGGCCAGATCGAGGAGGCCGAGCCAGCGCTCGGTCTCGCCGGGTGGTCGATGGGCGTCGACCGCTTTGACCGCCGCCCAGCCCAGCAGCAACAGGTCGCGGAAGCGCTCGGCGCCGATACGGTGCAACAGGCGCCGCGCGGTGGGCGCCGTCATCGACGGATCGGGAACCCGGTCCGGCGCCGCCAGCGCCACCAATCGGTCCGTCTGGCCGTTGGAGAGTTTGAGACGGTCCGCCACCGTGGCGGCGCCGCTGTGGTCGACCTTCAGCACCGCGGCCAGCCGGCGCAGCGCGTCGGTTTTGATGCCGGCGCGAACCAGGCCGCGCGTCTCGAGGAAGCACAGGGTGCGCAGCCGGCCGATATCGGTGGCTTCCGGCAACAGATAGGCAAGCACCCGTTCGGCCTGCATCAGCAGCAGCACGGAGGCCGGATCGGGGGCCTGCAACAGCTTGAAGATTTCCCCCGAGACCCGCTCGCCCGACAGAGTCGGCAACTTATGGGCCTGTGCCCGGCAGGCGTCCAGGGCATCCCGGTCCGCCGGCGGCCGCCCGTAATGGGCATGGAAGCGGAAGAAGCGCAGCAGTCGCAGCACGTCTTCGTCGATCCGCTGCATGGCGTCACCGACGAAGCGGACCCGGCCGGCGCCGAGATCGGCCAGGCCGTCATGCGGATCGAAGATCATGCCGTCGGCGGTGCAGAACAGGGCATTGATGGTGAAGTCGCGGCGCGCCGCATCGGCCGCCCAGTCGTTGGTGAACTCGACCCTGGCATGCCGGCCGAAGGTCTCCACGTCGCAGCGCAGCGTGGTGATCTCGAAATGCGCCCGGCCGACCACCGCGGTGACGGTTCCATGGGCGATGCCGGTGGGGACGGCGCGCAGTCCGGCCCGTTCGAGCAGGGTCATGACCTTTTCGGGTGGATCATGGGTGGCGATGTCGATATCGCGGATGGGCCGGCGCAGCACCGCATCACGCACGCAGCCGCCGACGAAGCGCACCTCGGCTCCCTCGGCGGTCAAGGCGGCCATCACCGCCTTCGTCTCGGCGGCCTGCATCCAGTCCTGCGGCGACAGCTGACCCACCGGAGCATCGCCCGGCCGGGAGTCAGGCAGCGTCGCCATTCAATCGAATCCGCCGGGGACGATGTGGCCGTGCTGATCGACCATGGCCGGGTGATAACGAC
Source organism: uncultured Telmatospirillum sp. (assembly GCA_903858635.1). GTDB lineage: Bacteria > Pseudomonadota > Alphaproteobacteria > Rhodospirillales > Magnetospirillaceae > DUZF01. The sequence goes on along the minus strand of CAIOJO010000064.1, from coordinate 40,805 downwards.
CGGTGCCGTAACCCTGCATCAAGGTGCCTCCGGTGGCGATCAACATCGCCAGAACCAGCCCGGCAGCGAGCAGCCAACTCCACGGAACGGCCTGCCAGGCCGGCTCGGTCCGGCCGCGGGCTCGGGCCCGCTGCCGCCCCCAGGCCAGCCACAGGATCCAGAGCGCGGTCGGCAACAGGACCGGCAGGATGTACTCGATCAGGATCCGCATCGGTCAGCCAACACCTCGTAGAGGTTGACCAGCATGCTGGCGGTGGCGCCCCAGATGTAATGGTCGTTGTAGGGCATCGCGTAGTAATAGCGCGTTTCACCGGCCTGGGTGATCCGCGAGTGGCGCTGATGATTGCTCGGGTCGAGTACGAAGGCGAGGGGAACCTCGAATATCTCGGCCACCTCGAAAGGGTCGGGCACCAGCGTGAGGGGGGGCTGGATCAGCCCGACCACCGGTACCACCATGAAGCCGGTGCTGGTGACGAAGTCGTCCAAGCGGCCGAGGACATTCACCGCGCCGGGATGCAGGCCGATTTCCTCCTCGGTTTCGCGCAACGCGGCGGCAACCGGATCGGCGTCGCCCGCTTCGACGCGGCCGCCAGGAAAACTGACCTGTCCGGCGTGATTGGCCAAATGCGCGGTACGCTGGGTCAACAGGATGGTCAACCCGTCGTCGCGCTGTACCAGCGGCACCAGCACGGCCGCCGGGATCAGGTCCTTGCCGGGCGACCTGGTCAGGGGCCGGGGTGTCGTGTCGCCCAGCGCCAGGGACGTGTCGAGGTCGCCGCGTTTGGCCTGCCGCAGACCGGCCGCCAGCGCGCCGGCGATTTCGCTGCCGGTCAAATCAGCTCGTCGAGCTGTCCGAGGGAAAAGAAGATGCCGCTGCTCCATATGCCGTATAATCGCGCCTCGCCGATCTTTTCTTCCACCCCCAAAGCCACCAATTCATAATAGACCGAACGGGTCAGCCGCGCCTCCAGTCCATTGCGTACCGTCAGATAGGGTGGGGCGCCGCGGCTGTCAGTCACCACCCGCAAGGCATGGTCCCCATCCACCGTCACCATTTCGTCGACGTTCGTGCGGAAGCTCAACACCATTTCCCGTCCCGCGCCGCAGGTGAACAATTCGACCGCCAGGAACGGCACGTCTTCGACCTCGATCCGGGCTTCCTCGGTCGGCGTCACCAACCAGTACGATCCGTCGGAGCGGCGGGTCAGGGTACTGGCGAACAGGCATACCATCTCTTTGCGGGGGATCGGCGTGCCATGGTAGAACCACTTGCCGTCGCGGGCGATGCGCAGGTCCACCCGGCCGCAGTTCACTCTGTCAGGGGTGGTGACCGGTGCCGGTGCGGGAACGTCAATGACCGCGTCTTGCCGCTTCATGGTTTCGCCCTATCGCTCAGCGTACTTGGAGTGACACAGTGACCCCACCGTCTTCTCATGCGCCTGCTTCCGCCCGGGGATCGGCGGACGACTCTCTCTCCCCCAAGGTGGTAGAGGATATCGAAAGGCTCAATACCCGTTTGGGAGAAACGCGCGAGGTCATTGGGCGGGTCATATTCGGCCAGACGAATATCATAGATGCTAGCATTATCACGCTGCTGGCGGGGGGTCACGCCCTGTTGATCGGTGTTCCCGGCCTGGCCAAGACCAGGCTGGTACAAACCCTGGGCGTGGTGTTCGGCCTTGATGCCAAGCGGGTGCAGTTCACGCCCGATCTGATGCCGGCCGATATCCTCGGCTCCGAGGTCCTGGAAGAGGCGGCCACCGGCGCCCGCAGCTTTCGCTTCATCCAGGGGCCGGTGTTCTGCCAGCTGCTGATGGCCGACGAAATCAACCGGGCCAGCCCGCGAACCCAATCGGCTTTGCTGCAGGCCATGCAGGAACATCGGGTGAGCATCGCCGGCCATTACCACGAGCTGCCGCAGCCCTTCCATGTTCTGGCCACCCAGAATCCCCTCGAACAGGAGGGCACCTACCCGCTGCCGGAGGCGCAACTCGACCGCTTCCTGATGCAGATCGACGTCGGCTATCCGGATCTCGAAGCCGAGCGGCGGATGCTGCTGGCCACCACCGGTATCGCCGAGGACAAGCCGGTGCCGGTGTTCGATGCCGATGCGCTGATGGAAGCGCAGCACCTTGTCCGCCGCATTCCGGTGGGTGAAACCGTGGTCAACGCCATCCTCAACCTGGTGCGGGCCGGCCGTCCTGAAGATAGTTCCCTCGATTTTGTCCGTCGGCATGTCGCCTGGGGGCCGGGACCCCGTGCCGCTCAGGCGCTGATGCTGGGGGTCCGGGCGCGGGCGCTGCTCGATGGCCGCCTTACGCCTTCGGTGGACGACGTGATCGCCTTGGCGCGGCCGATTTTGCAGCATCGCATGGCGCTCGGTTTTGCCGCCCGAGCCGACGGCATCAGCGTTGTCGAGGTGATCGCCCAGCTTGCCGCGACGGTCGGCTGATGGCCGAACGGGGCGCCGTCCTTCGCAATCAGGCCGAGGCCCTGGCGGCACCGCTGCCGCCGCTGCTGGTCGAGGCCGAGCGGGTGGCGGCGACCGTGGTCCAGGGAACCCATGGGCGGCGGCGCACCGGTCCGGGCGAAAACTTCTGGCAGTTCCGCCGTTACCAGCCGGGCGATGCGGCGACGGCCATCGATTGGCGGCAGTCGGCCAAGTCCGATCCCCTCTATGTTCGCGAGACCGAGTGGGCCGCCGCCCAATCGGTCTGGCTGTGGGTTGACCCGTCGCCATCGATGCGGTGGCGTTCGCGGTCCGACCTGCCGGAAAAATATGGGCGCGGCGCCTTGTTGGCCCTGGCTCTGGCCACCCTGCTGACCCGCGGCGGAGAGCGCGTCGGACTGCTCGACCAGGCCATGGCACCGGCGCCGGGGCGGGCCGCCTTGCTGCGGCTGGCCCTGGCCCTCGAGGCCGCCAAGCCGGAGGCCGCGCTGCCCGAGCTCGGCCTGCCACGCCACAGCCATGTGGTGCTGTTCTCCGACTTCCTGTCGCCGCTGGAGTCGCTGGACGGCATGCTGCGCCACCTGGCCGGCGGCGGCGTGCACGGCCATCTGCTGCAACTGCTCGATCCCGCCGAGGAGACGCTGCCCTACCAGGGACGGCTGCGCTTCGCCGGCCTGGAGGGCGAAGGCGAGTTGCTGGTGCCGGGAGTCGAATCGCTGCGCGGCGCCTATGCCGAGCGGCTGGCCAGCCACCGGGCCGGGCTGGCCGCCATCGCCCGGGCTCTCGGCTGGAGCTTCGCCACCCATCGCACCGATGCACCGGCGCGGACCACGCTGATCAGCCTCCACGCCTTGCTGTCGGGGGGCTAGCCGATGTGGAGCCTGGGCTCGCTTTCCTTTGCCGCGCCGTGGGCGCTGATCGCCGTCGCCCTGTTGCCGATGCTGTGGTGGCTGCTGCGGGTGGTGCCGCCAGCGCCGCGGCGGCAGACCTTTCCCGCCATCCGACTGCTGTTCGGCCTGCAGACGGCGCAGCGGACGGCGGCCAGAACGCCCCTTTGGCTGGTGGTGTTGCGGCTGTTGCTGGCGATCCTGGTGATCGGCGCCGTGGCCCATCCCCTGCTCGATGCCGTGCCGAGCGGGGCGGGCGGGCCGTTGCTCCTGGTGATCGACGATGGCTGGGCCGCGGCCAAGCAGTGGCCGGCCCGTCGCGCCGTGCTGGACGGCCTGCTCGGTCGCGCCGAGCGGGCCGGTCAGCCGGTGATCCTGTTGCCCACCGCCCCACCCCCCGACGGCACCGCGGTGGCGGCCAGCGCCCTGTTGCCGGCCGGTGAGGCCAAGGCTGTCGCCCAGGCCATCGAACCGCAGCCATGGCCGACCGATCGTGCCGCCGCGACACGGGCGCTCGACCATCTGCCGATATTGGCCCATCCGCAGATCGTCTGGGTGACCGATGGCCTCGACGATCCGCCGGCCAAGAGCCTGGCCAGCCGCCTGCAGCGCCTTGGTCCGCTGTCGATTCTACGGCCATCCGCCTTTGCCACGGCCAAATTGCTGCTGCCGCCGCGGGCCGATGCCGCCGATCTGACGCCGCGGGTGCGGCGCGCCGTCAGCGGTTCGGCCGAAACGGTCGCCGTCCGCGCCGCCGATGCCGCCGGTCGCACCCTGGCCCGCGACGTCCTCGCCATGCCGGCCGGAGTGGCGGAGGCGGAGCTGCGCTTGCCGATGCCGGCCGAATTGCGCAACCGGGTGGCCCGCCTGGAGATCGAAGGAGAGGGCACGGCCGGGGCCGTCGCCTTGCTCGACGGCCGTTGGAAGCGGCGGCCGGTCGGCCTGGTCGACGACGGCGGCGGCAGTGCGTCGCCGCTGCTCGACGACCTGTACTACAGCGACCGCGCACTGGCGCCGATGGCCGAGATCCGGCGCGGCCGCGTCACCGACCTGTTGCAACGGGAATTGTCGCTGATCGTCGTGCCCGATCAAGGCGGTCTGCCCGATGCCGACCGCCAGGCGCTCTGGTCCTGGATCGACAAGGGAGGGGTGGTGGTCCGTCTGGCCGGCCCCAAGCTGGCTCACAATCCCGACGACCTGTTGCCGGTGCGGCTGCGCGGCGGCGGACGGACTTTTGGCGGCGCCATGAGTTGGACTCAGCCGATGGCCTTGGCGCCGCTGCCCGATCACGGGCCCTTCGCCGGCTTGGCGGTGCCTCCGGATCTGCGGGTCCAGGCGCAAGTGCTGGCCGAACCGACCATCGACCTGAACGATCGAACCTGGGCTCGGCTCGAGGACGGCACGCCGCTGGTTACCGCGCAGCATCACGGAAAGGGATGGTTGGTGCTGGTCCACACCACCGCCTGGCCGGGCTGGAGCAATCTCGGCTTGTCGGGGTTGTTCCCCGAGATGCTGCACCGCTTGCTCGACCTGTCGCAAGGAATCGACGGCGGCATCGCCGATCGGCCGCTGCCGCCCGCCGATCTGCTCAACGGACTGGGGCGCCTAGTGCCGCCGTCCGGGGTCGCCGAGGCGATTCCGGCCGGCGCCCAGTCGGTGACGCCGGGGCCGCGCCACCCGCCCGGTTACTACGGCGACGACAGCGGCCGGCGGGCGGTCAATCTGGCTCCCGCCATCCCGACGCTGGCGCCGTTGGTGCCGCCGCTGGGGGCCGCCGAGAGCGAGTTGGGTGCCCGGCCGGCGGAACGCGACCTGCAGCCGCCGCTGCTCGCCGCCGCATTGTTCCTGCTGCTGGCCGATATGGGGGCCGTGCTTCTGCTGCGCGGCCTGGCGGCACGGCGCGCCGGCATCGCCGTGTTGACCATTGCCGCCCTGATCGGCCTTCCCGCCCGGGGGCAGGCCGCCGACCAGCAGGTGTTGCAAGCGATCCTGCAAACCCGACTGGCCTATGTGATCACCGGCGATGGCCAGGTCGACGAAACCAGCCGCGCCGGCCTGGCCGGCCTGTCCAGGGTGGTCGAACGGCGCACCACGGCGGCCCTGGGCGAACCGATGGGGGTGGATGTCGAGCACGACCCGCTGATGGTATTTCCGCTGCTTTATTGGCCGGTGACCGGTCGCCAAGGGGCGTTGGCGCCGGAGGCGCGGGCCAAGGTCAACGATTTCATGCGCCACGGCGGCATGATCCTATTCGACACCGAGGATCGCGGCGAAGGCGGACCGGAGAAGTTGCGCGAACTGGTGGAAGGGCTCGATATCCCGCCCTTGGCGGTGGTCACCGAGGACCATGTGCTGACCCATTCCTTCTATTTGCTGCGCGACCTGCCCGGGCGTTACGAGGGGGCGCCGGTCTACGTTCAGGACGGCGGCGACCCGGCCAACGACAATGTCTCGCCGGTGGTCATCGGCGGCAATGACTGGGCTGCCGCCTGGGCGGTGGATCGGCGGGGCAATCCGCTGTTCGCCGCCGTGCCCGGCGGGGAGCAACAGCGCGAGATGGCCTATCGCTTCGGCGTCAACCTGGTGATGTACGCGCTGACCGGCAGCTACAAGGCCGACCAGGTGCATCTGCCGGCCATCCTCGAGCGGCTGAAGCGATGACCCTGCCTCACCTGCTGCTGTCGCCGCTGCTGCCGCTTTGGATGCTGATTCCGGCCGGCCTAGCCGGATTGGGCCTCGTCCTGTGGGGGTGGCGCGGCCGGACGCCGCTGTGGCTGCGCCTGGTGCCGCTGGCGGCCCTGCTGTTGGCTCTGTTGAACCCCCGCTTGGCGCGGGACGAGGCGATCCCGCTCGACGATGTGGTGGTGGTGGTCGCCGACCAAAGCCCGAGCATGGCGGTGGGCGACCGTGCCGGCCAGAGCGAGCGTGCCCTGGCCGGGGTGCTGGAGCGGCTGCGGAAGCTGCCGCATCTGGACCTCCGGGTCGAACGGTACCGGACATCGTCCGACCGTGACGAGGGAACCAAGCTGTTCGGCGCCCTCGATCGGGCCTTGGCCGATGTGCCGCGGCAGCGATTGGCCGGCGTGGTGATGATCACCGACGGCCAGGTGCACGACGTCCCGGCCCAGGCCGATCTGGGGGCCCCGCTGCATGTCCTGCTGGCCGGCCACAAGAATGAACGCGACCGCCGTCTGGTGGTCGAGCAGACGTCCAGCTACGGCATCGTCGGGGGCACCGCCAGCCTGTCCTTTCGCGTCGAGGATCCCGGGCAGGGCGGCAATGCCGATGTCAGCATCCGTCGCGACGGCGGACCGCCTTCGGTGGTCAGCGTGCCGCTCAATCGGTCGACCCGGGTCGATATCCCGGTCGAGCATGCCGGCACCAATATCGTCGAATTGCAGGCGGCGGCGGCGCCCAACGAATTGACCTTGGCCAACAACCGGGCGGCGGTGGCGGTGAGTGGGGTCCGTGACCGGCTTCGCGTCCTCTTGATCTCGGGAGAACCGCATGCCGGCGAACGGACCTGGCGCAACCTGCTGAAGGCCGACCCCTCGGTCGACCTGGTGCATTTCACCATTCTGCGACCGCCCGAGAAGGACGACCGCACGCCGCTGCGCGAGCTGGCGCTGATCTCCTTTCCGGTGCGCGAATTGTTCGAAGACAAGCTGCACGACTTCGATCTGATCATCTTCGACCGTTATCGCCGGCGCAGTGTTCTGCCGCCCATCTATTACCAGAACATCGCCGATTATGTGAAAGGCGGCGGCGCCCTGTTGATGGCAGTCGGCCCGGAATTCGCCGAGGCGGACACCCCTTATGCGACAGCCCTGGCCGATGTGCTGCCGGCCGCCCCCACCGGGCGAGTCCTCGGCGAGCCGTTTCTGCCGCGCGTCACCGAGTTGGGGCGGCGCCATCCGGTGTCGGCCGGTCTGCCGGGAGCGGACAGCGACCCGCCGCATTGGGGCGAATGGGCGCGGATCATCGGCAGCCGGTTGAAGGGGCAGGCCACGCCGTTGATGGAAGGTCCGGATGGCCTGCCGCTGCTGATTCTCGACCGGGTCGGCGACGGGCGGGTCGCCGAGCTGATGAGCGATACCGCCTGGCTGTGGACGCGCGGCTGGGAAGGCGGCGGGCCGCAGGCCGAACTGCTGCGCCGGCTGGCCCATTGGCTGATGAAGGAGCCCGAACTGGAGGAGGATCAGTTGACCGCCGAGGTCCGCGGGGATCGCCTGCAGGTGCAGCGGCGCAGCTTGGCCAAGGGTGATGTCGAGGCGACGGTCACGGCGCCTGACGGTGGTGAAACCAAGCTCCATCTTGCCGACCAGGGTGACGGCCGCGCCGTCGCCGAACAGCGGGTGGAGCAGGCCGGGTTATGGCGGGTGACCGACGGCCAGCGGGTCGCCCTGGCCGCGACCGGCAGCCTGAACCCGGTGGAGATGGCGGAATTGCGGGCCACCCCCGACAAGTTGAAGCCGGTGGTCGACGCCACCGGTGGCGGCTTGCGGTGGATCGACGACGGCTTGCCGGAATTCCGTCGCGTCAGCGGCGGCGGCGGCACCGCCGGCAGCGGCTGGTTCGGCCTGCCACAGCGCAATGACCGGATCGTCACGGCGGTAGAGGACATTGCCTTATTGCCGGCTTGGCTGCTGCTGGCCTTGGCTTGCGGTGGCCTGGTCATCGCCTGGTGGCGCGAGGGGCGATAGGGTTATCAGTCGTCGGCATCGCCCCAGCCGACCACCTTCCAACCGCCATCCGGCGCTTGCCGCAACAAGAAGGTGGCGGCCGGCCCGGCCGGCGGGGCGGGCGCCGTGGCCGCGGTCTCGTGCTGGTCGAGACCGATCAGCACGTCCCCCCGGCGGCCCTGGCCGGCCACCGACTCTTCGATGCGGCGCGTCACGACGATGCGATAGGCGAGAACGGCTTGGGGATCCGCCGGCGAGGCGAACACCGAAGCGTAAGCGTCGGTGTCGTCGTCGACCAGGCGGCACAGCTCGATGCGGCCGCGCTGGAAACAGGCCAGCAGCGTCTCGACCGCGCAGAGCGGCGTCAGCGGGCGGCCGATGCATCGGCTGCTGCTGTTCTGATCCGTCCATGCCAGGATTCGCCACTCCTCCGGCTGATTGGAGGGGGGTAGATCGGCCGTTCTGACGCAGCCGGAGGCCACCAGGCAGACACAAAAAGAGAGGGCGATGCGGCGCATGAGCAAGAGCGCTAACACAGCGCCTCGCCGCGGTCCAGCCATCGGCTGACTCTAGTGTTGATGTCCTGACAACTTTCCTGGATCGCCGAGAGTTCTCGGCTTATAAGTTGGTCGGCGGATTCAACGATGAGGCGATTGCCTGGTCCGAATCTACGCCAATTAGAGGGGGATAGCTTGCGTTCCCGGCCTGCCGAGGCAAGGCCCCGGGCGGGAAGGCGGCTGGGGCTCGGGATGAGGGATCGGGCCGTGGAGTTAGGAACATGATCCGCTTGGTAGCGAGCTATTGGAAGTTCTTCTTTCGCGGCATCGGACTGAAGACGGTCCTCTCCTACGGCCCACCGAGTGCCGTAGCCTGGGTTTTCTTCGCTCTTTATCTCCGCCTGCTCGATCACGGCAATTCCGAAGCGTTCTGGCCGACCCTATGGCTCGGCCTGGCCGGCATCGCCATCGGCAGCTCGATCGTCCTGTGGTTGGTCCTGACCATCGTGCCGCCGCTGCACAAGATCACCGAGGCGACCCATCTCCTGGAGAAGGGCGACACCTCCTTCGAGGTCCCCTATTGCCAGCGGCGTGACGAGATCGGCGAACTGGCCAAGGCCTTGCGGATCTTCCAGCAGACCACCATCGACAAGAAGCGCCTGGAAAGCGAGCAGGAGGCGCAGAAGCGCCGCGCCGACGCGGAGCGCAAAGCCGCGCTGCGCAAGATGGCGGACAGCTTCGAGGCGCAGATCGGTTCGGTGGTCGAAGCGGTGACGGCGGCGGCCAGCCAGTTGCAAAGCTCGGCCCGCCACATGGCGAGCGTCGCCAGCGAAACTTCGGCCCAGGCCAGTTCCGTATCCCAGGCGGCCGGCACCGCGTCCGCCAATGTCCAGGCGGTCGCCGCCGCCACCGAACAGCTGGCCGCGTCGATCACCGAGATCGCCGGCCAGGTCGAGCGCTCGCGCAGCATTTCCGATCACGCCGATGGCGAGGTGAAGCGCGCCAACAACCTGATGCAGGCCTTGTCGAAGGACGTCACCAGCATCGGCGAGGTGGTCGCCCTGATCAACGATATCGCCAGCCAAACCAATCTCCTGGCCCTCAATGCGACGATCGAAGCGGCGCGCGCCGGCGAGGCCGGCAAGGGATTCGCCGTGGTCGCCGGGGAAGTGAAGGGCCTGGCCAATCAAACCGCCAAGGCCACCGAAGACATCACGGCGAAGATTCTGGCGGTGCAGAACGGTACCGCCGACGCGGTGACGGCCATCGGCATCATCACCCAGGTCATCACCGACCTCACCACCATCAGCACCTCGGTCGCCTCGGCGGTCGAACAACAGACCGCGGCGACCAGCGAAATCGTGCGCAGCATCGATTGCGCCGCCGAGGGGACGCGGGACGTCTCCGACAACATCGCCAGCGTCGAGGAAGCGGCCAAGTCCACCGGGCGGACGGCCACCGAAATCAGCGCGGCGGCCAGCGGCTTGTCGCGTCAGTCCGACTTGCTGAACAGCCAAGTGGGTGAATTCCTGGGCCAGGTGCGCGCCGACAAGACGAAGATGCGCATCATGACCTGGGATGACAGCCTGAACCTCGGCATCGCCGACATCGACCGCCATCACAAGAACATCTTCGAGCAGGTGAACGGATTCTTCGCCCGCATGATGTTCGGCGAAGGCCTGGAGGCGGCCCCCGAGATGGTTGCCACCCTGGCCAATAGCTTGAAGCAGCACTTCCGCGAGGAGGAAGCGGCGATGGCGCGGGCCGGCTACCCCAATCTGGCGGCGCACCGGGCCCGGCACGAGGCCTTCTGGGTCGCGTTCGAGCCGCTGAAGGCGAAGGTGGAGTCGAAGGACCCCGATGCCGGACCGCAGCTCCTGGAATTCGCCGTGACCTGGATGAGCGAGCACATCAAGGTGGAAGACAAGGGCATCGCCGATTTCTTGCAGCATCGCCGCGCCGCCTGAGTGGTGTCGTAGGGGCGGTCGCCTCCCGGGGGAAGGGTTCGCGTGAACCTCGTCTTCTTCGCCATCATCGCCTCGGCTTTCGCCGTCGCCGGCTGGCGGCAGGCCTTCCTGCCGCCCGGCCCCGGGGTGCCGCCGATGGAGGCCCTGGGTGGCGCCGCGCTGCAGGCCGCCGAAGCGGCGGTCACCCTCGGCCTGGGGCTGATCGGCACCATGGCGCTGTTTCTCGGCATCATGAAAGTGGCCGAGGCCGGTGGCCTGATGGCGGGTTTCGCCCGCCTGCTGCGGCCGCTGGTGCAACGCCTGTTCCCCGAGGTGCCGCCGGACCATCCGGCCATGGGGGCGATGCTGATGAACATGGCGGCCAATGTCCTCGGCTTGTCCAACGCGGCCACCCCCTTCGGCCTGCGCGCCATGCAGGAGCTGGATCGCCTCAATCCCCATCGCGGCACCGCCAGCGACGCCATGGTGCTGTTTCTGGCGCTGAACACCGCCAACGTCACCCTGTTGCCGACCCATGTCATGGCCCTGCGCACGGCCTTGGGTTCGCACAATCCGGCGGCGGTGATCCCGACCACCCTGTTCGCCACCTTGTGGTCGACCGGCCTCGCCGTCCTATTCGCCAAATGGGGAGCGCGCTGGTTTCCGGCGGAGCGAGCCGGTGACTCCGCCATCCTGCGATCGGTGCCGCCGGCGGCAACGGGCGCGGCGGAAGGCGGCCTGGCCGAGCTGCATCCGCCTTATCCCGGCTGGGCCTCGGCGCTTGCCGTCGCCCTGGTGGCGGCGCTCATCCCGGTCACCTTGCTGTGGGGGCGCCAATTGTCGCCTTGGATCATCCCGGCCCTGATGGTCGGTGTCCTGGCCTGCGGTGTCGCCCGCAAGGTGCCCGTCTACGAAAGCTTCGTCGACGGGGCCAAGGAGGGATTGACCGTCAGTCTGCGCATTCTGCCCTATCTGGTGGCGATCCTGGTGGCGGTCGGCATGTTCCGCGAAAGCGGGGCGATGGAGCTGCTGGTGGCCCCCCTGGGCCGGCTCACCGGGAACTTTGGGGTGCCGGCGGAAGCGCTGACCATGGCGGTGCTGCGCTCGCTGTCCGGCTCGGCCTCCTTTGGCTATCTGGCCACCCTGCTGAAGGATCCGGCCATCGGTCCCGACAGCTATCTGGGGATCCTGGCCAGCACGGTCTACGGCTCGAGCGAGACCACCTTCTATGTGCTGGCGGTGTATTTCGGCGCCGTCGGGGTCCGTCGCATCCGCCACGCCCTGCTGGTCGGCCTTCTGGCGGATCTCACCGGGCTGGTCTTCTCGGTGGCGATCTGCAGCTGGCTGTATCGCTAGCCCGCATTGCCCACACACGCCGCGCCGCGCAAGCTTCGAAATGGTCGGCCGGCAGTCGACGCAATAAAATAAATCAATTCGGTAAGTTCTATGAATATTATATCTAATGTTAGGCTGGACTTGAGGGCGACAGTCGATCGACCCATCTAGTAAGGGAGTTCTTCTTACCTCTAAAGGTGAAGTGGAGTTCTCATGCCGGACGTCGCCACTAACCTGCAGCGGGTGCATCCCGACCGAAGCCATCCCGAGCGCACGGTCGTCGCCCGCTTCGAGATCTGCTACCGCCGCTATTTGGACGCCGACGGCAACACCGCCGACGGTCTGCCTCCCCTGGCCCGCGATGCCGACCGGCTACGGGCCTTGTACCGGGCGATGACCCTGACCCGCCTGTTCGACAAGCGGGCGGTGGCCATGCAGCGCATCGGACAGATCGGCACCTATGCGTCCTCGTTGGGGCAGGAGGCGGTGCCGGTCGGCGTCGCCGCCGCCATGGCGCAGAACGACGTGCTGCTGCCCACCTACCGGGACCAGGGCGCCATGCTGTGGCGCGGCGTGACACCGGCCCAGCTGCTGCTGTCCTGGGGCGGTGACGAGCGCGGCAACCAGCATTGGGGGCCGGCCGAGGACTTTCCACCCGCCATTCCGATCGCCAGCCAGGCCCCGCATGCGGTCGGCGTCGCCACCGCCATCAAGTTGCGCGGCGAGCATCGCGCCGCGGTCTGCATGCTGGGCGACGGGGCGACCTCGAAAGGCGACTTCTACGAAGCGCTCAATCTGGCCGGCGTATGGTCGTTGCCGGTGCTGTTCGTGGTGACCAACAACCAATGGGCCATTTCGCTGCCGCGGGCCAGCCAGAGCGCCGCCGAGACCCTGGCCCAGAAGGCGATCGCCGGCGGGGTCCCGGCCGAGCAGGTGGACGGCAACGACGTGCTGGCGGTGCATCAGGCCGCCACCGAGGCCCTGGAGCGGGCGCGCAGCGGCCTGGGCGCGTCGTTGATCGAAGCGCTGACCTATCGCCTGTCCGATCACACCACGGCCGACGATGCCAGTCGGTATCGCAGCACCGAGGAGGTCAGCGCCCATTGGCCGGCCGAGCCGCTGACGCGCTTGCGCGCCTATCTGGGGCGTCTCGGATGGTGGTCGAAGGCCGACGAGGAGGCGCTGCTGAAAGATTGCGAGCGCATCGTGGAAGAGGGGCGGGCCGCCTATCTGGCGATGCCAGCGGATCACCCGACCGCGATGTTCGACCATCTGTTCGCCACCCTGCCCCGGTCCTTGGCCGTGCAGCGCCGGCGTTTCGAGGAGAACGGGCATGGCTGAACTGACCATGGTCGGCGCGGTCACCATGGCACTGGCCCGCGCCATGGAGGACGACCCGCGGGTCGTCCTGCTGGGCGAGGATGTCGGCGCCGATGGCGGCGTCTTCCGTGCCACCGACGGCTTGCTGGCGCGTTTCGGGCGGGACCGGGTGCTCGATACGCCGCTGGCCGAGCTGCTGATCAGCGGTGTCTGCGTCGGCTTGGCGGCGCAAGGCTTCCGGCCGGTCGGGGAAATCCAGTTCATGGGCTTTCTCTATCCGGCCTTCGACCAACTGGTGAACCATGCCTCGCGGCTGCGCAACCGCAGCCGCGGCCGGCTTTCCTGTCCGATGGTGCTGCGGGCGCCGATGGGGGCCGGGATCCATGCCCCGGAGCATCATTCGGAAAGCACCGAGGCCATGCTGGCGCATATTCCCGGCCTGCGCACGGTGATCCCGTCCTCGCCCCGTCGCGCCTACGGGCTGTTGCTGGCCGCCATCCGCGACCCCGATCCGGTGGTCTTTCTGGAACCGAGCCGCCTTTATCGGGCCTTGCGCGAAGAGGTGGCGGATGACGGGCAGGCGCTGCCCCTCGATACCTGCTTCCGGTTGCGCGAAGGCCGCGACGTGACGCTGGTGGCCTGGGGCGCGATGGTCAAGGAAGCCCTGGCCGCCGCCGACGATCTGGCGGCCGAAGGGGTCTTGGCCGAGGTGATCGATGTGGCCACCTTGGCGCCTCTCGACATGGACACCATCCTTGCCTCGGTGGCCAAGACCGGGCGCTGCGTGATCATCCACGAAGCGCCGCTGACCGGCGGCTTCGGCGCCGAGATCGCGGCGCGGCTGGCCGGGCAAGGCTTGATGTCGCTGATGGCCCCGGTGGAACGGGTGACGGCGCCCGACGTGGTGGTGCCCTTGGCCCGGCTGGAGGGGCATTACATTCCCAGTCGCACCCATATCGAGGAGGCGGCGCGCCGCGCCGTAGGCTACGCGTGAAGACACCCTTCCTGATGCCCGACCTCGGCGAGGGCCTGGACGAAGCCGAGATCCTCGCCGTCCATGTCGAGGAAGGTGATTACGTGGTGGCCGACCAGCCGCTGGTTTCGGTGGAGACCGACAAGGCGGTGGTGGAAATCCCTTCGCCGGTGACCGGCAAGGTGGTGCGACTGGCCATCCGCGCCGGCGAGCGGGTCAAGGTGGGGCAGGTGGTCGCCGAGTTCGGCGATGGCGGCCAACGGGACAGCGGTTCGGTGGTCGGCGACCTGCCGGAAGCCGAGATGGGGGCCCCGGCCGCCCTCAAGCCACCCCCGGCGATGCCGATTGCCGCGCCGACGGTGCAGGCGGCGCCTGCGGTGCGGGCCTTGGCCCAGCGCCTGGGCGTCGATCTGGCCACCGTCGCGGCGAGCGGCCCGGGCGGCAGCATTACCAGCCGCGACGTCGAGGCAGCGGCCGTCGACGCGACGGCCCCCGGTGCGGTGGAACAATTGACCGGGGTGCGGTTGGCGATGGCCCGCATCCTGGACGAGGCCCACCAGCAGGTGGCCGCCACCACGGTGTCGGACGAAGCCGATGTGGAAAGCTGGGTGGCCGACGGCGACATCACGCTCCGTCTGATCCGCGCCGTGCTGGCTGGCTGTGCCGCCCAACCGGCGCTGAACGCCTGGTATGACAGCCAGGGCAAGAGCCGGCGCTTGCACCGGCAGGTCGATCTCGGTCTGGCGGTGGACACCGCCGACGGCCTGTTCGTGCCGGTACTGCGGGATGTGGGCGGGCATAGCCCGGAGCAATGGCGGGCCGAGATTCACCGTTTGCAGGACCTGGTGCGGCGACGCGTCATCCAACCCGAAGAGCTGCGCGGGGCGACCATCAGCCTGAGCAATTTCGGCGTGTTCGGCGTCGGCCTGACGGCGGCGCTGATGGTGGTGCCACCGCAGGTGGCCATCCTCGGCTGCGGACGCCTGGTCCGCCGGGTTGTTGCGGCGGGCGATGGGTTTGCCGTGCACCGACACCTTCCGTTGTCGCTGACCTTCGACCACAAGGTGGTGACCGGCGGCGAGGCCAGCCGCTTCCTGGGCGCGGCGATCAGCGATCTGCGCGGGGACTGACTGGTGGCCCCCTCGCCCGCAAGCGGGCGAGGGTTTTCCTACGCTCTGACGATCTCGCCGTTCTTCTGACAGTCGGGCGCGGCCAGGTCGACGAAGACCTGGGTGATCCGGTCGGGTTCGGGGTGCTGCCGCGGGTCTTCGCCGGGGAAGGCCTGGGCCCGCAGCCGCGTGCGGACCACCCCGGGATCGACCAGATTGACCTTGAGCGCGGTGGTCCGTCCCACTTCCGCCCCCCAGGTCCGGGCCATGGCTTCCAGTGCCGCTTTGCTCGCCGCATAGGCGCCCCAATAGGGGGGCAGGCCCCGGGTGACGCCCGAGGTGACGAAGATGGCCCGTCCGGCATCGGATTGCCGCATCAAGGCGTCGAAGCTGCGGATCAGGCGCCAGTTGGCGGTGACGTTGACCGTCATCACCTCGTCCCAATCCTTGGGCGGGTAATGGCCGACCGGACTAAGGCCGCCGAGGACGCCGGCGTTGCCCACCAGAATGTCGAGCCGGCCGAACCGCTGGTAGAGGGCGTAGCCCATCTGGTCGATGGCGTCGAGATCGCGAAGATCGAGGGTGACCAGCGTGGCGCTGCCGCCGGCGGCGCGGATCGCGTCATCGACCTCTTCCAGCCCGCCTTGGGTGCGGGCCAGCAGGATCACCCGCGCCCCTTCGGCGGCGAATCGGCGGGCGACCGCCGCGCCGATACCGCGCGACGCCCCGGTGACCAGGGCGACGCGGCCATCCAGTCGCTGGCCCGGCATGCCGGTCAGCGGCCTTCGGTCATCAGGCTGAGCATGTCGGGCATCTGGCCGGCCTCTTGGTCGGTCAGCATGATCGGGTAATCCCCGGTGAAGCAGGCATCGCAGAACTGCGGTTGCTTGGTATCGCGTCCGGTTTCGCCGACCGCCCGATAGAGGCCGTCCAGCGAAATGAAAGCCAGCGAGTCGACGCCGATCAATTTGGCCATGGCCTCGACATTGTTGCGGTAGGCCAACAGCTTGTCGCGTTCCGGCGTGTCGATGCCGTAGAAGCAGGAGTGGGTGGTCGGCGGGCTGGAGATGCGCATATGCACTTCGCTCGCCCCGGCTTGGCGCACCATCTCGACGATCTTCATCGAGGTGGTGCCGCGGACGATCGAATCGTCCACCAGGATCACCCGCTTGCCGGCGATCTCGGCCCGGTTGGCGTTATGCTTCAGCTTCACCCCGAGATGGCGGATGCTGTCGGTCGGTTCGATGAAGGTGCGGCCCACATAGTGATTGCGGATGATCCCCAGTTCGAACGGGATGCCGGCCTGCGCCGCATAGCCGATCGCCGCCGGAACGCCGGAATCGGGCACCGGGATCACCACATCGGCATCGACGCCGCTCTCGCGGGCCAATTCGCTGCCGATCTGCTTGCGCACTTCGTAGACGCTGGTCCCTTCCATCATGCTGTCGGGACGGGCGAAGTAGATATATTCGAAGATGCAGAAGCGCCGCGGCCGTTTCACGAACGGCTTGATGCTGCGCACGCCGTTATGGTCGAGGATGATCAACTCGCCGGGGTCGACGTCGCGCACGAACTCGCCGCCGACGATGTCGAGGGCGCAGGTTTCCGAGGTCAGGATCCAGGCGCCGCCGGGCAACCGGCCGAGCACCAGGGGACGGATGCCCAGTGGATCGCGCACCCCGATCACCGCATCCTTGGTCAGCGCCACCAGGGAATAGGCCCCCTCGACTTGGCGTAGCGCGTCGATCATGCGCTCTTCGACGGTCGAGTAGAGGCTGATGGCGATCAGATGGACGATCACCTCGGTATCCGTGGTCGACTGGAATAGGCAGCCGCGGCGGACCAACTGCTTGCGGATGGTCAGCGCATTGGTCAGGTTGCCGTTGTGGCCGATGGCCAGCCCGCCGAATTCGAAATCGGCGAACAGCGGCTGCACATTGCGCAGCATGGTCTCGCCGGTGGTCGAATAGCGCACATGACCGACCGCCATATGGCCGGGCAGCCGCTTGATCACCGCCTCGGTGCCGAAATTGTCGGCGACGTGGCCGAGGCCCCGGTGACTGTGGAAATGCTCGCCGTCGAAGGCGACGATGCCTGCCGCCTCCTGGCCGCGATGCTGCAACGCGTGCAGACCCAAAGCGGCGTGCGACGCCGCGCTGGGTTGCCCGAAAATACCGAACACGCCGCATTCTTCATGCAGGTGATCGTCGTCGAAGGGGTTGCTGGTGAGCATCACGGGGCGCCTGCTATTTTCCGGTCGTGGTCTCGATCAGCCGTTCGAGACCGTTGTTGTCGTAACTAGGCTGCTTATCGTTCTTCGTCGGCTCGGGCGACTTCGGCTTCGGCGACAACAGTTTGCCGTAGGCCTCATTGGCCTGTTCGGCCTGTCGGACCATGTTGGCCGCTTCCTTGGCCTTGTCCTCGATGCCCGACAAATGGCTCGGCACCAGGGACTGGATCAGACGGGCCCCGGCCGCCATCAAGGGCCGGGTCCTGGCCGAGGCGAGCAGTTCCGGTTCGTCCGGGGCCATCAGCTTGGTCACCACCATGAAGCATAAGCTGGCGAGCAACAGGCCGCGTAACAAGCCGAAAGCGAATCCCAACGAGCGATCGACCGAGCTGATGGCGCTCTTCTGCACCTGCCTTGCCAGGGCATGGGTGACCAGCGAGCAGGCGAGCAAGGTCAACAGGAAAATGGCGACGCCGCCGACCACATCGACCAGGGTCGGGCTCGCAATATAGGGGTGGACCAGCGGGCGGACAATGGGAAGCCCCCACAGGGCGGCCAGGCCGGCGGCGATCCAGCCGGCCATCGCCAGCACTTCGTAGACGAAGCCGCGCATCAGCGCGAATACGCCGGAGGCCAGCAATACGACGACAATGGCAATGTCGACAGCGTTCAAGGTCACTCACCCGATTTCTGGCCAGCCTTGCCGCCGGAGCGGAACAAGGACACCAAATCCTGTACATGGCCGATCCGTCGCAGCCCGATCGGCCCGGCCGCTGCCGCTTTGCTTGCCGGTTTCGCCTGGGCCGTGCCCTGGCGGGGGACCGCCGGCACCAGCGCCTGGGCAAAGCCCAGCTTGGCGGCCTCCTTCAGGCGCCCGTCGGTCTGGCTGACCGCCCTGATCTCGCCAGACAACCCGATCTCGCCGAAGACCACCAGATCGGCCTCGACGGGTACGTCGGTGGCGGAGGACACCAAGGCCGCGGCCACGGCCAAATCGGCGGCCGGCTCGCTGATCCGCAAGCCGCCGGCGACGTTCAAATAAACGTCATTTCCGCCCAAAGCAAGCCCGCAACGGGCATCGAGCACAGCCATTACCATGGCAAGCCGGCCGGAGTCCCATCCGATCACCGCGCGGCGCGGCGTGCCGAAGCTGGTCGGCGCCACCAGGGCCTGGATTTCCACCAGCATCGGCCGTGTCCCCTCGATGCCGGCGAAGACGCAAGAGCCGCTCACATTGCCGCGTCGTTCGGCCAGGAACAGGGCGGAGGGATTGGCCACGCCGGTCAATCCGGCATCGGTCATCTCGAAGACGCCGATCTCGTCGGTGGCGCCGAAGCGGTTCTTCACCGCCCGCAGGATGCGAAACTGGTGGCCGCGTTCGCCTTCGAAATAGAGCACCGTGTCGACCATGTGCTCGAGCACCCGGGGACCGGCCAACTGCCCATCCTTGGTCACATGCCCCACCAGGAACAGGGTGAAGCCGCGGCGTTTGGCCAGCCGGATCAACTCGCTGGCGCAGGCGCGCACCTGGGCCACCGTACCCGGCGCCGAATCGAGGGCGTCCAGATACATTGTCTGGATCGAGTCGATGACGACGAAGGCCGGTGGCTGGCCCTGGTCGAGACTGGCGACGATGTCGCGCAGCGAGGTCGCCGCGGCCAACTGCACCGGCGCTGCCGCCAAGCCCAGCCGGCGGGCCCTGAGGCGCACCTGGTCGACCGCTTCCTCACCCGAGATGTAGACACAGGTGGCCTCGCCGGCCAGGGCGGCCACCGCCTGCAACAGAAGGGTGGACTTGCCGATTCCCGGATCGCCGCCGACCAGCAGGGCCGATCCGGCCACCAGGCCGCCGCCAGCGACCCGGTCCAGCTCGGCGATCCCGGTCAGCCGCCGTGGCGGCGGCGTCGAGCCCCCGTCGAGCCCGACGAACTCGATCCTGCGCCCACCCTTGCCGCTGCCCAGCCCCTTCGGCACCGACTCGACCGGCGCTTCCTCGACGATGCTGTTCCAGGCGCCGCAGGCCTCGCATTTGCCGGCCCAGCGGGGAAAGCTGGCACCGCATTCCTGGCAGGCGAAACGGGCGGAGATCTTCGCCAAGCGTCAGACTCCGCCGAAACGTCGGAAATGCTGCGCCATCACCCTCGGATTTCCATCTTGATCGGCCCATCGGCCCGACCATGGATGAACTGGTCGACATAGGCGTTGTCGGCTTTGTCGACTTCGGCGGTGCGGCCGACCCAGATCAGCTTGCCCTTGTAGAGCATGGCCATGCGGTCGCTGATCTTGCGGGCCGAATGCATGTCGTGGGTGATCGACACCGCCGTGGCGCCCAGTTCGCGGACGCATTTGACGATCAGGTCGTTGATGACGTCGGCCATGATCGGGTCGAGCCCGGTGGTCGGCTCGTCGAAGAAGATGATCTCGGGCTGGCTGGCAATGGCGCGGGCCAGCGCCACGCGCTTCTGCATGCCGCCCGACAGCTCGGCCGGCGACAATTCGGCCACGTCCGAGCCGAGGCCGACCTGGGCCAGGGTCTCCATCGCCTTGTCGCGGGCCGCCCGCCGCTCCATGCGGCGGCCCTGGACCAGGCCGAAGGCGACGTTTTCCCAGACCGGCAGCGAATCGAACAGGGCGCCTCCCTGAAACAGCATACCGAACTTCTTCATCACTCGTTCCCGCTCGCGTCCCTTCATGTTCACGACGTCTTCGCCGTCGATCAGGATGCGGCCCTGTTCCGGCCGCATCAGGCCGAGAATGCATTTCAGGGCGACCGATTTGCCGCTGCCCGATCCGCCGATGATGACGAAGGACTCGGACGCGGCAATGTCCGCCGTCACACCGTCCAGCACCAGCTTCGGACCGAAGCTCTTGTGCACGTCGATGAGCTGGATTTTGGGGGTCATTTGTTGAAGAACAGCGCGGTGAGGATGTAGTTGGTGGTCAGGATCATGATCGAGGCCGAGACCACCGCATTGGTCGTCGCCTGGCCGACCCCCTGGGCCCCGCCGCGAGACTGATAGCCGTTGTAGCAACCCATCAGCGAGATGACGAAGCCGAACACCGAAGCCTTGACCAGGCCCGAGATGACGTCGATCGGCTTCAGATACTCCCAGCTGCTGTGGATATAGGTCGCCGGGTTGTAGCCGAGCTGGTAGGTGCCGACCAGGAAGCCGCCGAACACGCCGATGATGTCGGCCACCACCACCAGGCAGGGCAGCATCAGAAGCCCGGCCAACAGCCGCGGCGCCACCAGATACTTGAACGGATTGGTCGACAGGGTGACCAGCGCGTCGACTTGCTCGGTGACCCGCATGGTGCCGATTTCGGCGGCCATGGCGGCGCCGATCCGGCCCGCCACCATCAACCCGGCCAGCACCGGCCCGAGCTCGCGCGTCATCGAGATGACTACCACCGTGGCCACCGCGCCCTCGGCCGAGAACCGGGCGAAGCCGGTATGGCTTTGCAGGGCCAGCACCATGCCGGTGAAGATTGCCGTCAGCCCGACCACGGGCAGCGAGAAATAGCCGATCTCCACCATCTGGCGGAGGATCAGGCGGAAATAAATGGGCGGCCGGAAACAATGGGCGACGGCGACACCGGTGAACACCGTCAGTCGGCCGGCATACTGCAGGAAGCCGAGGAAGATGCGGCCAACCGCCGCCAATAAGGTCATGGGGCCGCTCCGCCCAGATAACGGCGGTGATAGCGATTGCCCAAGGCGGTCAACACCTCGTAGCCGATGGTGCCGGCGGCCTTGGCCATGTCGTCGACGGTATGGTGGGGACCCAGGAGCTCGATGACGGCACCCGGTTGAAGGCGATCGGCCGGCACCTCGGTGACGTCGAAAACGATCAGATCCATCGACACGCGACCGACCAGCGGCACTTCGATCTCCCCGAGATGACCGCAGCCCCGATTGCCCAGCGAGCGGAAGATGCCGTCGGCGTAACCGGCGGCCACGGTGGCCAGCCGGGTGTCCTTGGTGATGCTGTGGGTGGCACCATAACCAACGGTGTCGCCAGCGTCAACGTCACGCAGTTGCAGGACCTTGGCCTCCAGGCGGACCACCGGGAGCATCGGGTTGGGGCCTGCCGCGGTCGGCTGGAGGCCATACAGCGCCGCCCCCGGCCGCACCCAGTCGGCCAGCCAGTCGGCGCCCAGGAACAGCCCCGATGACGCGGCAAGGCTGCCTTCGACTCCGGGAAACAGCGAGCGCGCCGTGTGGAATATGGACAACTGGCCGTGGTTCAGGCGATGTCCGGGGGTGTCGGCGCAAGCCAGGTGGCTCATCACCAGGATCACCTCGATGGCGGCCAGGGCGGCGGTATCGGCGGCCAGCCGCCACAGGTCGTAAAGCTCGACGCCAAGCCGCGCCATGCCGGTGTCGACATGCAGTGCGGCGGGAAGCTTGCGGCCGGCGGCGGCGGCGAAGGCGGCCCAGCCGGCCAGTTGTCCGGGGGCATTGAGGACCGGGATCAGCCGGTGCTCGAGGAAATCGGCCTCGGTGCCAGGCAAGGGACCGTTCAGGACCAGGATCTCGCGGTCGGGCAGGACTTCGCGCAGGCCGATCCCCTCGTCGATGGTGGCGACGAAGAAGCGGGCACAGCCGGCCTCGGCCAGGACCCGCGCCACCGGAGCCATTCCCAGGCCGTAGGCGTCGGCCTTGACCACGGCGGCACAGCGAGCCGGCTGGGCCACCGCCTGACAGCGCCGCCAATTGGCGACCACGGCGTCGAGATCAACTGTCAGCAGGGCGCCGGCGCGTTGTGCAGGGTCACTCATGCGGCGGTCATTCGTGGTCTGTGTCGGGGCCGTGCCAGTCGTCGAGATCGGCGAATTTGGTGTAATTGCCGTCGAAGAACAGCCTGACCGTTCCCACCGGACCGTGCCGAGCCTTGGCGATGATCACTTCGGCGGTATTCCACACCTGGTCGCAGCGCTTCTGCCATTCGGCGTGGCGGGTGTTGAACTTTTCGTCGTTCTCTTCCGGCCGCCGGCCCGGCTCGGCCCGTTCGAGATAGTATTGCTCGCGAAACACGAAGGTGACCACGTCGGCGTCCTGCTCGATCGAGCCCGATTCGCGCAGATCGGAGAGTTGCGGCCGCTTGTCCTCGCGGCTCTCGACCGACCGCGACAGCTGTGACAGCGCCAGCACCGGCACGTTCAGTTCCTTGGCCAGGGCCTTCAGCCCGCGGGTGATGTCGGAAACCTCCTGCACGCGGTTTTCCGCCCGTTTGCCGCTGGTGCCCGACAGCAATTGCAGATAGTCGATGATGATCATGCCGAGACCATGGGTGCGCTTCAGGCGGCGGGCCCGGGTGCGCACGGCGGAGACCGACAAGGCCGGCGTGTCGTCGATATAGAGCCTCAGCGAATGCAGGTCCTGGGCGGCAACCACCAGGCGCTCGAATTCGGCCTGCTGCAGTTCCCCCTGACGGATCTTGTTGGACGGGATCTCGGCTCGCTCGGCCAGGATGCGAGTGGCCAACTGTTCGGCCGACATTTCCAGCGAGAAGAAGGCGACCATGCCGCCTTCGACCACCGTCTTGTCCCCGGCCGGCCCGATTTCCTCGCGGTAGGCCTTGGCCGCACTGAACGCAATGTTGGTGGCCAGCGCCGTCTTCCCCATCGACGGGCGTCCGGCCAGGATGATCAGGTCCGAGGGATGCAGTCCGCCCAGCTTCTGGTCGAGGTCGCGCAGCCCGGTGGTGACCCCCGACAGCTTGCCTTCGCGCCGGTGGGCCGCCTCGGCATGGCGGATGGCGCCGATCACCGACTGGCTGAAGGGCTGGAAGCCGCCTTCCGCCTGCCCGGCGGTGGCCAGATCGAACAGCTTCTGTTCGGCGATCTCGATCTGGTTGGTGGCGTTGACTTCCACATCCGGTTCGAAGGCATCGTTGACCATGTCTTCGCCCAGCGCGATCAGCTCGCGCCGCAGATGCAGATCGAAGATCAGCCTTCCGTAGTCCTCGCTATTGATGATCGTCGCGGCGGCCCCGGCCAGACGCGCCAGGTAGCCGTCACCGCCCAGTTCGGCCAGACCGGCATCCCCGGCCAGATAGGTCTTCAGGGTGACCGGGTTGGCGATCTGGTTGCGGTTGGCCAGGGCCTGGCAGGCGTTGTAGATGCGGCCATGCACCGGATCGGCGAAATGTTCGGCCCGCAGGAACTCGCTGACCTTCTCGATCGCCCGATTGTTCATCAGGATCGCGCCCAGCAGGGCCTGTTCCGCCTCGTAGTTGTGCGGCGGCGTGCGAAGGAGCGCCTCGTCGGAGTGCAGCGGGGCGGTGGTCACCGGTGCGAGCATCGGGCAAATCTAGCAGAAGGATACCCGTGGGCGCATCGGCAAACATGTTCGCCGCCCTGTGGATATCGGGACAAGTGGCCTGTTAACTGTGGGGATAACTCGCTTCGGCGAGACCGATATAGTCGCGAGTCCGGGGCGCCGTCTCGGGGCGCCGGGTCAATTGCATCTGCCAGACCATGTGGTCCTGGTGGCGGAAGGCCGTCTCGGACCCCGCCAGGTAGAACTCCCACATGCGGCAGAAGCGCTCGTCGTAAAGGGCTGCCGCCTGCGCCCGGTGTTCGGCGAAGCGGTTTCGCCAATGGCGCAGGGTCTCGGCGTAATGGGGGCGCAGGATCTCGATGTCGGAGACGAACAGACCGGTCCGTTCCACCGCGCCCAGGACCTCGGAAAGGGCGGGCGAATAGCCGCCGGGAAAAATGTACTTGCGCATCCAGGGATTGGTTGTGCCGGGGCCGTCGCTGCGGCCGATGGCGTGCAGCAGGGCCAGGCCGGCATCGGTCATCAGCTCCCGCATGCGGCGGAAGAAGGTTCGGTAGTGGGTGATGCCGACATGCTCGAACATACCCACCGACACGATCCGGTCGAAGCGGCCCTCCAACTCGCGATAATCGGCCAACTGAAAGCGCACGCGGTGGCTGAGCTGGGCTTCCTCGGCGCGCCGTTGGGCAACTCGCAGCTGTTCTTCGGACAGGGTGATGCCGGTGACCTCGACCTCGGCCTCGCGGGCCAGCGTCAAGGCCAGTCCGCCCCAACCGCAGCCGATATCGAGCACCTTCTGTCCCGGTTGCAGCAGAAGCTTGGCCATGATGTGGCGCTTCTTGGCCAGTTGCGCCTGTTCGAGGGTGGCCGTGGCATCGACGAAATAGGCACAGGAATACTGCCGATCCGGGTCCAGGAACAGGTCGTAGAGAGCCCCCGACAGATCGTAATGGTGAGCGACGTTGCGGCGGCTGATGGTCACCGGGTTCCATTGCTGCAGCCGCCGGACCAGGCTGCCGAGCCGCGCGCCGGGCGAGAAGCGGGCGGCGCCGCGGTTGATATTCTCGTTGGCCAGGGCGATGAAATCGTAGATGTCGCCGTCTTCGACGGTCAGAGTGCCGTTCATATAGGCTTCGCCGGCCACCATCGCCGGCCGCAGCGGCAGGCGCCAGTGCAGGCCGGGATCATGCAGCCGAATGGTCACCGGCCGCAGCCCTGGGGCGGGGCGGCCTTCGAAGACATGGGTACGGTTCCTGGCGTCGACCACTGTCAGGCGGCCATAGCGCACCAGGTTGCGCAGAAATGGCACGAACAGGGACATGGTCGCTGCAATTTACGCGAAAAGTCGCTGCCCGCCAAGGGAACCAATGGTTGGAGGGCTATAGCCAAAAGGCAGGGCGCGCCCCGTCCGAAGACAGCGGGCGCGCCCGACAAGAAGGAATGGAATCGGTATGAGGCGTTGGTCCGCGGCGGTCAGGCCTCGGTTTCGTCCTCGTCTTCGGGCTCCGGTTCGGCCGCGGCTTCGGCCGGAGCCGCTTCGATCACCCGGGCCGTCCGCTGGGCTTCTTCCTGCGAACGAGCCACGGTGACGGTGACCGTGACCGTCACTTCCGGATGCAGCGCGATGCGGACCGCATAGGAGCCGAGGCTCTTGATCGGCGTATCGAGCGCCACTTGGCGGCGTTCGATGGTGAAACCGGCACCCTTGACCGCGTCGGCGACGTCGCGGCCGGTGACCGAGCCGTACAGCATGCCGCCTTCGCCGGCCTGGCGAATGACCACGATGGACAGGCCGTCCAGCTTGGCCGCCACCGCCTGCGCTTCGTCGCGGCGCTGCAGATTCTGCGCCTCGAGTTGACCGCGCTGCGATTCGAAGCGGGCCTGGTTGTCCTTGGTGGCGCGCAATGCCTTCTTCTGCGGCAGCAGATAATTGCGGGCGAAGCCGGTCTTCACCTTTACCGTATCGCCCATCTGGCCCAGCTTCTCGATGCGCTCAAGCAGGATGACTTCCATATCACTTTTCCTCCTGGCCGCCGGCGGCGTCTCGCCGCCTCAGCCTCGTCCAATGCCTCACCAACCCCAGTCCGGCAACGGCCACCAGCGCCCAGCCGAACATGGCAAAAAAAGCCAAATAGAACAATGCCAGCAGCAATCCGGCATTGGGCCGTCCACGCGACCAGCGATGCACCGTCGCCAGTCCGGCGAAAACATATGGCCACAGCAGCACCACAGCGGCATTGCGGCCCAGATAACCGGCGTCGCCACCGGCCACTCCGCCGATCAGCGCCGTCACCGCCAAGGCGCCGAGCAGCCACAGCGGCAACTCCAACGCGGCGTAGTCCGGCACCGGTCGCTGGGCGTGTCCCGCCTTGGCTACGGTCCACTCACCGACCATCCCGTTCAGCACCGCGGTCAATAGCCAGGCGCCGGCCAGCATCGCCGGGAACAAGGCCGACCACAAGCTGGTCAGGCTGTCCTTCATGTCGGCCGGAGCGGTTGGTGCCACCTGATCGACGAAACTGCCGACCGTCTGGTGGACCACCTCTTCCAACCCCGTCGTCCGCTCGACCGCCAGAGCCGCTCCGAGGCCCATCAGCGCGACCGCCAGCAGGGCCAATTGGGCCAGCAGGCGTCCCGGCGGATACCATTCTCCGGCGCCTCCGGCGCCCGGCCGCCACAACAGGGCCTGACGCACCAGCACCAGAACCGGCAGCAGCGCCACCACGGCGAACACCGGAACCGCCACCAGCGGCGCTGCCAAGGCCACCACCGCCAGTGCGATCAAGGCGGCGATCGCGGCCGGCACCAGGCCCATGGCAAGCCCGATCATGACCAGTGGCAGCGGCGTCAGATAACTCAGCATCACACCGAGCAACCCGCCGCTCAACACCGACAGATAGACCAGCCCGCTGGTCAGCCCCGCCGCTACCGAGAGCCCGAGACTCCTGGACATCACGTCCCCGTATCCGCCCTCAGAGTTGCGGCGTCGACCAGCCGAAGTCGTCGCGTGGCGTGCGCGACGGCCGCCCGGCCTCGCCGGGCGGCCGTCAACCGCTTGCGCCTTACTTCACCACGTAGGGCAGAAGGCCGAGGAAACGGGAACGCTTGATGGCCCGGGCCAACTCGCGCTGCTTCTTGGCCGACACCGCGGTGATCCGCGACGGCACGATCTTGCCGCGCTCGGAAACGAAGCGCTGCAGGAGCTTGACGTCCTTGTAGTCGATCTTCGGCGCGCCCTCGCCCGAGAACGGGCATGTCTTGCGGCGACGGAAGAACGGCCGGCGCGGTGCGCCGCTGGCGGGGCGAGCGGTGCCGCCCGGGCTACGGGTATCGGTCCTCATGCCTCACCTCCCTCGGTCGTCGGGCGTGGCGGACGAGCGTAGCCGCCGCCTTCACGGCCGTAGCCGCCGCCGTCGCGGCCATAACCACCCTCACGACGCGGGCGGTCGTCGCCATCGCGCCGCGGCCGGTCATCGCGCTGGTTCTTGCTGAGCATCACGGCGGACGGACCTTCCTCGAGCGCATCGACGCGGACGGTCAGATAACGCAGCACGTCCTCGTTGATGGACATCTGGCGTTCGACCTCTTTGACCGCCGCCGCAGGGGCGTCGAGGTTGAACAGCACGTAATGGCCCTTGCGGTTCTTCTTCACCCGGTAGGCGATGTTGCGCAGGCCCCAATACTCGCGCTTGGTAACCTGGCCGCCCTGGGCGGTAATCACATTGGTCAGTTCATCGGCCAGGGTTTCCACCTGCGGGGTGGCAATGTCCTGGCGTGCGATGAACACGCATTCGTATAACGACATTCAAGCACTCCTTATGGCTTGTCTCTTCCCGTCGCTATCCGGAGATTCGGACGCACGAGCATAGCCGGCCCATGCCGGCAAGGAGCAAGAAGGCGCGCAATATACACGAATTGCCCCCCCATGCAAGCCCGGGCTGGGCGGCAAACTCCGGCTCCGTGCGTGGCGGATCCGCCTTTAGGTGAACCGCCAAGACGCAAAGGCAGTGGTCACGTTCTCGTCCGTGTCGGAGTTCAGCGTCGCATACTCTTTTAAACAATGCCTTGGCGTCTTTGCGCCTTGGCGGTTCCCATAGCGTGCGATCAACCGTGCCACGGCGCTTGACAGCCGGGGCGCGCACGCTATTCCTAGGCCCTGTCTTTTCCCTGGGGGCATCATGTCGCGCGCAATCGTCTTTCCCGGCCAAGGTGCCCAGTCGGTCGGCATGGGCCGCGAGTTGGCCCTGGCCTTCCCGGCCGCCCGTTATGTCTTCCAAGAGGTGGACGAGGCGCTGAAGCAGAAGCTGTCGAAGCTGATGTGGGAGGGGCCGGAAGGCGACCTGACATTGACCGAAAACGCGCAGCCGGCGCTGATGGCGGTCAGCCTGGCGGTGGTGCGGGTGTTGGACGAGCAGGGCAACTGGAAGCTGGCCGAGAAGGCCTCGTTCGTCGCCGGACACAGTCTGGGGGAATATTCGGCCCTGGCCGCCGCCGGGAGTTTCAGCCTGGGCGATGCGGCGCGCCTGTTGAAGACGCGGGGCCTTGCCATGCAGAAGGCGGTGCCGGTGGGCCGGGGGGCAATGGCGGCGCTGCTGGGCGTCGATATCGATCAGGCCCGCCAGATCGCCGCCGAAGCCGCCCAAGGCGAGGTGTGCGAGGCGGCCAACGACAACGCGCCCGGCCAGGTGGTGGTCAGCGGCGACAAGGCGGCGGTGGAACGGGCCATCGCGGTGGCCGCCGCCAAGGGATTCAAGCGGGCCATGCTGCTGCCGGTATCGGCACCCTTCCATTGCGCCCTGATGCAACCGGCCGCCGAGGTGATGGCCGAAGCACTGTCCCGCGTTGCGTTGCGGCCACCGGTGGTGCCGGTGGTGGCCAATGTCACGGCGGCGCCGGTCACCGACCCGGATGAAATCCGCAGCCTGTTGGTGGCCCAGGTCACCGGCACCGTGCGCTGGCGCGAATGCGTGCTGGCGATGAAGGAAAAAGGGGTCGACGCGCTGGTCGAAGTCGGCGCCGGCAAGGTTCTGGCCGGCCTGGCCAAGCGCATCGACAAGGAGATCGCCGCGACCTCCCTGCATACGCCGGCCGATATCGAAGCCTTCCTGAAAGTCTGAGCCATGTTTGATCTTGCCGGCAAGACTGCACTGGTGACCGGCGCCTCGGGCGCCATCGGCGGGGCGATCGCCCGCGCCCTGCACGCACAGGGCGCTGTCGTCGCCCTGTCGGGGACGCGCCGCGACGCCCTCGACCAATTGGCCGCCGAATTGGGCGGGAACAGTCCGGTGCTGCCCTGCAACCTGGCCGATCCGGTTGCCGTCGAGCATCTGGCCAAGGATGCCGAGGCGGCATTGGGCCGGCTTGATATCCTGGTCAACAACGCCGGACTGACCCGCGACGGGCTGGCCATGCGCATGAAAGACGAGGACTGGCAGGCGGTTCTCGATGTCAATCTGACCGCGTCCTTCCGGTTGGCGCGGGCGGTGCTGCGCGGCATGATGAAGCGCCGATCCGGGCGGATCATCAGCATCACCTCGATCGTCGGGGTGACCGGCAATCCGGGCCAGGCCAATTACGCGGCATCCAAGGCCGGGCTGATCGGCATGTCGAAGGCGCTGGCCCAGGAGGTCGCCTCGCGCGGCATAACCGTCAACTGTATCGCCCCCGGCTTCATCACCTCGCCGATGACCGAGGGGCTGGCCGACGAACACAAGGGCAAGCTGCTGGCAGGGATTCCGGTCGGACGGATGGGAGAGGCCGATGAGATCGCCGCAGCGGCGGTTTATCTGGCCAGCCCGGAGGCGGCCTACGTCACCGGCCAGACCTTGCATGTCAATGGTGGCATGGCGATGATATAGGGCCCTCAGCCGTTGCCCCGATGCTGGTCAAGCCCGGAAAAGTATGCTAGGTAACGGCACTTTTCGCCGGACGGGGGGGGATCGGCCAGCCTCGACCGCCTAAGTCCCAATTTCCTGCCCAACTGACTTTCAAGGGGTTTGCACATGTCTGACGTCGCCGAGCGGGTAAAGAAGATTGTCGTCGAGCACCTGGGCGTCGAGGAGTCCAAGGTGACCGAGACGGCTAGCTTTATTGACGATCTGGGTGCCGACAGTCTCGATACCGTGGAACTGGTGATGGCTTTCGAAGAGGAATTCGGTTGCGAAATCCCCGACGATGCCGCCGAGAAGATTCTGACGGTCAAAGACGCGATCGATTTCATTCAGGCACATAGCTGAAGCGGGCTTTCGCCGCACCGCATCGAGGCGGGGCGGCGTTTTCGTCTGTAGGGAGCGGATAAGCGGAACGCATGAGACGAGTTGTCGTCACCGGCCTAGGGATGGTCACGCCGTTGGGCGCGGGCACAAAGGCCAACTGGGATCGCCTGACCAAGAGCGAGTCCGGTCTCCGCGCCATTGAGCATTTTGATGTCTCGGACCTGCCGGCCAGGGTTGCCGGGCTGGTTCCGACCGGCGTTGGCCAACCGCATCTGTTCGATGTGGACAGCGTCGTGTCGAGCAAGGACCGTCGGCGCATGGACGATTTTATCGTCTTCGCCCTGGCGGCTGCGAGCGAGGCGGTCGAAGACTCCGGCTGGAAACCCACCGACGAGGAAGAACGCGAACGGACCGGTGTCATGATCGGTTCCGGCATCGGCGGCCTCCCGTCCATCGCGGCCGGGGCGCAGACCCTGGCCGAAAATGGGCCGCGCCGTATTTCGCCGTTTTTCATTCCGGCCAGCCTGATCAACTTGGCGTCCGGCCATGTCTCCATTCGCTATGGCTTCAAGGGCCCGAACCATGCGGTGGTTACCGCCTGTTCGACCGGCGCCCATGCCATCGGCGATGCGGCTCGCCTGATCATCTTCGACGATGCCGATGTGATGGTGGCGGGCGGTGCCGAGGCCGCGGTGTGCCGCATCGGCGTTGCCGGATTTGCCGCCGCGCGGGCCCTGTCGACCGGTTTCAACGATACCCCGACCAAGGCGTCG
The DNA here is from genome assembly GCA_903858635.1 of uncultured Telmatospirillum sp. Lineage (GTDB taxonomy): Bacteria > Pseudomonadota > Alphaproteobacteria > Rhodospirillales > Magnetospirillaceae > DUZF01. Next base: position 10,103 of record CAIOJO010000064.1, on the reverse strand, counting down.
CGGCCCTGGGACAAGGATCGCGACGGTTTCGTCATGGGTGAAGGGTCCGGCGTCGTCGTGCTCGAGGAACTCGAGCACGCCAAGAAGCGCGGTGCTAAGATCTACGCCGAAGTGATCGGCTATGGCATGTCGGGCGACGCCCATCACATCACCGCTCCGGCCGAAGACGGCAACGGCGCCTTTCGTTCCATGCGCAATGCGTTGAAGCGGGCCGGCGTCGCTCTCGAGGACATCGACTACATCAATGCCCATGGCACCTCGACGCCGCTCGGCGACGAGATCGAGTTGGGCGCGGTGAAGCGCTTGTTCGGTGATCACGCCTATAAGCTGTCGATGTCGTCGACCAAATCGGCGATCGGGCATCTGTTGGGGGCCGCTGGGAGTGTCGAGGCGATCTATTCGATTCTGGCGATCAACAACGGGCTGGTGCCGCCGACCCTCAACCTCGACAATCCTTCCCCCGGCTGCGACATCGATCTGGTGCCGCACGTCGCCAAGGAACGGAAGGTCAAGGTGGCACTGTCGAATTCCTTCGGATTCGGCGGGACAAATGCTTCTTTGATCTTCAGGGGCGTTTGACGCATCGATGAACCGCTGGCTGGCCCGCTTCGTCATCGTTCTGGCTCTCGCCGACGCGATGGCGGGCGGCTTCCTGGTCTGGGCCAAGGCGCGTCTGAGCGAACCGGGGCCGGTTCCGGAGCAGACCACGGTGGTCATCCCCAAGGGGGCCAATTCTTCGGCCATTGCCGCGACCCTTGGCGAGGCGGGCGTGATCGACCGCCGCTGGCTGTTCCTGCTGGAGGCCCGGCTGCTGGCCAAGCAAGGGCTGCAGGCCGGCGAATACAGCTTTCCGGCCCATGTCAGCCTGGCTGCGGTGATCGACCTGCTGCATCGCGGCCAGGTGGTGGTCCACCGCTTCACCATCGCCGAAGGACTGACCGTCTTCCAGATCATGGCCCAGTTGCGGCAAGCCGAAGGGTTGACCGGCGGGATCGCCGTGCCGCCCGATGAGGGCAGCCTGATGCCGCAGACCTATTTCTATTCGTTCGGTGACAGCCGCGATGGCCTGGTCATGCGCATGACCAGGGCGATGAACGAGCTCTTGGACGAAACCTGGCCGACCCGGGCCGCCAATCTGCCGGTGACCAACAAGGTCGAGGCCTTGGTCCTGGCTTCGATCGTCGAGCGCGAAACGGCGATTCCGGAGGAGCGCTCGCATATCGCCGCGGTCTTTCTCAATCGTCTGCGGCAACGGATGAAGCTGCAGTCCGATCCGACCGTCATCTACGCGATTAGCAACGGCGAGGGGGCGCTCGAACGGCCACTCGGGCACGACGACCTGGCCTTCGTCAGCCCTTATAACACCTATGCGACGGAAGGGCTGCCGCCCGGGCCGATCTGCAACCCGGGCCGGGCCAGCCTCAATGCCGTGCTGCACCCGGCGGCCAGCGACGACCTCTATTTCGTCGCCGACGGCTCGGGCGGGCATGTCTTCGCCAAGACGCTGGCCGAGCACAGCCGCAATGTCGGCCGCCTGCGCCAGGTCGAGCAGGGGACGGCGCCACCGCCGGCCACCAAGAAGGTGAAGTCGGCGCGGTAGCGAGCGGCTTGCGTGCGCCGCACCTTAGTGCGACGCCATTTTTCTCGGCCGGACGATCGAAATGGACCGCCGAGACGCCAAGGACGCAGAGGCGGCAATGCGCCGCAGGCGTTCTGCCAACACCGCGGAAGGGCGTCATTCTCCGGCTGTGCCGGAAGACGAAGCGTCTTGGCGTCCTTGGCGACTTTGCGGCTCACCGACTTCGCCGCACCGTAGGCTGAGACACTCTTGTCATGGACGGCTGTGGGCCATGTGCGGCCATTGACTACCGCCAGCCCGTAATTTCAATGTAGGGACCGTCGAACCGGAGTGCGAAACCCATGAGCCAGTCGAAGGATCGATGTCAAAGGTTCTGCACGGCATTCCTGCGGGGCGGTCTACCTATCATTTTTGCCGTATTGGGATCGCTCCCGCTTGCGGCGGCAGAGAGCAATGACTTTGACTTAGCTCGATGGACTGGACTCTGGTGCTCTGGGCGCGATGAAATCGGCATTTCCGCAGGCGCTGACCGAAGCCGTACCCCTGACGACAACAGTCCCCCCCCTGCACCTCTATGTTCGCGTCTACATCAACGACGCTAGTGAATACCCCGTGGAGGGGCCGGCAAACCCAAACGGAAACGCGTTCGAGATAATTGACGGACAGTGCCGCATTCGTGGCGAGATTGAAGGCGCAACCTTGATGGTCACAGACGATGGCCCGTGTGACAAGATGTCTGGCGCGTTTCGACGCCGCGGCTTTATTCGCGTGACAGAGCAGACGCCCGCTGATCTTCCCCGGCGAATGAAGCCGCACTGTTCGTCCACGCCCAGCCAATAGATGCTCACGTCTTCACCAACCGTATTGGTCGTTCTGTGAGTACCGCTGTTGGGTGAAACTGGTCGTTGATCCGTGACGGCCTCCCTGGCAACGACCTCAACGTCGTCCTATAATCAAGGCATCGTTAGGAAGGATGAATTATGCGTCCCTCGGAAGCCGTCACCCGACACCGTGTTGCCCTTCTGGAGGTTGCCAAGCGTCACGGCCTTGGCAATGTACGAGTATTCGGATCGGTGGCGCGAGGAGAAGACCAGGAGGGCGGCGACATCGATCTATTGGTGGATGCCGCTCAGGGCACGACCCTTCTGACGCTCGTTCGAGCCCGACGTGAGGCCGAAGAAGCGACCGGCGTGGGCATCGACATTCACACCCTCGGGAGTATCCATGAGCGATATCGGGCGAGCGTGCTGAAAGACGCCAAGCCGCTGTGACCTCACCTTCGAACAAATCTCGACGTCACAGTGTCAGCGCTTGTCTTGAAGATATGTGCCACGCCGCGAAGTCAATCGAACGCTACTCGTTTGGGATTAGCCGGGAGCAGTTTGACGTGCCGGCGTTGCGGAGGCACTTGGAACAAGTGATTGCCAAACGTGAGGCCAACAAAAATTAAATTCGGCGCCGGGCATCGAATACGCAGACCAAGCAATTGTTCTAACGAAAGCGACACCACCCACGTGGTCAGACTCGATTTTGTCGTCCGGACAGCCGCCAACGAGCGAGCGTTCTCTCAATGAGGCAAGCGGTTTCGTAGCTTCGCGGCCGGCTCCTTGGGGGCCAACAGCAGACGGCCCGGCGAACTCCGGACGGGTCATCCCAAGGCCCGGGCCTCAGCGGCGCTCCACAGCCAGGCGGCGCCCCGCACACCCGACGAGTCGCCGTGCCGGGGTGGCAACAGCAGGGTGCGGACGGTGTCCGAGAACACCCAGCGCTCCCACATCGGCGGCACATTGGCATAAAGCCGCTGCAGCTTCGACAGGCCGCCGCCGAGCACGACGGCATGCGGGTCGAGGATGTTGATCACCTGGGCCAGGGCCCGCGCCAGCCGCTCCTCGTAACGGGCCAGGCTGGCCTCGGCCGCGGGATCGCCCGCTGCGGCGATGGCCGCCGCGTCCCGCGCCCGGCCATCGTCGCGGCCGAGGCCGGGGCCGGACAGGAAGGTCTCGATACAGCCCGATCGGCCGCAATAGCAGGGTGGACCGGGGCGCTCGGAGTCGGTGGGCCAGGGCAGCGGATTGTGGCCCCATTCGCCGGCGATGGCGTTGGGGCCGCCGAGCAGCTTGCCGTTGACGACGATGCCGCCGCCGACGCCGGTTCCCAGGATCACCCCGAACACCACCGGCAAGCCCGCCGCGGCGCCGTCGCTCGCCTCCGACAGGGCGAAGCAATCGGCGTCGTTGGCCAGGCGCACCGGCCGTTCGAGCAAGGCGCCGAGGTCGCGATCGAAGGGGCGGCCGATCAGCCAGGTCGAATTGGCGTTCTTGACCAGGCCGCTGGCCGGGGAAATGCTGCCCGGAATACCGACGCCGACGGTGGCGTGGCCTCCCAGGCTTTGCTCGATGCCGACCACCAGGTGTTTGACGGTGGCCAGGGTGGCGCCATAGTCCCCGGCAATGGTCGCCACGCGGCGGCGCAGCAATTCGTTTCCGTCGTCGTCGATGGCGATGGCCTCGGTCTTGGTGCCGCCCAGATCGATGCCGACCCGCAGGCTCACGGGGGCGACCCGGCGGCGGCGCGGCAGCCGACCTCATGACAGGCAGCGGCCAATTCCAGCAGATCGTTGTAGCGCCAGCCGCCATGGTCGTTGAGATGGAGCGTCAGCGGCTTGGGGATGGCGGCCAGCCCGTGGCGGGCGCCCACCAGGGCGCCGGCCATCGCCGCCGTGGTGTCGACATCGCCGCCGGCTTCGATCGCCACGGCAACCGCTTCGAGGTAATCGTCCGGATGCTTGAGGAAGGCATAGAGCGCCCAGACGACGCTGGACAGCACGAAGGCCGACACCCCGCCGCGCCATTGGCTGTCGACTCCGGGAGGCAGGCCGAGGCGGGAGATCGCTTCGGCCGCCTGTTCGGCCGGCTGGCCGAGCAGTTCTTCGAGTCGGCGCAAGGCGGTCGACAGGGCCGGCTCGACCTGGTGCGTCCAGCGGCGCAAGGGTTCGAGGAAGGCCGCCCCGTCGGCGGGCGTGCCGCCGGCGGCCAAGGCAATCGCACCGGCCATGGCGACCGCCCCGGCCGAGCAGCGGGGGTCGGCATGGGTGATGACGCTTTGCTGGCAGGCCAGGCGGATCAGCTCGTCCGGACGGTCGCCGTAGAGCAGGCCGAGGACACCGGCCCGCATGGCGCTGGCATTGCCGGCCAAGGGCGCCGGGGTCCCGGCTTCCCGCCATGGAACGCCCTGGGCCAGCCGATACGCCGCCTCTTCGGTGGTGCGGCCGCGCCCGACCACGCGATCTTCGGAAAACAGCGCGGCGATGCGTCGCGCATAGTCCTCGGGGTCGAAACCGGCGCAGACCACATAGCTTTCCATCAACTCGCGGGCCATCTGCGACTCGTCGGAGTATTGGCCGAACGCGTAACCGTCCCGGGTCTGCCGCGGCAGCTTGCCTTGGCGAACGATGTCGCGGGCGTAGCGGGCGCAGACATGGGGCGCCTCGCCTTCGACCAGGAAGCCCAGCGCATCACCCAGGCATTGGCCGATGATGAATCCGGAAAAGCGGTCGGCGGCGGGGATCATGGTTCGGCCTTGACGGGCGAGGGGTGGGGCGTGGTGAACTCGGCCACCACCGGGGCATGGTAGCTGTCCGGAGGGGCCTGGACCAGGGTCGGCGATACCAATTCATCGCCCAGGGCTTCGTTGTGCACCTCGACACCCACATAGCGGCCCATCAATGGGCGCGATACCAGGATGTGGTCGAGCATCAGCCGTCGGCCATGATGAATGACCGTGTGGCGCAAGCTTTCGGACAGGCTTCGCTCGACGGCGACCAGCGTCTTCGCCGCCAGATGACCGTTGCAAGTATCCTCCTCGTCGCCCCGGATGATGCGGAGCGGGGCCTCGCGTTCGTCGGCGTTGAAATCGCCGCAGACGGCGATCAGCGCCGCCGGTTCCCGATCGAAGATCTGATCCAGCACCACCCGCGCCTCCAGGGCCTGGCCGGCGCCCTTGACGGCGGCCAGGAAGAATCCCTCGCCCCAGCCCGCGACCGAGGCCCATACGCCGTGCTCCTTCTGTCCGGACAGAAAGGCGGCCCGCGGGGCCCGCAGATGCAGGTTGATCAGGTGCAGCCGGCTGCCGTCCTCGAGTTTGATCACCGCATGAAGCAACGGCCGGTCCCATTCCACCACCAGGTTCTCGTCGCCGCCGGCATGCGGCGCGTAATGGGGCGGAGCGATCAGGTCATGCCAGACCTGTCGGAACTCGATGATCGGCAGGCGTGACAGGATGACCAGGTTATGGCGGTCGGAGAACCGTTTGCCGGCCCGGTTCACGCTGACCGCCCGGTGGTATCCCTCGTAGCCGGTGCCCTTCAAGACACTGTCCAGAGCCGTCAAATGACGCGGGCCGTGATGACTTTCCTCGCGCGCATTGACTTCCTGCAGACAAAGGAAATCGGCCCGCAAGCGCATCAGCTGCGGCCCGATCAGGGCGATCCGGTCGGCGAAATCGCTGCCGGCCCGCGGTCGATCATCGAGGCTTTCCAGATTGAAGGTGGCGATCCTGAAGCGGCGTCCCATCGGTGCAGCATCTCCGCCTCTGGCGACCCCAAAACCGCCGGGACCTGCGGGGCAACCGCCATTCCCGCCGGGCGAGAGCCAGTCTTCAGAATACACCCGGGGCGATCCCGGCGAAAGGCCAGCCGGCGGCCCCCGGCGGCCGATCCCCGATCAGCGATGTCGGCCAGCCTTGCTGCCAATCCTTCGGGTGGTGTATTGAGGGAATGGTTAGGCAGACCGTGCCTTTGCAAGGCCGACCGAGGCCGCCGGCATCCCAACACCCGGGAGAGATCGTAGTGCCGCTTGTACAATGGCAGGGCTCCTTCAGCGTCGGCGTTCCTGTTATCGATGCCGACCACAAGACATTGATCAGTCTGCTCAACCAAATGCATGAGGCGCGCCAAGAGGGGCACACCCGCGAGGTCGTGGGCAGCATCCTTAATGTCTTGGTCGAGTACACGGTCCATCACTTCCAAAGGGAAGAAAAGTTGATGGACATGGCTGGCTACCCTGGAGCGCAAGCGCATAAGGAAATGCACCGCAAGCTGGCCGCAGAAGCTAAATTGTTTCAATTGCAATACGAGGAAGGGCGGCACGCCGCAGTAGACGAGCTTTTCGAATTCCTAAAGAATTGGCTTGTCGGCCATATCTTGGGCGTTGATATTCAGATTGGTGTATGGGTAGAAAAGGTAGAGCTGGAACCAGGCAATCTCCTGGGCAGGTTCGGCCTGTGGCAGCAGGCGGACGATAAAGATGGTGGGCCGTTGGTAACCGGCGACGTTCCCTGACGAAAGTATGCGCTGATTTGAGGGAAGAATGGATAAGGCGACCCGGAACAAGCTGTTCAGCGCGGAGCGGCAGCAGCTGAAAGCCAAGGGCATGGCGGCGCCGGTCAATGGCGGCTTCGATGTGCCGTCGGCCATCGCGGCCCTCGGCCAGGACATCCGCAATATCGAGCAGTTGGTGCGTGACCTGAAATCGGCCGCGGCCCCGGCCCAGGCCCCAGCCCCGGCTCCGGCGCCCGTTGTCGTGGACGACGATCTCCTGCAGCAGATGGCGGAGATCAATCTGCTGAAGACCGAGATCAGGGCCTTGTCGCTCGCCATCGAGCAGACCAAGTCCGAGATTGCGGCGTTGCGCCCCCCCAATTCCGACGAAGATCGGCTGATCGCGGTGACCGGTGAGTTGGACGCCATCGTCACCTCGACCGAACGGGCCACCCACGACATCCTGGAAGCCGCCGAGACCATCGACGGCTTGGCCGAGCGCTTGGAGAATCAAAGCGAGGATGCCGGCGTCCTGCAGGTCGCCGGGGATATCCACGACATCGTCATGAAGATGTTCGAGGCCTGCAATTTCCAGGACATCACCGGTCAGCGCATCACCAAGGTGGTCAAGACGCTGGATTTCATCGAGCAGCGGGTCAATCGGATGATCGATATCTGGGGCCGCGACGCATTCGAAGAAGTCGCGCGGCCGGCCGAGGTCACCGAGGATGACGACAAGCGGCTGTTGAACGGGCCGGCCTTGGAAAATCAGGGCGTCAGCCAGGCCGATATCGACAAGCTATTCGACTGAGTGCCCCCTTGTGCACTGACACATTCAAATGTGTCAGTGCACAAGGTCCATAATAGCCCTCGCCGGGCGGGGCCATCGCGGCCCCTTGGCCGCCGCCTCAATGGCGGCTGGTAAGGAACAGCGCCCGCCCGGCGAGGGGGGAATCTGAGGCTCGGCGTTTGGCAGGGCTCGGACCGGCATGGTATCTTCCCTGAAGGGGATGACCCGAAGCCGAGAAAGGTGCCGAATGCCCGACGTTCAAAAAGCCATCCAGGCGATGTTGAAGGCGCTCCAAGTCCCGCTGGGAGCGCCCGCCGTCACCCCGCCGCGTCGTGTCGTCTGCATTTCGCGCGACTATGGCAGCGGTGGCGACGAGGTGGCGCGGCTGTTGGCCAAACGGCTGGGCCTCGAACTGTATGACCGGGTGGTCATCGATCGGATCGCCAAACGGCTCGATGCCGAGCCCGCCACCATGCAGGCGGTGGATACCGGATCCAGCCATCTGCGCGACCTGTGGCTCTACTCCCTGGTGACCGGCCAGGACCTGAGCGAACGCTCCTACAAGCGCCATCTGATCAATGTGGTGGTCACCCTGGGCCGCACCGGCGGGGTCATCCTCGGCGCAGCGGCGCATCTGATCCTGGCCCGCAGCGGCGCCCTCCGCGTCCGCTTTACCGGCTCGGCCGAGGCCTGCGCCAAACGGGTCGCCGCGGCCGAAGATTTGAGCGTCGAGGCGGCGCTCAAGCGCATCGAGGACATGAACCATCGCCGTGGCGAATTCGTCTGGGAACATTTCCAGGCGCGACTCAACGATCCGCGCACCTTCGATCTGATCATCAATACCGATCGGGTCCAGGACTACGAAAAAGTGGTCGACATGCTGGTCGCGGCCGCCGACATGCTTGGCCTGCCCCCGAGCGGGGAAGCGCGGCCCTGAACGTTGCCGTTGGCGCCGCGGCGGCGACGGCACACCGAGGACATGATTTCGTGGAATTTCCCATCAGTACTGCCCCGGCCATCGGCGGGGCTGCCGTGGTTGCGCCGGGCATCCTATGGCTGCGCATGCCGCTACCGTATGCCCTCGACCACGTCAATCTGTGGCTGATCGACGACCAGGCCGGCTGGGTCCTGGTCGACACCGGCTATCCCGATCGCCAAAACCGCGAGCTGTGGGAAGCGGCCTTCGATGGTCCGATGGGGCGACGCCGGCCCTCACGGCTGATCGTCACGCATTTCCATCCGGATCATATGGGATTGGCGGGTTGGCTGGTCGAGCGGTTCGGCCTGACGCTCGAGACCACACTGGCCGAATGGGCCCATGGGCGGATGGTCAGTCTCGACCACGGCCAAGCCTTCGTCGACGCATCACTGGCTTTTTACAAGGCGGCCGGCTTCGACCAGGGCCTGCTTGAGCTGGCGGCCAAGCGCGGCAACGCCTATGCGGCGCGGGTCAAGGACATCCCACCGGTCTATCGGCGGATCCGCGAGGGCGACGAGCTGCTGCTGGGCGGTCGGAAATGGAAGGTGGTGGTGGGCGAGGGGCATGCCGTCGAATTGGCCTGCCTGTGGTGCGAAGAGCTCAAGGTGATGATCTCGGGCGACCAGATTCTGCCGTCGATTAGCCCCAATGTCAGCGTCTGGCCGACCGAGCCGGACGGCGACCCGTTGCGCCGCTTCATCAGTTCCCTCGAGCGGTTCCGCGCATTGCCCGACGACATCCTGGTGCTGCCGTCACACGGCTTGCCGTTCCGCGGCCTGCATGAGCGCATCGGTCAGTTGGAGGGGCATCACGCCGAGCGACTGGAAGAAACCCTCGAGGCCTGTCGGACGCCGATCACCGCCACCGAATTGATCGCGGTGCTGTTCCGCCGCAAACTCGACACCCATCAGCTGTTCTTCGCCCTGGGCGAGAGCCTGGCCCATCTGCATTACCTGCTGGGCCAGGGCAAGGTGGCGCGGGACATCGACGGCAACGGGGTGCAGCGGTTCCGGCGGCTGTAAAGGCGCCGCCTGCGCGGGGGTGCGAGGAGCGGCAGCGAAAAACAAAGTGGGGCGGGACGCTCGCCCCACTGGAAAAAATGCCAATTTAGCAATAACGGAGGAGAGGCTACGGCTTCGACACCCGGACCACCGCGGGGGTCTTTTCCATACCCATGGCGAGGAGGACCTCGGCGACGATCTGGGGTGCGTTGAGGCCGGCCTGGTCGTATTGGCGGTCCTGGCTGTCGTGATCCTGGAAGCGGTCGGGGAGGACCAGCGGGCGGATCTTCAGGCCATGGTCGAGCAAGCCGGCCTTGGCCAGGGAATGCAGGACCTGGGTGGCGAAGCCGCCGGTGGAGCCCTCTTCGACGGTGATCAGCACCGCGTGGTTGGTGGCCAGGCGACGGATCAGCTCCTCGTCGATCGGCTTGGCGAAG
>CAIOJO010000063.1 GCA_903858635.1 uncultured Telmatospirillum sp. | reverse complement strand
TACCCGTCGCCGCGTGGATTAATCCGCCGGGAAAGAAGGACGCCGCATAGCCATCGGCCCGGCAAACATCGCGGTCGACGACAACCCCAAAGTGCCTAAACTCGCGCGGCCATCTGTTCCAAAATCATTGACACGTTCCGCTGCGCCGCCGCTGGTTGATTGCGCCCTGGCGGCGTACCACTCGTCAAGCTCTCACTTGCGAGTGATATAGCTTCTGCGTTATATAGCTTGTATGGTATGGCTGATAGAGTTCTGTGACGAGTTCGATGCGGAGTTCCCGCTCCTCGCGGAGGCTGTTCGTGTCGAGATGCTTGCCACGCTGAAGTTCCTGAAGGCTGACGGCCCGCTCACATCTCGTCCCGCGGTTGACACGTTGAAGGGCAGCGCATACGCCAACATGAAAGAGCTTCGCTTTGACGCGGACAATGAGTGTGGCGAGTGGCAGTCGCTTTTGATTCTGCACGGAAAGCCATTCTTCTCTGCGCAGGTGACAAAGCTACGAAGAACGAAGCCAGATTTTACAGAGAATTGATCAAGAAAGCGGACGACCGATTTAACGGCCATCTTGAAAAACTAGCAAAGGTAATACCGAAGGAGCGCTAAACGATGGGCCGCACGCTCGAAGAGATGATTGCCGCCGAAACGCCAGAGATACAGGCCAAGATCGATGCCAGGCACTTGGAGCTTGTGGACGAGGCCCAAGGGTTGGCAGAAATTCGCCGATTGACCGCGCATTCTCAGGTCGAGATTGCGGGCAAACTCCGTGTCAAACAGCCGTCAGTGTCGCGAATGGAGCGGCAAGCAGACATGTATCTTTCTACTTTGCGGGAATATATTGAAGCCGCCGGGGGGAAGCTGCGCCTTGTCGTTACTCTTCCTAGCCATCGGCCCGTTGTCCTCACCGGCCTCGGCGAAATCAGCGCTCGCCCAGGGCGACGGCCGGTCGCCAAGCGACTGACGACAAAAAGCAGCAGAAAGAAGGTGACGGCGGTTCCATAAGCCGTGCTCCCGGTATTCATCCCTTTGCGTGGCCACCACGATGGCGGGCGCAGGCAGGATACCAACCGGTCGCGCAAGAACGCCAGCGCCGCCGCTTCGTCCCGGAAAGGCCCGACGGTGGTGAACCTACGGAATGGCGAGTTCCGGACCGGCCGGGCGGCCTATAGGCGTCGGTTTTCGATCCGGAGGTCCGCAATGTTTCCTGGTCGTTGACCCAGGCATAGATGATGACCTTCGCCGAGCTGCTGAAGCGAAAGAACAGCCGAAAACGTCCATTGCCGAACTTGGCCCGGAACCAATGCTTCCGATCGGGTCCGAAGCTATCGCCCTGGCGGAATTCCGGCAAGCCAGGGTCGGCCGGAACGCGCTCGAACATCAGGTGCTGCAATGCGGCTAGCAGCTTGGCACCGGCTGTCTGCGTCCAACCGGCCGGATCCTTCGAGCGGGCGGGTTCAACGGCAGCGGCCAGTCTCTCGATCTGGTCAAGGCAGACGGGATGGGCCAGTAGCGCCCAGCCATTGATGACGAGCATGGCTCAGAGATCAACTTCGCCGATAATCGGCGCGTCCAAGTCCACGGCGATCCCCTTGGTCAGTTCGCCGATCCGTGCCATCAGGGTCGGGGGGAAGGCTGTGACAACGTCTGGATGTGTCTCCATGTTCGTCGCCAGCAACTTCAAGAAGGCGGTAATGGCCGGATCGTCACCATCGTCATCAACGCGATAACACCAAGATCACCAGCCTGCGGCGACCTGCACCGAGAGCACCAAGGCGATGGTGCCGAAGAGAGGATGCCGCGCTCACAATTTGCGTCGTCTTGGTGTCCTTGGCGAAGCCCGCCTGCGGCGGGCGCTTTGTGGTTCATCTCTTCACCGCCCAAGGTGGCTGGTCACTGATCTGCGTAGATCTGCGCCATCTGCGGATTAGCGCCCACGACTTCCGGGGCGTTCAGCATGTTCCAGAAGCGGCGGGAGAGGGCCGGCCAGTCGGCGTCGGTGACGGCCGGCGCCAGCAGCAGGGCATTGTCGACCAAGCCCAGATCCTTCAGGCGGTTGAGGCCCGGGACGTCGTCGACGATCAGCCGGCGGGCCTTGGCCAGGCTGTCGCGGATCGGCCCCAAAGACGGTGCCGCTTCGGCGGTCAGGGCGGCGCCGGGAAGCACCACAAGGCAATCGATGCCGTCGGCCCGCAGGCGCTCCAGCAAGCGCCCGAAGACCGGCGGGGGGAAGCAGGCTGCGGCGAATTGTAGGACCGCTGTCGCGGCTGCCGACGCCTTGATCGCCGCAAACAGGTCATCCAATCCCTCGGCTTGGGTCGAGACGGGTTCGCTGATCAGACGCAGCGCCTGAGGCGGGAATTCGGCGGTCATACGGCGGCAATAGGCGCCGGCAGGGCCGTCCGGCTCGGGGCAAATCCAGGCGACGGTCGGAAAGGGCGTCACCGCCGGCCGCTGGTCGAGGGCGGCGACCGCGCGGAGCGTCCGCGCCGCCACCTGGTCCCAGGTGAAATGGCGTGCGATCAATTCCCTGGCGGGGCGCGTCCGCAGCTGCCGCTCGGCCGGCGAGGCGGCATGAACGGCGCGCAGGACGCGGGCCAGATCATCGACATCGGGGTCGGCCCAGACCGATCCGGGAAGGCCGAAATGCGTCTCGGCCAGGGCGAAACGATAATCGACCAGCCACGCCGTGGTTTCTTTGCAGAAATCGGTCTGGCCGCCATAGGCGGTGGTGATCACCGGCCGCTCGAACCACATGGCCTCGCCCGCCGGCAGGCCGAATCCCTCGCCGCGCGACGGCATCACCACGGCATCGCAGGCCAGATAGAACCCGGCCATCCTGGCCTCGTCGACATCCTGGTCGATCAGCACGATTTCGGCATGGCCGGGATGCTTGCGGTCGAGCTCGGCGATCTGCTGCGCCGCATCGTTATGCGGGTTGGGGAAGGTCTTGATCACCAGCGTGACGCCGTCCTGCGCGGTGAAGGCTTGCCCCCAGGCGGCGAGCAAGGCGTCCAACCCTTTGCGGGGAAAGCAGGACGACACATGCAGGAAGCGGAACGGGCCTTCGCCTAAGCTGCGGCGCGGCGGAGCGATCGGGGCGACCTGGCCGATATGGTCGACCCCATCCCCGACCACGGCAATCGGCACCACCACCCCGTTGTCGGCCAAGACCTTGGCCACATAGGTCGAGACGGTGGTGATCAGGTTGAGATGCCGGTTGAACTGCGCCACATGCTGGGGCGGAAAGCCCGACTCCTCCCAGCCATAGGAGGCCAGCAGGCGCGTATGTCCGTGCATGCTGGTGACCCGCGGCGGATAAAGATTGCGCAGCACCATGTCGACCGGCTGGCCGGTCTTGCCCTGTTGCCACAGCCGGTCGATGTCGGGATGGGCAGCCAGGAATTTTCGGTCGGGTTGATAGTCGCCGGGACCCTCGGTGGCGAACAATTCGGTCGCCACGCCTTTGGCGGCCAGCGCCGCCGCCAGGTGCCGGTTGACCAGAGCCAGGCTGTAGCTGCTGTCGAATGGACCCTCGAGGCGCCAGCGGGCCGGCAGGTCGGCGACCGCCTTGGGCGGTGCGTTGGGAACCTCGACGCCCATGCGGCTCTGCAGAAAATCGGCCAGCCGGCACAACAGGCGGGGCCGCGCGTAGGGGGCCAGATTGGCCCGGCCGGCCCGGACCAGGCGGCGGCGCAGTTCGGGCGTTTCGGCCAGGATCTTCAAGGTGGCGGCCACTTCCTGCGGCCGTTTGTCCGGCAGCAGGAGCCCGCCCTCGGCGACGGTATCGGCGACGCTGCCGGATGCAAAGGCAACCACCGGCAGGTCGAAGGCCATGGCCTCGATCAGCGGCATGCCGAAACCTTCGTGGTCGCTCAGGCAGAGGAAGGCGTCGCTGCCGCGATAAAGTGCGGCGAGGGTGGCGTCGGACACCCTGCCCAGGAACTGGACGCTGTCGGTCATCCCGCGCCGGGCGCAAAGCTCGACCAGTTCGGCCTGATACTGGGCCCAGGCAATGCCGCCGGCCAGCACCAGCCGGACCGGACGGCGCAGCATGCGGCGCAACGCGTCCACCGCCAGGATCAGTTCATGCTGACGTTTGTTGGGAACGATCCGTCCGACGAACAGGATGGTGAAGGCGTCATCCTCTTCCAGCCGGCGCGCCAGGGCGGCGTCGAGCGGGCGCCGCCGCAGGGCGTCGAGATCGACCAGCAACGGCAGGACATCGACCGGGGCATAGCCGATCGCTTCCAGTTCCTGCGCATTGAACGGCGAATCGCCGATCGCGGCGCGAAAGCGGTGGCGCCACCGGGCCAGTTGCTCCCGGCCGCGCCGCGAATAAATATGGGCGTGGGTGTCGGGCGGAAAGAATTCGGCCGGCGTGATGTTGTGATAGACCAGCGCCGTCGGGCAGGTCAGGCCTTCCACCCAGGAATCAAGGTCATGGCCCATGGAGTGGTGCAGCAGCAGGACCTGGTCGGCGCGATTGTCGTAGTCGCCGATCGGCCGGATTTCCCCGGCCAGTTCCGGGGCCACCAGGGCGCAGTAGATCTCGGACGAAAATCCCAATTCGCGCAGCAGCCCGCGGGTGAACAGGAGACCGTTGGTGACCCCGTCGCCATAGGCCGACCCGGCGTGAAATTGGTGAATGGCGCGCATGTCAGGCCTTGCGCCCGATGACGGCATAATCCTGGGCGCCATAGAAGAACTGGTTGAAGCGCCGGCCCAGATCGGAGTCATCGGCGACCCGGTCGGTCTCGGGACAAGGATTCAGGCGCAGGACCTCGGGGTGCGGGAATCCGCAGTTCTCCACCATGAAGCGTGCCACCGACGCGGGAATCGGGTGGCGATGCGTCGGGTCGTTGTAGAACGAGTATGCCCCGACCTGGATGTTTTCCGGGCTGGGGCTCTCCAGGATCATGATGCCTCCCGGCATCAGCGCACGATGGGCTTGCTCGACCAGTTCGATCAGGGTCTCGAAGGGGAGATGCTCGATCAGATGGAACGCGGTCACCGCGGCCAGCGAGCCGTCGGCCAAGCCGCGCAGATGGCCGATGGCATCCTCGCGCCGCATGTCGAGCCCGGACTCGATGCCGCGGCTGACGTTCAGCCCGTTGAGATCGATCCCGTAGGCCGGGTAGTTCTGTTCGCGCAGCAACTCCAGCCACTCGCCGCGACCACAGCCGAGGTCGAGAATCGGTTTGCCGGTTGCCTTCAGGCCGGCGGCCGCCAGCGGCCCCAGATAGATCAGCAGGCGCTGCTTGATCTCGTCCGGGCTGCCGCGGAAACTGTCCTCGAAGGCCATGTAGAAGGCATCCAACCGGTCGGAAGGCGGGCCCGCCGGGACCTCCGGCAGCCGGCTCAAGCGGTGCTGCAGCAGCATGAGTTGGGTCCGCTGCCGTTCGCAATGACCGGCCAAGGCGGCAAACTCCTGTCGCAGGCGCTCGATCTCGCCTTGTCCGGCATTCTGTCGGGCGGTGAACTCGCTCTGCTGGGCGGCGAAGCCGGCCTGCCGGTTGGCCAGTTCTGCCAGGCGGGCGAGGCCCTCGGCGAGGCGCCGCCGGGTACCGGCAAGGTCGCGCAAGCCGTTGGCCCAGGCCAGGGCGCCCCCCAGCACCGGCAGGCCGCGCAGCAACTGCCGCAGCCCGGACGCGCCGGGCGGTGCCGCGAAGGTCGCAGGAGCGGAAGCGCCTTCTGGCGACGGGGTCGGCGCCGGCGGCAGGATGACTCCCTGCTGCGGCGGGATCGGTTCGAGGGGCCGTTGCTGGGCCAGATCCATCTCCTGGCGAACGCGTTCGCTGAATCGCTTCATATTGTCCCGTGGTAGGCCCAAATGGTTGCCGTCATTCCCGCGAAGGCGGGAATCCATGCTTCCACAGAAACATTGGATGGCTTGGTCCGCATCTCATTCCAACATGGACCCCCGCCTTCGCGGGGGTGACGAAAGAATAGTTTTTTAGCAAGCTGGTAGCCCACGTGGAGCTGGAAGCCGCGTTTTGCATAGCAGATTTCCAAACCAAGACAAAGGCTTCTCCCGACCTGGCCAGAGGGACTGGCGGCGTGGCAGTCGCTGGCAGGGATTAGCCACGCTCAGGTGATGATGTCCTGATAGACGTCTCGCCACTCAGGGTTAGAGCCTTGGATTAGCTCGATCTTCCAAGCCCTATTCCACCGCTTCATCTGCTTCTCTCGCAGAATAGCATCTGGCATTGTTTCATGGAGTTCGTAATAGACCAGCATGTGAACACCATATTTTTTCGTAAAACCATCGACAGCGTTGTTTTTGTGTTCCCACACCCGCCGAACAACATCATTGGTCACGCCGATATAGAGCGTTCCATTCCGCTTGCTTGCCATTATGTATACACACGGGCGCATGCTTGCTCTGCTCACACCGATGCTGCCGTCGTTATGGATGCCCGCTTCCGCGGGCATGACGAGTGGGGCGATCCAGTCTGATCGCGTCTCACTATAATTCGATGGGTTCGGGCTTGGCCGCATGTTATCTGACTTGGACCCTCGCCAACCTGTTCGGTCATGCTGTTCAATTCCTTCTCGTTCATTGCCGGTTTTCTTCCGCTGACCTGGCTGGCCTGGATGGCCGCCCGCCGGCTCGGTGGGCTGCGCCTGGGTCAGGTGACGATCTCGTTGGCGTCGCTGGTCTTCTATGGCATGTGGGATGTCCGCTTCCTGCCCATTCTGCTGGGCTCGATCACCGTCAATTTCTGGTTCGGCCGGCGCATCCTCGCGGCCAATCGCGGCCGGCGCGAGGCCGTGGCAGGACGATGGCTGGCCGGTGGTGTGGGCTTCAATCTGCTGGTGCTGGGGGGCTTCAAATACGCCTTCTTCATCATTTCCAACCTGACGGCATTGTGGGACATGCCGCCACCCTTCGGGCCGCTGCCGCTGCCCTTGGCGATCTCGTTCGTCACCTTCCAGAAGATCGCCTATCTGGTGGACTGCCGGCGCGGCAGGGTGCTGCGCCATGATCCGCTGAACTATCTGTTCTTCGTGTCCTTCTTCCCGCAACTGATCGCCGGACCGATCGTCCATCACCGGCCGCTGATCGCCCAGATGGACAGCGAAGCCAATCCGCTGTTGCGGGATCCGCGGGCGGCGGCGGCCGGCTTCTTCTTCTTTGCCGTCGGGCTGTGCAAGAAGGTGCTGTTGGCCGACAGCCTGGCCCGCTTCGCCTCGCCGGTGTTCGATCTGGCCCGCCATGGTGTGCCGGGGGGCGAAGCCGCCTGGCAGGCCAGCCTGGCCTATAGCCTGCAGCTTTATTTCGATTTTTCGGGCTATTCGGACATGGCCATCGGCCTCGCCCTGCTGTTCGGCTTCCGCCTGCCGGTGAACTTCGCCTCGCCCTACCAGGCCCGTTCCTTCGTCGAGTTCTGGCGGCGCTGGCACATGACCCTGTCCGTCTTCCTGCGGGACTACCTATACATTCCCTTGGGCGGCAACCGGCGGGGGGCAGTCCGGCGCTATCTCAATCTTTTCGTCACCATGCTGCTGGCCGGATTGTGGCATGGGGCCGGTTGGACCTTCATTCTGTGGGGCGCCCTGCACGGCCTGCTCCTGTTGTTCAATCATGCCTGGCGGGGCCTGCTGCAGCGTCAGGCGGTTCTTGCCAGGGCGTGGCGGGCGGTGCCCGGGCTTGTTCCGCAGGCGCTGACATTCCTCGGTGTCGTCGCGGCATGGGTGCTGTTCCGCTCCCCGGATCTGGCTGCGGCGAGCCGCATGTATCGGGCCCTGCTGCAACCCCGTCAGGGCGCCGCCTTGGCGGTGCCGCAATGGGCCGCGCCGGCCTCGCTGCTCGAATCCTTCCTCGGCGCCAGGCCGGAAGCCGGTTGGCTGTGGGTGGCGCTGGGGCTGGGGGTGGTGTGGCTGACCCCCAACACGGCCCGCTGGGTGGCCTACGATCCGACCCCCAACCAGCGATGGGGCCCGCGGCCAGGGATGATCATGGGGCTATCCGCTGGACTGCTGTTCTGGCTGGCCCTGAAGTGGATGGCCATCCGTCCGCCCACCGAATTCCTTTATTTCAATTTCTAATGCCCATGGCACGCTTCTGGACCGCTGCGATCTCCGCCTTCTGCCTGGCCAGCCTGGTCTGGCTGGCCGGGCTGAAGGCCCAGATCGGCGTTGCCACGCCTTCGTCGCGCTGGGTCTTCGAGGTCACCGAAAAGAAGCGTCAGCTGGCCGACGCGACACCGTCGCCGCGGGCCTTGGTGGTGGCCGGGTCGGGCGCGCTGTTCGGTCTCGATGCGGCGGCCCTGTCGCGGGCTTGGGGGCTGCCGGTGCTCAATCTCGCCGTCAATGCCGGGTTGGGACTGCGCTATATCCTGTGGCAGGCCGAACAACGGGCGCGGCCCGGCGACGCGGTCCTGCTGCCGCTCGAATACGCTCTGTTCGTCGACGATTCCGAGGCGCCGAACGGGCAGATCATCGACTATGCCCTGGCCCGCGACGGCGACTATTGGCGCAGTCTGCCCATTTGGCAGAAGCTGCGATTCGCCGCCGGACTGACGCCGGACCGCTGGTGGCAGGGATTGCGCCGCCTGCCTGATGCCCCGATGGCCGCCGGCACCTATGGCGGGCATCACATCGATGGGGTGGGGGACCAGACCGGGACCGCCGCCACCGATCAACAGCCCATCGACCAGGCCGCGATCGCCTTGGCGCCGGTGTGGTTCTATGGCCGGCGCGGCGCCGACAGCCCCGGCGGCTGGTCGGCCTTGGCCGAGTTCGCCGGCTGGGCAAAGGCGCGCGGCATCTGCCTGGTGATGCTGCCCTCGCCGTTTCTGGTCAAGCCGGACTATGCGACGGATCCCGTCGAGCGGCGCTTTTACGAGACCCTGCCGGCCCGCATTTCCGCCCTGGGAATTCCCTATATCGGCCGGCCAAGCGATTTTCTGTACCCCGAGAGCTGGTTCTTCAATACGGAATATCATCTGCTGGACTGGGCACGGGCGCGGCACACCGAGCGGATCATCGCCTTGTTCGGCACGTCGCCGTTCGATATCTGCCGAAAGATGGGTCCCTGATGGTCCTGGGGCAGCCACGTTGCGGCCAGGTTTCCCGGGAAAGCCCTACATGGTACAAAAACAGGCCCGAACGTTGAGAGAGCCAGATGACCATCCCTGCCGAGACAGCCGCTTTGAACGAGCTTGTGGTCAATTCGCGGCACAGCATGGTGCTGGGCAAGCTGGCGTTGCAGGCGCAGATCAGGCTGCTGTGGAACGATGAACTGGCCAAGCCGCGGAACCGCCATCCCAAGCGTCTGCTGGCCTTCGGCGCCAAGGCCTACTCCCAGGGCGACGAGGACGGCATCATCGCCGAGATCTTTCGCCGCATCGGCATCGAGTCCCGGGTCTTCGTCGAATTCGGGGTGCAGAATGGCATCGAATGCAACAGCCTGAAGTTGCTGCTCGAAGGGTGGCGGGGGCTGTGGCTCGAAGGCCGGGAAGACGATGTCCGGCAGATCGAGACCACCCATAAGCCGTGGCTGGACAGCGACCGGTTGCGGGTGCGGACGGCCTTCATCACGGCGGAAAACATCGACGGGCTGATCGCCGGACAGATCCATGGCCCGGCGGTCGACCTGCTGAGCATCGACGTCGATTTCAATGATTATTGGATTTGGCAGGCGATCGAGAGCATCCGCCCCCGTGTCGTGATGATCGAATACAATCCCGTCTGGCTGCCGCCCATCTCGGTCGTCGTGCCCTATTCCCCCGAGGGGCGATGGAGCGGCAACAACTATTTCGGCGCCAGTCTGGAGGCGTTGGTGAAACTGGCCGCGGTGAAGGGATACCGGCTCGTCGGCTGCGGCTTCACCGGCGCCAATGCCTTCTTCGTCCGCGACGATCTGTGCGGCGAGCATTTCCTCGAGCCGGCCACCGCGGCGGAACATTACGAACCGGCCCGCTACTTCTTTGCCCAGCTATCCAACGGCCATGAGCCGGCGATCGGCCCGCTGGTCACGGTATGATGATCACCGCCCTGTGGAAGAAACTGCTGCAGCAGAAGCTTCCTTCGGGTGGTCGATTCCGTCTGGGCTGGCTTTCCACCTGGAATGCCAAATGCGGCATCGCCGAATATTCGAAGTTGCTGCTCGAACAATTCGATCCGCAGCGCTTCGCCTGGACCGTTCTCGCCTCGAAGAACGACATCCTGCTGGCGCCGGACACCGATCGGGTGATCCGCTGCTGGACCAATCGCCTCGGGCCGGTCGACAGCCTGTTGCGGACGCTGAAAGACGAGGCATTCGACGGCCTGGTCATCCAGTTCAATTTCGGTTTTCTGTCCTTGGCCGATCTTGGGGCGGTCGTGTCCCTTTGCCGATCCCTCGGCACCAAGGTGGTGGTGGTCTTCCATGCGACGGCCGATGTCGATATCGCCGGCCAGCGGGCTTCTCTGGCCCAGATCGCCGATGACCTGGCCAAGGCCGACCACATTCTGGTGCATTCGCCGGACGACATTGTCCGGCTGGCGGGCTTCGGCCTTAGGGACAATGTTTCGCTGTTTCCCCATGGCTACATCGAGACCGGCGCTGTCGACCGGGTGGCGGCGCGCGAAGCTTTGGCATTGCCCGCCGATGCATTGGTCGTCGGATCCTATGGCTTCTTCCTGCCGCATAAAGGGATCGAGCAACTGATCGAGGCGACCGCCCTGCTGCATGCCGCCGGCGTTCCGGCCAAGCTGCTGCTGGTCAACGCGCTTTATCCGATCGCCCAATCGCAGGAAGAATTGGATCGCTGCCGGCGGCTGGCCGGCGATCGCGGTCTGGGGGCCGAGGTCATCTTTGAAAGCCGCTTTCTGCCCAACCAAGCCAGTCTTCAGGCCTTGGCCGCCTGCGATGTCATCGTCTATGCCTATCAAGGCACTCAGGAATCCTCGTCGGCGGCGGTCCGCATGGGAATCGCCGCCCGGCGCCCGGTCCTCTGTTCACCCTTGTCCATTTTTTCCGACGTCGCCGACGTCGTGCGGTTCCTGCCGGGGACCCGGCCCGAAGACATCCGTGACGGAGTGCAGTCCCTGCTGAGCGACGAGGTCGGCCGGCAGGCTCTGCTGCAGCGTCAGGACGCATGGTTGGATCGGTATTCCTGGAATCGCGTCGCACAGCTTTTGCAGGAGATGCTGCAGCCGAGGGGTGGCCGGGTGTAATGGTATTCAGTTCTCCGACATTCCTGTTTTATTTTTTTCCGCTGTTCTTCGTTTTATATTTCGTCAGCGGACGCAGCAACGCAGTCATATTCCTGCTGAGCCTGCTGTTCTATGCCTGGGGCGGCCTCACCCATGTCCCACTACTGCTCTTCTATATCATCGTCAATTATGCGGCCGGCCTGGCCGTCGGCGCCGCCCCGCATAAGCGATGGATCCTCGCCCTGGGTGTGGCGCTCAATCTGAGTCTGCTTCTTCTGTTCAAATATCTGGGCTTTCTCGAAGACCAGGCGCAGACCCTGGCCGCCTGGCTGGGCGGCGGACCCTTGCCGCAATTCCGCCTGGCGCTGCCCTTGGGCATCTCGTTCTTCACCTTCCAGGGCATTTCCTATCTGGTCGACATTTCCCGCGGTGACGTGCGTCCGCAACGAAGCCTGCTGAAGTTCGCCATGTACAAGACGATGTTCCCGCAATTGATCGCCGGGCCGATCGTTCGCTATCGCCAAATCGCCGGCAAGATCGACGGCCGCCGGGTCAGCCTGTTCCGGCTGCGGCATGGCGCCATGCTGTTCGCCCTGGGGCTGGGGCAGAAATGCCTGCTGGCCAATACCGTGGCGTTTCCGGCCGATGCGATCTTCCGGCTGCCGGATGGACAGTTGACGGCGGGCACCGCCTGGCTCGGTACCGCCTGCTACATGGTGCAGATCTTTTTCGACTTCGCCGGGTATTCGAATATGGCCATCGGCATGGGCCATATGATGGGGTTCTCGTTTCCGGCCAATTTCAACAGGCCCTATTGCGCCCAATCGGTGACCGAATTCTGGCGGCGTTGGCATATGAGCCTGTCGACCTGGTTCCGCGACTATCTGTACCTGCCGCTGGGTGGCAACCGTGGCGGCGTCTGGCGCACCTATCGCAACCTGATCCTGGTGTTTCTGCTGTGCGGGCTATGGCACGGCGCCAACTGGACTTTCGCCGTCTGGGGGCTGTACCAGGGCTGCTTTCTGATCATCGAGCGGCTTGGTGTGGCGCGGGTGCTGGCCGGGTTGTGGCGTCCCCTGCGGCATCTCTATCTGTTGCTGGTGGTTGCCGCCGGATGGGTGATCTTCCGCGCCGACAGCCTGTCCCAGGCGGGGCATTTCTTTGCCGTCATGTCCGGATGGGGCGAGGGGAGTCCCGGACTGGCGCCGGTGGCCCGCTATCTGACCCCGAGCGTGGTCACCGCTTTGGCCGCCGCTGCCGTCATCACCGCCATGCCGCAGTGGTCCGAACGGCGGCTGCGGGCCGATTTGCGCCGTGTCCTGGCCACCATCCCGCGAGCCCGGGCGGCGGTGGATGGCACCGTGGCCATCGCCTTCGGCGCCGGCAGTCTGGCCTTGGTCGCCGCCGCCGCCTTCAGCCTGGCCACCAATACCTATAACCCTTTCATCTATTTCCGTTTCTGAGGAATCGCCGGTGCCCCGCCGCAGCGTCGTTCGTTGGTCCCACCTGCTGTTCGTCGCCGCCTTCTTCGGGTTGCTGATGGCACCCGGACTTGCCGGGCATTGGTGGCACGGCGTGCAGATCGCCGAGAATCGGACCCTGGCTCCGCCGCCCCAACGGCCGCGCTCCTGGCAGCAGCTGTTGGCGTGGCCCAAGCAGGCGGACGACTATCTGGCCGACCATTTCGGTGGACGGCTCGACATGGTGGTGGCGTTCAATCGGGCCCGTTACCGTCTGTTCGGCGAGACTCCCGGCGAACAGGCGGTATTCGGCCAGCATGGCCGCCTGTTCCTGACCAGCCACGACGCGATCCATCCCTATTCGCTGATTGGCTTCATCTGCGGGGTGGATGTCGCGGATAAGCAGCTGGACGCGGCGGCGGCGGATCTGGACGTCTTCTTCCGCCAGGCAAAGTCCTGGGCGACGGAAAGCTATCTGATGTCGGTGCCCACCGCTCCGGCCCTGTACGGCGAAGACCTGGCACCGTGGCTGCAATCCCAGTGTTCGGCCACCACCATGGATCGGCTGTTGCCGCGGCTGCAGCACGGGGATCTGGCCAACCACCTGCTCTATCCCCGAGCGGCCATGGCGGAAGCGAAGAGCCGGGGCCAGGTCATCCCGTTGACCAATTTCCATTGGCAGGGCGTCGGCGCCGAGGCGGCGGCGGTCGCCTTTGCCGAAGGCCGGTTGGGGCTATCGCCCCGGATGACGTTGCCGACCCGGGTCGAGGTCGAGCCATCCGACATCGGCCAGATGATTGCCGGGATTCCCACCGCCAATGCGGTGCGCCTTCCCGATTACCTTGCCGCGGGCGTCCAGTACTGCCTGGGGCCGGCCTGTTTCCCGGCATTGGGAGCCGCCGCCAACGTCATCGCCGATCTGTCGAGCCTCCGCTCGCCGCAAGCCGGCGATAAGAAGCTGCTGATCCTGTCGGATTCGTTCGGGACCGCGCTCGTCGGTTGGTTCGCCCCCTATTTTGGCTCGGTCTGGCATTTTTCGGTGAGCAATCTGGGGCGACTGTCCGCCGACCAGCGGGAGGCCTTCCGCCGACAGGTGTTTGCCGACTACCGGCCGGACGTGGTTCTTTACGTCTTGCATGATGGCTCGATCCACTACTGGCCCAAGCTCGCGGCGCAAAACTTATGGGGGCCTTGATGGAGCAGAGGGGGAATCCGTTCCAATGACGATCGACAAGGGCGCTTCGATGCGCGCCGCCTTCGAGGCGATCTATGCGGCGAATGCCTGGAGCGGCGGCGGCTCGGGCGAAGGGTCGCGGTTGCTGCACAATCGCGGCTATGTGGCCTTCCTGCAGGACTTTCTGGCACGCCGGCGGATCCGGAGCGTGGTCGACCTGGGGTGCGGCGACTGGCAGTTCTCGCAGGCCGTCGACTGGGCCGGCATCGATTACCATGGTTACGACCTGGTCAAGCCGGTGGTCGAGGCCAATCAACGGGCGTTCGGCCGGGCCGGTGTCTCGTTTCACCTGTTTGACGGCGATTTTGCCAGTTTGCCGGCGGCCGACTTGTTGATCGCCAAGGATGTGCTGCAGCATTGGTCGCAGTCGACGATCGAAGCCTTCCTGCCGCATTTGCCGCGGTTCGGGGCCAGCCTGATCACCAATTGCATCAATCCGGCCGGACCGACGGTCAACCAGGACATCAGCGACGGCGCCTTTCGCCCCCTCGATTTGCGCCTGCCCCCGTTCGGCCTGGCGGCCACCGAGGTCTATCGCTTTGCCAATCATCGGCCGCTTTGGACCAGACCCTTCGTCCGGCCGACATGGATCAAGCTGGTGCTGCTGGCGGAGGCGGGGCGCCGGTAGCTAGGCGAAGCTGGCCAAGGGATGGGTCGCGTCGACGGTGATGATCCCGACCAGCTTCATCATGCTGCCATCGGCGAATTCGACCATGACCGGACTGCTCGCCGCCAGCGATTGGGGATTGGCGGACAGTTGGTGATCGTCGACCATCACTTCCCCTTTCACGAAGGGGAACATGTTGAGGGCGATCGCCGGACCGTCGAAAACGAGAATCTCGACATTGGGACCGTTCGCCGCCGTATAGGTCGACATGAACGCGGCAAACGCCTGAGTGGGATTGATTGCCCCGGTTATGGCGTGTTGGGTGGCTGCGAAACTCCCCAACTCGTTCAACAAATCGGCCGGTGAATCCACTTTGATAACCGGAGTGGTGTCTGCCGGCACGACCGGGGGGGCGGCGACAACCGGCGGAGGGTTGGCGACCACAGGAATATTGGCGTCCACCGGAGGGTTGGCGACCACTGGAGGGTTGGCGACCACCGGAGGGTTGGCGTCAGCTGGGGGATTGGCGTCAGCTGGGGGATTGGCAGGCTCCATATGGTCAGCGGCTGGCTTGCCGGGCGTTCCGTCGACCGGTGTATCCGGAGCGTGGCTGATCGTATGAGGAAGCAGCACCGCCAAGGCCAGAGGATCGACGCTGCTGATGTCGATATGATGGACTTGGTCCGGCCCTGCCGACGAATTCCCGGATGGCGCATTCGTCGACGCCGAGATCAGGCTCCCGTCTTGAATGGCTGCCGCCGGATGCAGGATCGGGTGGGACAGCATCGAATCGGTAGGCGGGGGCGGCGGTGCGGCGACGCCGGATGACAGGTCGGCCTTCGTCAGCACCGTCACGGCGCTCAAATTGAGCGTCGGGCCGGACAAGCTTACGCCCAGGGAGTCGTGGACCAAGGGCGCCGCCGGTGTCGGTTGTGCCTCGGCACCGCCATCATGGGGGACTGGGCTGCCGGAAACCAAGTCGCCGCCAGTGGGGCCGGTGGTCTGATCCGCCAGGATCGGCGCGGTCGCGTGCTGGGCGCTGGTCGCGTCGGCGAGATGGCCGTCGGCCGGCGGGCTGGTGGTTTGGTCGATGACCAGGGGAGCAATGGCGGCATAGGCCACGGCGATCATCGAGGCGAGGGTCATCCCCTCGCTCGCGCTCGCCAGCTTCGCCAGAATTTTTTCGGAGCTGTTCTTCGTCGACTCGGCGTGAAACACCTTGGTCGGGGCGACCGCGCCTTGGGGCAGGGCAACCTTGTCTTTGTCGGTGCCGATCGTCACCGGAACGGCCGGACCCATGCCGTCGAAGGCCTCGGCCTGGTGCGAATGGAACAGGGCCGCCGCGACGAAAGCCGAAAGGACGGCGGCCGGATGCAGGAATATGCGGCCGGTCGTCGTCGGTGGCGTGGCCAACAACGGCTGCTGACGGATCAGCTGGTCGATGATGTCGCGGAAATTCGCACCCCGGCAGGTGTGGTCGATGGCCGCGCTGGCGGCGATATATTGGGATCCGATGCGGGCGATGTGAAAAAGCACGTCACCGGTATCGCCGCGGCAGAAGACGAACCAGGGGTCGCCTTCGTCGGTCATCCCCATGTCGGTGGTCAGCTGAAGGCCGGACCGCCCCAGCAGGTCGACCACCCGATACAGCTCGGCCAGTTCGTGATTCAACCAAGGCCGCGATCCGGCTTCCCGGGGAGCCAGGGTTTGGAACTTGAGCACGACTGCGGCCATGGTGACTTCTATGCCTCTCTCGACAGCCCTAGTGAATGTCGTTTCGTGGCGAATCGCAAGAACTTTCCACCAATCGTAGCAAACGTTTGGGCTAGTCGCCGCACAATATCGTGTAACTGGCGTCAAGCCAGCAACTGCCGATGAAATTGTCCAGATCCTCGTTCACCACGTCGAAGACGAGGGCGTTGTCGATCCATTCGAAATTGTCGACCAGATGGGTGTCCGTACTGACCAGCGCGGGGGAAATGGAATAGGACCCCGGGCCGAGCCGGCAACAGAAGGCAAGATGGTAGACCACCCGCTGGCCGGCCCGCAGATCGTCCAGGCGCTGGTGGGTGTGCCAGGTGTTGCTGGCCCAGACCACATGGCCGGTGCGGTCCCGCAGCATGGTGCCGAGGACCAGGTGGGGGATGTCGTCCTTGACCTCGACCACGACCTTCAACTGCAAGGATTGCCCCACGCGGGCCATCGACACCGGGTCGCCGCTGGCGGCGTCGTGCAGGGTCAATTCGGCGATCACCGCCTGTCCCGTACCCGATTTGGTTTGCACCCAGCCGTCATCGGTGCGGCGCTGTTCGCAATCGAACTTGCCATGCTCGCGCTGGGCGACCAGGGCGTTGTAGTAGTCGGTCACTTCGTCGGCCGGGCCGTCTTTGAGGATGGCCCCGCCGTCGAGCAGGATGACCCGGTCGCACAGGGCCCGCACATCGGCCATGTTGTGGGTGACGAACAGAAGGGCGGTTCCTTGCGCCTTGAATTGGCGGATGCGGTCGAAGCTCTTGTGCTGGAAATAGCTGTCGCCGACCGACAGCACCTCATCGACGATCAGCACATCGGGACGTGTCGCCGTGGCGACGGCAAAGGCCAGCCTGGCCTGCATGCCGCTGGAATAGATGCGCAACGGCTGGTCGAAAAAGACTCCCAACTCGCTGAAATCGGCGATCGATGGCATCAGTTCTTCGATCTGACGTCCGGAATACCCCATCAACCCGGCAGCGAAGTGCACGTTCTGGCGGCCGGTGAATTCCGGATTGAAGCCCAGCCCCAATTCGAGGATGGAGCTGATCCGCGCGGTCATCGCGATCGTTCCCGTGCTTGGCCGCACGGTTCCGGTGACCAGTTTGAGCAAGGTGCTCTTTCCGGCGCCGTTGGCGCCGATCAAGGCCAGCGCTTCGCCCGACCTTAACGCGAAGGATATGTCCTTGACCGCCCAATAGTCCCCCTTGGTCAGGGCGGCGAAGCCGAGCCAGGACAACAGGCGTCCGAACATCGAGCGATAGGTGGCATAGCATTTTCCGACGCCGCGGACCTCGAGCACGACGGCGCTCATAAGGCATCCACCAATTCGGAACTGGCCCGACGGAAAATGACGAAGGACAGGCCGAACATGCCGATCCCGATCAAGGCGGGGTAGGCCAGCAGCTGAAAGTCCGGCCAGCGATGGAACAGCAGGGCGTCCTGGTAAATCCTTGCCAAGGGGGCCATCGGGTTGAGGTCGATCAGCCAGCGGATGCGCGGGGGCACCGCTTCGTAGCTGTAGACGATGGGCGTTACCCAGAACCAAAGCTGCAGGACGACGCCGATCGCCTGCGATACGTCCCGTGAGAAGACATTCAGGATGCCAAGCAATACGCCGATGCCAAATGCCAGCATCGAGATTATGACAATGCCGATCGGCAACACGAACCATGTCACTGAAGGGTAGTATCCGTAGAACATGAATACGACAAATATAGCCAATAATAGCATGGCGTGATTTACCAGCGCCCCGCCCCATACGATCAGCGGCAAGCATAATCGAGGAAACGATATTTTCTTGAGCGTGCCGGAATATTCGATAAAGACGGTCATGCAGCGGCTTAGGATCTCGGAGAACAATCCCCAGGCCGCCATGCCCGACATCAGATAGATGGGATAGGCGGCGACGCCGGCCATGCGCGGCATGCGGGCCCCCATGACTTCGGCCAGCACCAAGGCATAGATGGCCGCCTGGGCGAGGGGATTGAGGATGTACCAGAGCGCCCCCAGGCGCGAACGGGCGAAGCGTCCCTTCAATTCGGCGCGGATCGCCGAGGCGACGAAATGGCGATATCGCCACAGGGAGGAAAGCATTGAATCTCTGCACCGGCGACCGAAATGGTCGGCCGTTCTTAGCGTAATAGCGGGGTTGCCGCAATCCTGACCTGCCGAACCGGCCGTACTCCGTTCCAATCCCGTCATCCCCGCGTAGGCGGGGATCCACGCCGAAGCAAACGGTTGTCTAAGACCAAGACAGTGGCGCGGCCGCCAAATGGATCCCCGCCTGCGCGGGGATGACGAAAGCGGCATCGGGGGGGTCTTGCACCGGAGCATCGGCTACGATAGCTGTAGGGGAGCGAACGCCACTACCCGGTGACGAAGGCGAGGCTTGGTTGGGAGACGGAGGGCATGATCGATATCAGGACGGCGACTTTCAGTTATAGCGAACAGGAAGACCGTATGCTGCTGGCTTGCTCCGACGGCAGCGCCGCCCGGACGTTCCTGCTGACCCGCCGTCTCACCGGGCGGGTGATCAATGCCCTGGCCCGGGCCTTGGCCGGTTCCAGCCGTTCGGTCAGCCATGCCCCGGCCGAGGCGCGGCGCGAGGTGCTCCTGCTGGAGCATGTCTCGTCGATTTCCGCCGCCTCGCAGCCAGCCGGTGAAGTCCCGGTTCCCGTTGCGGCGCCCGCCGAGGTGGAGTCGGATCTGGTCTACAAGGTCGATTTCGAGGCGACCGACGAACGCGTCGCACTGGTTTTCCATTCGGCCGCCGAGCCCCTCGGCACCCTGTCGCTGACCCGTCCCGAATGCCATAAATTCCTCGCCGCCCTGCATCTCTTTGCCCAGCAAGGCGGCTGGCGCCTCGAACACGAAGCGGATTGGCTGGACCGGGCGACGCATTATGTCGAGACCCCGACCGGGCAGCTGGCGTCCTAAGAGGCATCGTTCGATGGGCCGGGATCCGAGCCGCATTTTGCGGATCACTTGGCCGCTGCGAGCGGCGGCCGGTATTGCCCTGGCCCATCTGCGGTCGCATCCACGGCAAAAGGCCATGCTGTTGCGCCTGCTGTCGCTGTCGCCCCGTCTGGCCAACCGTCTGCGCTGGATGGCGGCGCGGCAGGCGACGGGGGCGATCGTCCGGACCTGGGCGGCCGCGCCGGTCCACCTGCAGGACGGGCAATTGGACCCATCCGCCTACCCGGCCTCGGTCCGCGCCAGCTATGCGCGATTGATGGAGGCCCGGCGCCGCGCCGAGCTGCCGCAGGGCCCATCATGAGGATCGTTCTCGATCTGCAGGCCGTCCAGGCCGGGTCGCGGCAGCGGGGCATCGGCCGCTATTCCTGCGCCTTGGCCCAGGCCCTGGCCCGCAATGCCGGGCCGCACGAACTGCTGATCGCCCTCAACGGCCGTTTTCCCGAGGCGATCGGCCCATTGCGCCGCCTGTTCGATGGCCTGGTTCCGGACGAGCGAATCCATCTCTGGCAGACGCCCCCGGGGATCTGTGCCATCCGGCCGGAGAATGGCTGGCTCAGGCAGGCGGCGGAGCGGCTGCGGGAGACCTTCCTGGCCAATCTCAGGCCCGACCTGTTGCATGTCAGCAGCCTGTTCGAAGGTTTGGACGCGGATGTCGCCACCAGTATCGGCCTGCAGGGCTGCCAGCCTCCAACCGCGGTGACCCTCTACGACCTGATTCCCCTGGTCAATCGTCGGCTCTACTTGACCAATCCCCTGCTTGAGCAGTGGTATGAGAGCAAGCTCGACCATCTGCGCCGGGCGCGGCTGTGGCTGGCCATCTCGGAGTGGTCGCGTCGCGAAGGCATCGACTATCTGGGATTGCCCGCGGAGTCGGTGGTCAACATCTCGGGCGCCGCCGACCCCCTGTTCCATCCGATCGCCCTGGCCCCCGCGGCGGAAGCCGAGCTGCGGCGCCGATACGGCCTCGGGCAGCGGTTCATCATGTACACCGGCGGGATCGACCACCGAAAGAACATCGAAGGCCTGATTCGCGCCTATGCCGCCCTGCCGCAGGCGGTGCGCCACGGCCTTCAGCTGGCGATCGTCTGCTCGGCCAAGCCCGACGAGAAGGAACCGCTCGAACGGCTGGCCGCCAAGCAGGGGCTGGCCCCGGGCGAGCTGGTGCTGACCGGCTTCGTGCCCGATCCGGACCTGGTTGCCCTTTATAACCTCTGTCATCTGTTCGTCTTTCCGTCCTGGCACGAGGGCTTCGGTCTCCCGGCTCTCGAGGCGATGGCCTGCGGGGCGGCGGTGCTGGCCTCCGACACCACCAGCCTGCCCGAGGTGGTCGGCCGCTCCGATGCCCTGTTCGATCCCAGGAGCGAGCCGGCAATGACCGCCAAACTGCGGGAAGTCCTGTCCGACGAGGGATTCCGGGCCGATCTGCGGCGGCATGGGCCGATCCAGGCGGGGCGGTTCACCTGGGACCGCAGCGCCAAGCGGGCCATCGAAGCGTTCGAACGCCTGCATGACGAGGATCAGGCGGCGGGACGTTCCCGCCATCCGGTGGCGCCGCCCGCCCGCCCGCGCCTGGCCTATCTCTCGCCTTTGCCGCCCAGCCGCAGCGGCATCGCCGATTATAGCGCCGAACTGCTGCCCGAACTGGCCCGCCACTACCGGATCGAGGTGATCGTCGACCAGGGCGAAGTGAGCGATCCCTGGGTGCTGGCCAATTGTGCGGTGCGCACGGCTGCCTGGTTCGACCTGCATGCCGATCGTTACGACCGGATCTTCTATCATTTCGGCAATTCCGAATTTCACGCCCATATGTGGTGGTTGTTGGAACGCCATCCCGGGGTGGTCATGCTGCACGACTTCTTCCTGTCCGGCTTCCTGGCGCGCATGGAGGGGCAAGGCTGGCTGCCCCATGCCTGGACGGAAGCACTGTACCGGGCTCATGGCTATGGCGCGGTCCGGGAGCGGTTCGCCGCCGCGGACGCCACCGAGACCATCTATCGCTATCCCTGCAACCTGGCGGTGCTACAGAACGCCACCGGAATCATCGCGCCCTCGGAGTTCTCGCGCCGCCTGGCCAATGACTGGTACGGCGCCGCGTTTGCCGGCGACTGGGCGGTGGTGCCGCATCTTCGCGTCGCTCCGCCGACGCCGGACCGCGCCGCGGCGCGGGCCGCGCTCGGCTTCGCGGAAGGCGACTTCGTGCTGTGCAGTTTCGGCTTCCTGTCGGAGTCGAAACTCAACATCAGGCTGCTGGAGGCTTGGCTGGCTTCGGCCCTGGCGGCGGATCAAACCTGCCATCTGATCTTCGTCGGCGAGAACAATGCCGGCGCCTATGGGGCAAGGCTGGCCGAGGTCATCCGGTCGAGCGGGCAGGCCGCCCGCGTCAGAATAACCGGCTTCGCCGCGCTGCCGCTCTATCGTCAGTACCTTGCGGCGGCCGATCTCGCCGTCCAATTGCGCGGCCAATCGCGGGGTGAGACCTCGGCGGCCGTGCTCGACTGCATGAGCCATGCGGTGCCGACGGTGGTCAATGCCCACGGCTCGGCCGCCGACCTGCCGACCGACTCGGTGTGGATGCTGCCCGATGGCTTCGCCGATGACGCGCTGGTGGCCGCGCTCGAGCATCTGCGGCGGGATGAGGCGGCGCGGCACGGCCTGGGCCGGCGCGGGCGGGCGCGGGTGCTGGCCGATCACCATCCGCGGCACATCGCCGACCGCTACGCGGCGGCCATCGAGGCGTTCCAGGCAAGTCCCCGGGAAGGCGTGCGGCGCCTGCTGTCTTCGGTCGCCGGGTTGGACGGCAGGCCTGCCGAGAATGGCGCGTGGCTGGCTTTGGCCGAAGCGCTGGCGGTCAGCTTTCCATTACCCGCTCCCCGCCGGCAGCTGCTGATCGACCTGTCGGCCGCCGGCGAGAATGTCGAGGAGCACGTCCTGCGCCGCCTTGCCCGCGAACTGTTGAGCCAGCCGCCGGAAGGTTTCCGGGTCGAGCCGGTGGTGCCGAGGCCCGAAGGCGGCTATCGCTATGCGCGACGCGCCACCCTCGGCATGCTGAATTGTCCCCAGGATGCGCTGGCCGACGAACCGATCGAGATTGGCGCCGGCGATTGCTTGGTTGGCGCGCTGCCGGCTGCCGCCGGCCGAACGGCGGTGGAGGCCCTGGTCGCGCGCCTGTCGACCCTGGGTGGACGCAGCTTCTTCTTTGATGCGGAGCACGGGTCCTTGGTCGAGCCTGGCCGGCCGGAAGGTGGCGGCGCGTCCGGCGGCGACGCGTTATGGCAATGCTTGTGCGAGGCCCTGGCTGTCGCGTTCCCGGGGGGCGCGGCGGCCCGCCGTCTTGCCGAAGGACAACAGGCCGATGCCACCGCTTGATCCCTACCAGCTGCTCGAGGTGTCGCGCCAGGCCACCGCGGCGATGGTCCAGGCGGCCTATCGGCGCAAGGCGAAGACGCTGCATCCGGATGCCGGCGGCGACCCCGACGCCTTCCGTCTATTGAAGTTGGCCCATGACGTTCTGACGGATCCGGTACGGCGCCACCTGTACGATACCACCGGCGAGATCGCCGAGGACGATTCGGCGGCACGGCGCGAGCTGGCGCAAATGTACACGGCGCTGGGCGACCTGCTGGTCAAGGTAATCGACGGCGTCAGGGCGCCGCTCCACCAGGACGTGCTGGCGATCCTGCGACGCACCGTCAGCGATCATATCAAGGGGACCGCCGACGGGATTGTGGCGAACGAACAGCTGGTTGCCAAGATTTCCGTGGCTGCCAACCGCATCCAGGCGAAGGAAGGGGATAACGTCCTGCGCTCCCTATTGCTGGGGCGCGAGGAAGAACTCAACAAGCATATTGCCCAATTGAGGAATGATCTCGACCTTTACAAAAAGATGGAGGTCTTCCTGGCTGGCTATGAATACTATCTGCCGATCGAGACGGTATTCATTTCGACCGATATATGATCTAAGGTCGATCTCGTCTATAACGGGATGCGATTGGACCAGATCACTCTTTCTGTTCGTCATTGCCGGGCTTGACCCGGCAATC
>CAIOJO010000062.1 GCA_903858635.1 uncultured Telmatospirillum sp. | reverse complement strand
GATTGTCGCCGGAACGACGGCGGCCAATGTGGTAGATTTCTTCATGGCGTTGCTCTCCTTTGCGGATTCGACACCCCGAGCCTACAGGCTCAAGGTGAGCAACGCCTGCCCTCCAATTTCAACATCGACCGGGACATCCCCATCGAGTCGGTCTATGCGCATCTCAACGGGTTTGCGAAGCGGCTGAGGGTGGGGCAGCGCGTCGCCCGCGGCCAGCAGATCGGGTTTGTAGGCGAAAGCGGACTGGCCACCGGCCCACATCTCTACTGGGAGGTCTTCAAGGCCGGCGACCCTGTGGACCCATTGAGCCTCCTCAACGAGCAAACTAAGCGCCTGCCGGCCGCGGAAATGACCAAACTTCTGCACCAGGTGGCTAAACTGGAGCAGTCCGCGCGGCTGCCCGACCGGCAGAAGATCGGGCGCCCGTTGCACTGAGCGCGCCGCCGTAGTTCTGCCACAAATGCGGGCCAGGTTTATCCGGTTCGTTCCCGAGGTGCGCCATGAACCGCCGTCGCTTCCTGTCGACCACCATGTTGAGCTCGCTCGGCTTTATGGCTTTGACCGCGCCGGCACGCGCGTTCACCGAGCGCAAATGCGATCAGGCTAATGATTTGGCCTGCCGCGAACTGGTGCGACACCGTGATCTTGTGGTCCAGCTGAACGCCATGCTGGAAAAAAAGGGGCTGACCGACGACCAACAACGTGCCGTGCTTGCCGCCGCCCTCTGTCCGTTCTGCGGGCAGCCGCTTCTCGGCTAACCCGCAAGCGCTGTCGCAGGCGACTTTTCACACGGTCACAACTTGCCCATGCTTTTGACCTCAGCGGTGTGCCAAACGCTCTAGGAGTTGGAGTGTGCGCGTGATACCTGACCGGAGAACCGGCGCTGATGGCGCGGGGGCCGTTTCGCTGAAGTCCATATCATGCTTGTGGACCGCCATCGCAGTGGCTTCAGCCCTCATCGTCATCCCCGAGGCGGCGCTCGCTCACATTACCCAGGGACCGATCGGCGGTTTCGAGAGCGGCTTCGAACATCCGCTGAAGGGACCCGACCATTTCTTGGCGATGCTGGCGGTAGGCATCTGGGGCGCACAAATGGGGGGACGGTCCGTCTGGACACTCCCAGTGACCTTTCCGTTGATCATGGTGGCCGGCGGCATCGCCGGCATGCTCGGGATCCCTCTGCCGGGTGTCGAATTGGGGATCGCACTGTCGATCATTGCCCTCGGTTCGGCAATCGCTTTTGCCTGGCGGCCTGTCGAGGTCGCTGCGCTTGTCCTGATCGGGATCTTTGCGATCTGTCACGGTTATGCGCATGGCGTCGAATTGCCCGGCGCGGCCGACCCGGCCGATTATGCCGTCGGTTTTGTCATCGCCACCGGCCTGATCCACCTGTTGGGCATTGGCGTCGGGTTGTGGCTCAAAAAACCGATGGATGGCCGGCTTGCCCGCGCCCTCGGCGGGGTCATCGCGCTGGGAGGGGTCTATTTCCTGGCGGCCTGACCGGCCGCGCCGACCCGCGCCGCTGAGCTCTTGGCTCGGGCCATTGCTTGTTGCC
Source organism: uncultured Telmatospirillum sp. (assembly GCA_903858635.1). Lineage (GTDB taxonomy): Bacteria > Pseudomonadota > Alphaproteobacteria > Rhodospirillales > Magnetospirillaceae > DUZF01. Next base: position 13,144 of record CAIOJO010000062.1, on the reverse strand, counting down.
GTCGGAGCCGCCATCGTCATCGCAATCCATCGCCAGCCGGCGGAAGAATTGAATGCTGGGCAGAGTGGGGTGCTTTACATCTGCCTCACCTATCAGCGCTTCCTCCCGCTCATCGGCTTGGGATGCGCCCTCGGGCAAGCACGACGGGGGCGGTCTGCCATGGCCGGCGTGATGTTCATTTTCGGCATCGGTCTGGGGCTTCCCAGCGAAAGCTGGCTGCTTTCGGTTGCGGGCAATGCACAGAAATCCTGGGCTCTTATCCTGTTGGTCACGGGTCCGCTGTCCCCGGTGGTCGCCGGCTTGACGCTAGCCGTTTCCGATCAATGGCGTAGGTGGATCCTGCTGCCCATGGCCTTCCTCCTCGGGTCGATCCTCGGCGTTGCCATAACACTCGATGCCGCAAGCGCGGACCAGCACAGCTTCGCGGAAGCGGCGACGGCGATGGCAGTTTGGCTGGTTGCCTCCGTTGCCTTTAGCTGGGCCGCGTTCGAGCGGCCATGGTTTCGCATCGGAGGCCGGATCATCGGAAGTTGGCTCATCGCCATCGGGCTGATGCTGGGGGGCTCTCTGCTCGCGCCGCGCTCGCGCCTTGAACCACCGTCCGCTTTCTCGCCCGAGGGGCCGGTTAGCCTCCATGGGCCGAACGCGGTGGCGCCGATGAATGCGGAGCCACGATTGCCCTTTGCGCCACCCGAGGCCGACCCGTCGCGCCAGCCCTGATGCATCCGCCAGCGGTTCGGTATCTGCATGCGCCTATTCAACTCTGACGGGGACCTTCAGGACCAATGTCGACGACACCGGCATGCCGTTCTGCATCGCCGGAAAGAACCGCCAGCGGCGAAATGTGTCTAGAAGGACCTGGTTGAGTTCGGGGACAGGCGTCGCCTCCACCAACTCTGCCGAGGCGCTTCCGTCGCCGGCGATCGAGAAACGAACCACGGCTACGAAATTCATGGCATGGCGCCGCAATTCGGACGGGATCACCGGTGACGGCTGGAAGATGGCCCGAGCGCCGCCGGTGCCGCCCGAGGGCTGCTCCTCATGGGCCAACGCCGCAGGTGCCGCGGCGTCCGCCGGTTGCGGCCGCGATGGTGCCGCCGGAATGTCGGTCGGACGCGGTTTGGATTTCTGGACAGCGCGTTTGGCTGGCGGCTTGATCGGAACGGACTGCGGCTCGGGCTCAGACTGTGGCGGCGCGGCAGGCGTCGGGGGTCTCTCTGCGGCCGGACTTGTCGGCTGTGGTGGCGTCGGCAACTCCACCAGCCCCGCCTCGATCGTCACCGTCTCGGGAATGGGGCGCTCCCTATGTTGGAACGGCACGAGGGTGACACCGAACATGATACCCGCCGTGACCGCGGCCGTGCCGATCGCCACCACGGCACACCGTCGCCATGCCTCCCCGTTGACCGTCGGGCTCATTTCCGGCGGACAGCGAACAGGAACTTTTCCACCCCGGCCGTCCGCGCCTGAAGCATCGCCTGCACCACCAAGCCATTGGGCGCATCGGTGTCGGCGTTGACGATCACCGCGCGATCATCGGTCAGCCGAGGGCGGACGGCGTCCGCCAATCCCTCCAACGTCACCGCGTCCTCGTTGAGCGACAGCCGACCGTCTCGGGTGACTGTGAGGGTCAGCGGATGCGCGACCTGCATCGGCTGGGCGGTGCCCTTGGGCAAATTCACCGGAATTGAATGCAGGTTCTGCATGGCCAGCGAAGCCAGCATGAAGGTCGCCAGCAGAAAGAACATCACATCGATCATCGGGATGATCTCGATGCGTCCTCGCCGTCGGGTACGGGACGGCCGCAGTTTCATGCGCACTCTCCGCGTTCGAGGCGGATGCGGTCGATCAGGCGGGTGCCCAGCCGTTCCATCTCGTCGAGCACCACGGCGCGGCGGTGACTGAAGAAGTTGTAGGCGGCCAGCGCCAGCAAGGCGATCACGATGCCGATGGCAGTGGCGATCAGCGCCTCGGCAACACCGCCGGTCACCGCGCCGGGATCGACCGCGCCGCTGCCCCCGAACAGGCGGAAGGCGCCGATCATGCCCGAGATGGTACCCAATAGGCCGAGCAGCGGCGCCGCCGTCACCACGGTTTCGAGGATCCACAGGCCCTGGTCGAGGCGGCGTTCGATCACGGACGCTTCGTCGGCGGCTCGGGTCTCGATCCACCAGATCGGGCGCTCGGCGGCATTGTCGACGATCACCTTGAAGACGCGGACATAACCGCTGCGGGGCACGGCCTGCACCAGAACCTGGCGAAACCCATCCCAATTGAACTGCGGATCGGCGAGATGCTCGGCCAGGGCGGCCGGCAATCGCGCGCAATGAATGAAGACATAGATGCGGTCGATGGTGCAGGCGATGCCGACAAGGCCGACCGCCAACAGCGGGTAAATGAAGATGCCACCAGCCCGCAGGCCGGCAACCACCGATTCGATGTGAGCTTCCATCATCAGAACGCCCTGCTCAAGCCCGCGAAATACCCGCGCCGCGCACCGAACTGCGGAGCGCCGACACCGATGCCGGTGCCACTGCGCAGCTCATAGGCTGTATCGAACAGATTGATCACGGCGAGGCGCAAATTGACGCCCTTGTCGTCGAACACTCCGAGGTGCTGGGTCAATCCAAGATTGACCGTATCGTACCAGGACAAATGCCCGGTATTGGCGAAGCCCTGTCGCAGCCCGCTGCCGAAGATATCATCCAGGCTGATCCGAGTCTCCTTGCCGACCTGGTAGGACAGGCCGCCCGAGGCGGTGTAGAGCTGGTCGTGGTCCAGGTGCACCCAATGATCCGTGATATAGGCCAATTCGGCCGGGTCGCTGAAGCTGACCTGGCTGGAGATAATGTCCTTGCCGACGGCCCGCGAGGCGGCAAAATTCAGATAGCCGCTCAGCCTTTCCGTGATGTAGGAGGCCGTGGCTTCCGTTCCGTAAATCCGTCCCTGGGCATAGTTGAAGGGGGTAAAGATCAGGGCTTGGCCGAACTGGCCCTCGTCCAGCAGGTTGCGGACGCGTTTGTAATAGCCGTCGAGGCCCAGTTGGAGCTCGTCCGTCAGCTTGCGGGTAACGCCGATGTCGAAGTTATGCGACCGCTCCGCCTTGACCGGATCGCTCTGGGTGATGGCCGCCGCCCCGGTGGTGTTGTCGAACTTGCTGATCGAGGTGGGGGCGACCAGTTCCAACGGCGGTGGCGTGAAGTAACGTGCATAGCCGGCGTGCAGGGTCGTCGCTTGGGTGGCCTGATAGACGAATCCGAGGCGCGGGCTCAACTGGGTCTCGTCGATATAGGCGTTCACCGCGTCGAAGCGGGCGCCGTAGTTCATCGTCAATTTTGGCGTCAGTTTCCATTCGTCCTGTAGATAGACGCCATAGAGCATGCCGTTCTTGGCCTGGTCGTCGACGATGGCTTCCGGTGTGGTCAGAGGATTGCCGGCAGTGTCCAGCGCAAAGACGCTCGAGCTGTTGTCGGCCGCCGCATGTTCGTGCTGCACCTCAATCCCCGTACGCAGGGTGTGCCAGTCGTTCAGGCGATAGCTGCCGTCCCCTTGCAGGCCGGTGGCAAAATTGGTGCGCTGCACGTCCGAGGCGACGCCGTTGTATTCCAGGTCGCCGATCGGATCGGGGCTGAAATGCAGCCGGGAATACCGGGCATAAGGGGCAAGCTGGTAGCCCCAATCACCGCTGGTGCCTTGCAGGGCGACGGTGCCGTATTGGTTTTCCTCGCGCTGGCGTTCGTTGATTTGGGCGGATGGAACGATGGCGGCGCCATCGACCGTGAAGGTGGGGGCCTGGCCGGGATTGTCGGGAATCTGGAACTGACCGATCGAGCTGCCGAGGATGACGTTGAGACGGTTGGCGGGATTGAGCAGATAGGAGAAGTAGCCGAAGCCCTTTCCCTGGTCGGTATGGTCGTGCAGCGGGTGGAGGGCGGAGGTTGGAGGTTCGATCCCCTGGTTATCGGTCAGATAGTTGCCGGTGACAAAATAGTTCAATCCGCCCTGGCTGCCGCCATACTGTACCGACGGCTGTATCGTGCTGTTGCTGCCGCCGTAGAAATCGGCCACGCCGGCCTGCTCGAAGGCGCCGCTCTTGGTCTGGATATCGACCACCCCGGCGGTGCGATAGCCATATTGAGCGGGCAGGACGCCAGTCAACAATTGCGCCCGGTCGACGATGCGGGAATCCAGCACCTGCCCGAAACCGCTGATGCCTTCCGGCAATAAGATGCCGTTGATGCGATATTGCAGGTTGGCGTGCTCGCCCCGCACATGCACCTGGCCGAAGGAATCCTGGGCGACGCCGGGCGCTTGCTCCAACACTTGGTTGAACGAGGTGTTGGCGCCCTGCGGCATTTCCTGGATGGCTTTGCTGTCGATGGCGTAGGCGCTGGTGCCGGTCTGCGGCGACAAATTGTTGCGCGCCTCGTCGAGTTGCTTGGCGACCACCGCCATGTTGAGCGCGGCATGCGCCGTCAACACCAGTTCGATCGTGCCTGTGCTCGCCTGGCCGGCCGTGACGATCGATGTTCCCGTGTCATAGTCGGCCTTGCTGGCCGTCACCGCGTAGGTTCCGGGGGCAATTCCATGGAGGACAAAATGTCCAGCCGCATCGCCGGTTGTGGTGGCGAGCCGCTTGCCGTCGCTGGCTTCGAGCACGATGCTGGCATCGGTGATCGGTCGCCCCAGGGAGTCATGGACAATTCCCTCGACAGTGGCCGACTGGGCCGCAGCCTGCTGCACCCAGGCCAGCGTAAGGGCAAGGCCGGCCACCATCGCATTGAGCCTCATGGGAAATCTCCTAGGCGATACGTTATAACATTGCGTTGACTGCAAAATAATTCGCCCGCCTGTCGGGCCATTCGGGTTCCCGCCGAGCGCGTCGGCGAACCGCGGCCTTCCGGCTCAGTTCTTCTGCATCGCGGCGACGAAGGCGGGGACATTGTGGCGGAACATCTTGACGTAGGTGTCGGCGGGACCACCGGCTTCGGATAGGGAATCCGAATAGACGGTGCCGCCCACAACCGCACCGCTTTCCCTGGCCAACGTCTCGATCAGCCGGGGATCGGTCATGTTCTCGATGAACAGGGCTTTGATGTGCTCTTTCTTGATTTGGTTGGAGAGTTGGCCCAGCCCGGCCGCGGTGGGTTCGCTCTCAGTGCTGATGCCGACCGGAGCGAGGAAGGTCACCCCATAGGCCCGGCCGAAATAGCCGAAGGCGTCGTGCGAGGTGATGATCTTGCGTTTTGCTGCGGGAACCTGGCCGATTTGCTGGCGCACCCAGGCGTCCAATGCCTTCAGGTCGCCGCGATACGTCTCGGCCCTCTGGCGATAGCCGGCGGCGTTGGCCGGATCCACCTTGGCCAGGGCATCGGCGATATTGCTGACGTAAAGCTGGCCATTGGCCAAATCCTGCCAGGCATGCGGATCGGTGACGACTTTCCCCGCGCCGCCCTCTTCCTCTTCCATGGTTTGCGGCTTGACACCCTTGCTGGCGACGGCGATCGGCGCCTTGGTGCCCGAGGCCATGATCAGCCGGTCAAGCCAGCCCTCCATGTGCAGGCCGTTGACCACCACCAGATTGGCGTTGGCGAGTGCCTTGGCGTCGCTCGGAGCCGGTTGGTAGGTGTGGGCATCGCCACCCGGCGCCACCAGCGTGACGACTTGGACGGCGTCGCCACCCACCTGCTTTACCATGTCCCCGAGAATGCTGAAGGTGGCCACCACCTTCACCGGTTCGGCGGCCTGGGGCGTGCCGGCCATGGCAACCGTGGTGACAGCGGCCAGGGCTATCGATTTGAAGGTTTTCCACATGTCGGTTCTCCATGGAACAGATGTTTGGCTCGTGACCTCACGGGGGAACATGTAATGTTATAACGTAACATATTGCAACGCAACTGCCCCCGCTGAAGGTCCGGAGACCGGTTGCCGGCCTCACATGGCGCCTTGACAAAGCAGGGCGCCCATGTGCTCCTTCCGTTTTCTTGACGGCCGCCCGCGGCAAGGTGCCCCGCTGCTCTTGCCCCTGACACGGGCGGCGATGGAACTCCGGGGAATGACACCATGCACCGTTATAGAACCCATACCTGCGGCCAACTGCGCAGCCAGGATTCCGGCGCGGCGGCGCGCCTTTCAGGCTGGGTGCACCGCAAGCGTGACCACGGCAACCTGCTGTTCGTCGATCTGCGCGACCATTATGGCGTCACGCAATGCGTGGTCGACGTCTCCAGCCCGATCTTCACGCTGCTGGAATCGGCCCGGCCGGAGAGCGTGCTGACGGTCACCGGAAAGGTGGTCAATCGCAGCCCCGAGACCCTCAACGCGAAGCTGGCCACCGGCGAGATCGAGCTGCAGGTCGAAGCGGCCGAGCTGCAGTCGACAGCCGACGTGTTGCCCATGCAGGTTGCCGGCGAGCAGGAATTTCCCGAGGAAATGCGCCTGCGCTACCGCTATCTCGATCTGCGCCGGGAAAAGGTGCATGCCAATATGCTGCTGCGCAGCAAGGTCATCGCCTCGTTGCGGCGGCGCATGCAGGAACAGGACTTCGTCGAATACCAGACGCCGATCCTGACCGCGTCGAGCCCCGAAGGGGCCCGCGACTATCTGGTGCCGAGCCGCATTCATCCCGGCAGGTTCTATGCGTTGCCGCAGGCGCCGCAGCAGTTCAAGCAATTGTTGATGGTGGCCGGGTTCGACCGTTATTTCCAGATCGCGCCCTGCTTTCGCGACGAGGACGGGCGGGCCGACCGTTCGCCCGGCGAATTCTATCAGCTCGACTTCGAGATGAGCTTCGTCACCCAGGACGATGTGTTCGCCGCCATCGAGCCGGTGCTGCAGGGGGTGTTCGAGGAGTTCGGCGGCGGCCGTCCGGTGACGCCGGCGCCGTTCCCGCGCATCACCTATGACGACGCCATGCTGAAATACGGTTCGGACAAGCCCGACCTGCGCAATCCGCTGCTCATCGCCGATGTCACCGAGGCCTTTCGCGGCTCGAACTTCGGCATCTTCGCCAAGGCGATCGACGGCAAGAGCGCGGTCGTCCGCGCCATCCCGGCGACGGGGGCAGCCGACCGGCCGCGCAGCTTCTTCGACAAGCTGAACGACTGGGCCCGCGAGCAGGGGGCGGGCGGCCTGGGCTACATCGTCTTCGCCGCCGAAGGCGCCAAAGGTCCGATCGCCAAGAATCTCGAACCGGCCCGCATCGAGGCCATCCGCCAGGCGGTCGGCGCCAAGGACGGCGACGCCGTCTTCTTCGTTTGCGACAAGAAGGAAATTGCCCAGAAGTTCGCCGGCACGGTGCGGACCCGCATCTGCGCGGAATTGGAGCTGTTGGAACAGGACGTGTTCCGCTTCTGCTGGACGGTCGACTTCCCGATGTACGAGCGGAACGAGGATACCGGCCTCATCGAGTTCTCGCACAACCCGTTCTCGATGCCGCAGGGCGGCATGGAAGCCCTGCAGGACATGGATCCTCTGGACATCAAGGCCTATCAGTACGACATCGTGTGCAATGGGGTGGAACTCTCTTCGGGGGCGATTCGTAACCATCGTCCCGACATCATGCTGAAGGCTTTCGCCATCGCCGGCTATCCGCCGGAAGAGGTGGAGCACCGGTTCGGCGGCATGCTGAGCGCCTTCCGCTTCGGCGCGCCGCCCCATGGCGGGTCGGCCCCGGGCATCGATCGTATTGTCATGCTCCTGGCCGATGAGCCGAATATCCGCGAGGTCATTCTCTTTCCGATGAACCAGCAGGCCCAGGATCTGCTGATGCAGGCGCCCACCGATGTGACGCCGGAGCGGTTGAAGGAACTCCACATCAAGCTGGATCTCCCGAAGCCGAAAAAGCCGGCCGTCGAGGGCGGCGCTGCCGAGAAGGAGCAGGCTCCGCACTAAACCGGGGCAACCAGGGAGGTGGCGGCATGGACCGTGGCGCGACACCCGCTGCGCAAGGCTTTCGTCTGGTTCCCGACTCCGCGGCGGCGGCCCGACACTGGCTGGCTTGGCCGCAACGCGGGGAACCGCCGGTCGTGCGCGATACCGTCCTCGCCCTGGCGGCCTTGCTGAGCGAGCAGGCCCCGGTGACGATCCTGGCCAGATCGGCCGAATTGGCCGAAGTCTCGCTGCGTTGCCCGCCAGGCGTGACGGCCATGCAGGCAGCCCCCACCGGAGCCCGTCTGAAGCCCTCGGCCCCATTGTTCCTGAGGCGACCGGACGACGGCCAGGTGGCGGCCCTGCGACCCGCTTCGGGCGAGGCCGAATCGATCATCGACCATCTTGGCTGCCCGGCGTTCGACGCGCCGGCCTGGCTGCGCCCCGATTGGCTGGAGGCCGACGGCACCGGCCTGCTGCTGGCCAGCCGCTCCCTGCTGGCGGCCGGCGCCGAGGACGAGGTGGCGGCCTGGCTGCGCGACCTTACCGGGACCGAGCGGGTGGTATGGTTGGACAGCGGCCAGGCCGGCCCGGCCGCACCGGTGGGCGCGGTGGCGCGCTGTCTGGCGCCCGGGGTCGCCATGGCCATGGTGGAGATCGACGCCGCCGACCCCAATTACCTGCCGCTGCGGGAGAATGTCATGCGGCTGCAGAATGCCGGCTTCACCGTGGCGGCGGTGCCGCAGCCGCGGCGCCGCGCCGGCGACCCGCCGGCGGCCTTGACCGCCTGCGTGGTGACGCGGCGTCATATCGTGCTTCCGGCCTTCGAACAGTCCTGCGACGATATTGCGCTGGAAGCGGTGAGCACCCTGCTGCCGGATCGCAAGGTCGAACTCGAACCGGCCCGCGAACTGGCGGCGGCCGGCTACGAGCTGTCCGGTCTGGTGTGTTCGCAACCGGCCGAGCGTTAGCCAGCTTTCGTCAGGCGCGGCGCGCCGGCTCCACACCGGCGTGGCGATACAGCAGGCGGACGATCTTTTCGGTGCGCCGCACGTCGGCGCCAACGGTGGTGTGGTGACGGCGGGCGAAGGCCAGCCGTTCCTCCCATTCCCTGACCATGTCGCGTGGCCAATCGGGCTGTGCGGAGACGCCGGTCAGGGCGCCGATGGTGCGGTTGTATTCGGGATGGAGCTCGGCGGGAAAGCCGGCAATGCAATACTCTTCCCAGGTCAGGGCGCCACTTAGATACAATTCATAGGCCCATTCGGCCATTTGCCGCGGCGACATCCGCCGCACCTCGACGGTGGTGCCGCGCAGCGGTGGCAGGATCGCCTCGTCCTGTTCCGCGACCGGCGCAACCGTCGGCACCAGGGCCCGGCCGGTGGCGCGCAGGCGCGGCTCCTTGCGCTCTCGCCAAGACCGATCGGGATCGCTGCGGAGGAAGAGGTGGTCGAACTTCATACTTTTCACCTGGGGCCGCAGGCAAAGAATCGAAGCCTGGGGTGGAACACCCGGCAAACTTTGTGCCAATGCCCCCGGCAAGACCGGACAAGGCTTTGCCGGGGGGCGCCGTGCCGCAGGGGTCGACCGCTGGGCAAGACTTGCCCAGAACTCGGCAAAACTGTCCGGCTTATACCTCGGAAGGAGGGGGGGGCCGACCGGGCCTGGCGGTACTATCGCTGAGAGATCAAGTCTGTATAATGACGCCGCTCGTTTTCCGGGTGTTGATCGGCTGGGAGGTCGAGGATGAAGGTGGGGTCCGCCGGTTTGATTTCGGCTGTCGCGATTGTGGCCTTGGCCGCCGGCGGCACCGTCGCCGTGGCCGCACCCATCGGGTCGGACTTGGCCCCGCACCGGGCGGTTTATGCCATGTCGCTCAATTCGACCAAGCTGGGCGGCGGAGTGACCGGCGCCTCGGGCGCCATGACTTACAAGTTCGGCGATTCCTGCGACGGCTGGACGGTCGAGAACAAGACCGTGCTGTCGTTCGCCTATAACGAAGGCGCCCCGGTGGCCACCACCTGGGATTTCGTCACCTGGGAATCGAAGGACGGGCTGCATTACCACTTCCGGGTACGCAGCACGCGGGATGGCGTGGTCAGCGAGGAAATCGATGGCGTGGCCAATCTCGACGGTCAGGGGAAGGGCGGTCTGGCCAAATTCACCTTGCCCGAGCCGAAGACCATCCGCTTGCCCAAGGGCACCCTATTCCCCACCGAGCACACCATCCGCCTGTTGGAAGCGGCGCAAAAGGGGGCGCACAGCCTGGAGCGCATCCTGTTCGACGGAACCGGCACCGATGGCGCCTTCGACGTCAACGCGGTGATCGGCAAGCCGGTGGTGGCCAATGCCAATGCCAGTCCGGCGGTGGCCAATCCGGCGGTCAATGCGGCCCTGCTGTCGGCGCCCTCCTGGCACATGCAGATGGCCTTCTTCCTGCAGGCCGGCAACGATCCCACCCCGGATTACGAGGTGGCGTTGCGCTATTACCTGAACGGCGTTGCCGACGAGGTGGTCCAGTCCTTCGGGAATTTCAGCCTGAAAGGGACGCTCCAGCAATTGGAGCCACTGCCCAAGCCCGATTGCTGACGGGCCCTCGCGTGGACAAGAACGGAGCGGACCATGAGCGCTAAAATTGCCGTCATTACCGGCGGCAGCCGCGGCCTGGGCAAGAACACCGCCCTCCACTTGGCCGCCAAAGGCGTCGACGTCATTCTCACCTATCATAGCAAACAGGCCGAGGCCGAGGCGGTGATCGCCGAAATCGAAGGTCTTGGCCGACATGCCGTGGCGTTGCCCCTGGATACGGCGAAGGTCGCCCGGTTCGGCGATTTCGCCGGCGCGGTAAAGGCGGCGCTACAGAGCCGGTGGCAGCGCGAGCAGTTCGATTTCCTGGTCAACAACGCCGGCATTGGCGTCAACGCCCCATTCGCCGAAACTACCGAGGCGCAGTTCGACCAGCTGATGAACATCCATTTCAAAGGTGTGTTCTTCCTCACCCAGACCCTGTTGCCGCTGATTGCCGATGGCGGCCGCATCGTCAATCTGTCGTCCGGGCTGGCGCGGTTCTCGTTGCCCGGCTTTTCCGCATACGCGTCGATGAAGGGCGCCATCGAGGTGTTGACCCGTTACCTGGCCAAGGAACTGGGGCCCCGCCGGATCGCCGTCAATGTGGTGGCGCCCGGTGCCATCGAGACCGATTTCGGTGGCGGAACGGTGCGCGACAACGCCCAGGTCAACGCCTTGCTCGCCTCGCAGACCGCCCTCGGTCGGGTTGGCTTGCCCGACGACATTGGTGGGGTCATCGCCGCGCTGCTTGCGGATGATTGCGGTTGGGTGAACGCTCAGCGCATCGAAGCCTCGGGCGGCATGTTCATCTGAGAGTCGAGAAATCATTATCGTCGTCGGACCGAGGTTGTTGACCTGGGCGGGTCGTCGGGTGTATCTCACCGCGATTCCGCCATGCCAGATAACCTCGCCCGCACCATCTCAGCTGCCCAATGTCGCGCCGCACGCGCACTGATCCAGTGGCGATTGGCCGATCTTGCCGCGGCCTCGGGGGTCAGCGTCAGCGCCATCAACGACTTCGAGCTTGGCGGCCGGCAATGCGCCGCGATCAACCTGGCGGCCATCCGTTCGACCCTCGAGGCGGCGGGCATCGTCTTCGAGAATAGGCCTACCGGCTTCGGCCCCGGGGTCAGCTTGCGGTTCGGCCGGAATAGGAATTGACCTCGCTCTTCAATAATCTGAGCTTCTACTGAATTAGCGGATAATTTGTTTTTGATAAATAGCGGATTTACATGGCACACATGCTGCAATATCTAAATTAAACACTCAGTTTACATTATATTTTGTCTGCACAGCTGACGATAATTTTTCAAACCCAGTAAGTGCCTCCCTCGATTGTCCGAGGCGTAACCACATAGAAATCGATCTGTGGCGAGTTCCACTTGCTTTCTGACAAAAACAGACAGTATATAAACTAGGGATGGGGGTCCCTGGTTGCGAACCCTTGCGATCTCCGATCGCTTCAAGACTCAAGCCTGTCGGTGCGTGGGTCGGAGGGGGGCATGTCAGTCGTCCAATTCAGTGAATCCGCCCTGTTATCCTCGGGCAATCAGACATATTCGCTGGCGTCGCTGATCTCGATCGATGCAGGCCTGCCGGCGCCCGCGACGCTGGCCATCCGCGCCTATGACCGCGACGTCTACTCCGGTGTTCAGAGCTATGACTACGGCCATTTCTCTTCGCCGCAAGGCGGGCAGATCAGCGCCGGAACACAATATCGGCCGACCACCCTCTATTTTGACTATGTCAATGGCAACTATGTCGAGCGCGACACCGGCGAATCGCTGAACGTCTTCCAATTCACCAGTTCGGATCAGAATTATCGCAGCGTCTACCTCAGCCTGTTTGCCATCAATAGCGCCGGGGCCAGGTTCAACGACGCCTGGATCGATCCGGCCTGGCAACATTATGGCGATCTCGGGGTGGTCACCCGCACCGACTATGTCGATCCGACCCCCAATAGTGCGACCCCGCAAGAAATCGCCGCTCTGGCCAAGAGTTTCATCGGCAAGGTGTGGAACAGCGAGGGATGTTGGCTGCTCACCAGCAACATCGCCACCGCCGCCGGTGCCTCGTTGCCGGTCGACAGCGCCGTCCTCGACCCGGCCAACATCACCGGCAACGGCCAGTGGCAGGTTCAATTCGATGGCGCCAAACAGGTCGGCGACTGGCGCGCCTTGCTGCAACCGGGCGACATCGTCGAACTGGGCCTGCTGGGCGGCAAAGCCCATATCGCGACGGTCACCTCGGGCAGCGGACATGCCGCCTTGTGGGTCGACAACAGCGGTCCTTCGGCCAATGACGGGACGGCGACGGATATCGTCATCCAAGGCGAACATTCGGTCGACGACGCAAGCTATAGCGCCATTGGCGACACGGTGGTCATTCTGCGGCTGGCGTCACCGACGACGCCGGCCAATCCGATCCCGACGGCATTTGCCCCGCCGGTGGTAACTCCCTATTCGCTGTCGGCCCATCTTGGGCAGAGCGTTCGGGTGGACAGCCTGTTCTCGGTGGCCGACCCCAATCTCTTGTCGATGACCGGCTACCAGATCATCGATCAGAACGGGGGATTGTCCCGAGCCGTGTTGAAATTCGCTCGGCAGGCGTCACGGTCTGAACAGGCTACGCGGCCTTGGCGTGCTGTTCAAGATCGGGGTTGATGGAATGCTTGGCCTGATGGGCCAGCAGGGCGGCTCGCAGGGTT
>CAIOJO010000061.1 GCA_903858635.1 uncultured Telmatospirillum sp. | reverse complement strand
CGCCGTCACGAGGGGGTGAGCAATTACCATCGTGGGGGTTCTGCAGGCTGTCATGTGGGGAATTATTTTCCCCATTTTCACAACATCTGCTATTTTATATTATTTTGATGGCCCTATCCCATTGTTTATTGCGCTATCTTACGTATTTATGCCGGTTCTCACTATCCGAAATCTCATTATAGGAAGGAAATGGCACCCCGCCCCTTAGCCATCCCCTTATTTGTACTGTATAGTTGCTTCTCTAATAAAAAAGGAGAAGTCATGGCCGTGCGTGTCGCGCCCCGCCCGACCCGCCGTTCGCCCGGATGGCCGCTATATGATTTCAGCAGTCTCCCAGCGAAGCACCCGCCATCGGCCCATTCGGGGCAGGTCCAGCCGATCGGCCCTGAGGCGGCATCTGGCCGCTGTCCCCTCGACAGCCGACATTCGGCGGGAGCGGCCCTTGTGGCACAAGGCTCCTCAGGCTGATCGCTCTGTTCTTCGGGTGCCGGTCCTCGCCATCTCGCGGTAGACCGAAGATCGACCGAGACCCACTTGCTTTGCGGCCTCTGTCGGCGACAGGCCGGCCTCCACCAGTTTCAGTGCAGCGGCGACCTTGTCCTGATCCATTGGCTGACGGCCCGGATTTTTGCCGCGGGCACGGGCGGCGACAATGCCATCCTTGGTGCGCTCGGCAATCAGCCGGCGCTCAAAGTGGGCAATGGCGCCGAACACATGGAAAATCAACTCGCCCGCGGCCGATGACGTGTCGATCTTCTCTTCGAGGCTGAGCAGGGCAATGCCGCGTTGGCCAAGCATCGCCACCGTCGCCAGCAATTTCGGTGAGCGACCGGCCGAGGCGGTCAAGGCGAACCACCGCGAGCGTGTCCCCCTTGCGCGCATAGGCGAGAAGGGCCTCCAATCCAGGCCGATCCATCGACTTGCCCGAGCGCACGTCGGTGAAGACCTTGATGGCACCAGCCTGTTCGAGACGCACCATGGGACCAGCCTGAAAATCGACACCCATTTCGTGGATACGGGCGGCGTGTCGGATCACGTCTTCATCCTGTGTGCCCTGCTCGGCTTCCGCTTCTGTCCCCGCCTCCGGGACTTCCCGGATCGGAAGCTAGCCTGCATCGAACCCCTGACAACGTATCCTGGGCTCCAGTCTCTATTCGGGCGGCGGATCAAGGTCGATGTCATCCGCGAGCATTGGAATGAGGTGGTGCAGTTGGTGGCCTCATTGAAAGCCGGGACCGTCGCGCCATCGGTGATGCTGAAGAAATTGGCAGCCTACGAGCGGCAGAATCAGCTCGACTTGGCCCTCCAGGAAATGGGCGCATCGAGCCGGACCCTATTCATGCTCGATTGGCTGGAGAGCCCGGAACTGCGTCGGCGCTGCCATGTCGGACTGAACAAGGGCGAGCAACGTCATGCCCTCACCCAAGCGATATGCACCTTCAAGCAGGGCCGGATCGCCGATCGCGGTGTTGATGCCCAGCAATACCGGGCCTCGGGGCTGAACCTGCTCATCGCGGGAATCGTCTACTAGAACTCGACCTACCTGGCCGACGCGGTCGCGCACCTCCGCGCGACCGGCGAACGCTTCACAGACGAATTGTTGGCCAACACCTCGCCGGTGAGCTGGGAGCATATCGGACTATCGGGGGACTTCCTGTGGAATCGCGCCGCCGCCGTGCCCATTGCCAGGCGCCCGCTCAACCTGGATCGGCATCGTCTGGTCGCCTGACGGCCATGTGCGGATTCCGATTTATCCGGCCAGGGATTCCGATTCGAATCCGGCCACCCATTCCGATCCGTTTCCGGCCACCTGTACCGATCTGATTTCGGCCAGGCGGAGGGTGCCTTCCCAGCAGGTCGATGACGTCATCTCATGGTGACGGGTTTCCAGTCAAGGTTGTGATGCTTGGGTGCGGTCGTCCCTGCTTTTCATGGGCGGTGTCCCAGGGGCGCAGCGGAGTGCTCGTTCAGAAGCTGACGCAGCGGCGCCCCTGGGTGGGGCCTGTGAGAAGCGGGGGCGACTGCTTGCCGCCCCGGCAGTTACGCCAGCTCCTCTCCGGGCTGAGGTTTGCGCAGGGATTCGCCGTCGAGGTCGATGCGATAGGCCGCATGCACGATACGGTCGAGGATCGCGTCGGCCAGGGTGGGATCGCCGATGATTTCATGCCAGCGGTTGACCGGAACCTGGCTGGTGATCAACAGGGAACCGCGATCGTAGCGGTCCTCGACGATTTCCATCAGATCGCGGCGATGATCGGCCGTTATCATCTGGGGCCCCCAGTCGTCGATGATCAGCAGGTCGGGCCGGGCGAGGCTGGCCAGCAACTTGGCATAGCGACCATCGCCGCGGGCCAGATCGAGGGCTGCGAACATGCGCGGGGCTCTCTGATAGAGGACCGAGAAGTCCTCCCGGCACGCCTTGTGGCCGAGCGCACAAGCCAACCAACTTTTTCCGACACCAGTTTTTCCGGTAAAGATCACGTGGCGGTGATCGCGTATCCATTGGCATGCGGCCAGCTTGAGGAAGAGGGTGCGGTCGAGGCCGCGCACGGCTAGGTAATCAACGTCCTCGACAACGGCGGCTTGGCGCAGCTTGGCGCGCCCGGCGCGCGCCTCGAAGCGCTTCTGGCGACGCAGCGTCACCTCGTGATCGAGAATCAGCGCCAACCAGTCGGCGTGGGTCAGGGAAGCGGCGGCCGGATCGGCCTCCAAGTCCTTGAAGCCTTTGGCGCAGCCATGCAGACCAAGGGCGTGGAGGGTCTCCAGGGTGGGATGGGTCAGCATCGAGTTGCTCCTCAGTGGTAGTAGCCGCTGCCGCGGATGTTGGCGTGGAATAGCGGAAGATCGGCGGTCGACAACGGCTCCGGCGGCTTGCGATCGAGGTTGTTGTCGAGGATGGAGCCAAGGCTCTTCGACGACAGGGCGCCGATCTCCATGGCTCGAGCGCATGCTGCCTCAGCGCGGTCGCGGTCGATGCCGCGCAGCCGCTTCAAGATGCCGAGGCAGGAGCGGAAGCCCTGCTCGGGATGTTTTCGGCGGCCCATCACCGCGACGATGAGCGCCTCGGCGTTGGGGCCGATGGCGGCGGCACTGCGTCGGAAGCGCGCTTCGCTCCAGCCGGAGTAGAATCGATGGTGGCTCGGCATGTGGTCGTCATGAGTGACGTGGCGATTGCCGTTGCCGTAAAGGCGGATATGCACGGCGATACGCTGGCCGCGGTGGAACAGCTCGACCCCGTTGACGGTGATGCGGGCCTCGACCTCCTCGCTGATCAGGCTGTGGGGGACCGAGTAATAGAAGCCGTCGATCTCGACATGATAGTCCTGGTGGACCCTGGCCTTCTTCCACTCGGCGTATTCATAGGGCGTCGCGGGCAGCGGTCGCATCGCCGGAAGCTCGACATCAAGGAAGAGGTCACGGCGGCTGAGGCCCAGCTTGCGCATGACCCGGCTGTTGATCTGCTCCAGCGCCGCGGCGATGGCCTGGTTGCATTCGGCCAGCGAGAAGAAGGTTACATTGCGCAGGCGGCCGAGAACGTAGGACTGGGCCACCCTGACCCCTGCCTCAACCTTGGCCTTGTCGCGCGGTTTGTATGGCCGTGCCGGGAGAATGCCGATGCCATAGTGGTCGGCCATGCGGCCGTAGGTCTGGTTGACCTCAGGATCATAGAACGACGGGCGGTGTACGGCGGATTTGAGGTTGTCGGGCACCACCAGCCGGGTGACTGAGCCAAAATGCGCGAACATGCGGACATGGGCACCGATCCAATCCGGCAGCTTCTGGCTCCAGGTCGCCTCGGCATAGGTGTAGCTGGAGGCGCCGAGCACGCCGACGAACAATTCCGCCGACATCACCTCGCCGGTGGCCGGGTCGACGATGTCGATCGTCTTGCCGGAATAGTCGACGAACACCTTGTCGCCCGCCACATGGCTCTGGCGCATGGTCGGCGTCAGCCGCCGCTCGAACTCCCGATAGAGTTCGCAGAAACGGCTGTAGCCATAGCCTTCCGGATGGATTGCCCGGTATTCCCCCCACAAAATCTGCAAATCGACACTGGGCCGTTTCATCTCGCGCACCAGCGCCGCCCAATCCGGCTCGACTCGGCGGCGAAGGCCCGTTTGGGTGCTGGGCCGCCCGAACAGACGCTCGTTGAGCATCGAGTCGGTGATGTCATCGGGCATCGGCCAGGTCAAACCCGCCGCTGAAATCCTTGCCACATAGTCCTGGATGGTGCTGCGGGCGACGCCGAGCTGAACGGCAGTGATGTTGTCGGGAGCTACCAGATTGGAAAGATGCCAAACGTAACGGTGATCACGGCACTTTTCGGCGCTACATTGGCCGCCAGAATGAAGCGAACCAGCTAACCCTTTAACGATCACGAAGGCGCCGCGAAAATATCCGGTCCCTAGGCGGACCAATTATAACAAAACAAGACATCGGTAATTATTGACTTGTTGCTTATACGCGTATAACCTGGCGAAGGAATGCTGATACAGTTAATAATATGCCTAGCGGAAGCAACCATGCAGAACGATAATAATAACCGCATCTCAGCGGGACGGTTGTGTCTAGTCGCGCAAGTCCTAGCGGTGCCTGTCGGCTATTTCCTCGATAAGCTGGACGACCTGGGCACTCCAGACCTCTCACTCCGGCGGCGCAGTCGCCTAGAGTTGACTCGCAACTCTCGAACTTCACCACCGAAAACCGTCAGAAAGCGCTGTCGCAGTTGGCCCACTCGTTGGTTTCTGTCGACCCATAGCTGGTGAAGGGATGTGTCTGATAAATGCGAATCCCGCCCCATGCCATGGCACGCGCGCCTGATGACCTGAGTGATTTCGCGCGCGAAGCATTGCGGATTTCCGAAAGCCGTTACCGCCGACTTTTTGAAACGGCCCTAGATGGAATCCTGCTTCTTAATGCTGATACGGCCCAAATCGAAGACGTCAACCCTTACCTGATAAAAATGCTGGGTTATTCGCATGGGGAATTCCTCGGTAAAAAATTATGGGAGGTGGGCGCGTTCGCGGATATTGAGCAGTGCAAAACACTATTCATCGAACTTCAAACGGAGGGGAATGTCCGGTATGAAGGTCTGCCGCTCAGAACATCCTCGGGACAGCACGTTGAGGTTGAGTTCGTAAGCAACGCTTATGAATGTGAAAGAATAAGGGTGATCCAGTGTAATATCCGTGATATTACAGACCGCAAAATCGCCGATGCGAAAATACAGCGGCAGACAAAACTATATTCTGCGCTGAGTCACTGCAATAAGGCGATCGTGCACTGTGCGAGCAAGGAAGAGTTGTTTCCACAAATCTGTCAGGCTGCGGTGCAGTTGGGTGGCATGTCGATAGCGTGGGTCGGCATGATCGACACCGAATCCCACATGGTGCGACCAATTGCCAGTTTCGGTGATGACGGCGACTTTATCAGAAACATCGATATCTCGGTCGATGCCGATAGCCCATTGGGAGGCGGCCCGACCGGAACCGCCATCCGCGAGAATCGGCCATTCTGGTGTCAGGATTTTATCAACGACCCGGTAACCGCCCACTGGCGGGAGCGCGGCGGGCGCGCGGCCATTGGCGCCGTGGCCTCACTGCCATTGCACAGGAATGGTATTGTTGTCGGCATCTTCAGTCTGTGTGCCGACATGGCCAATTGCTTCGACGAATTGGCGCGCGACCTTCTGATTGAAATGGCGACGGACATCAGCTTCGCGCTCGACAATTTTGCCCGAGAGTCGCAGCGCAGGCAGGCGGAGGAGCGTTTGCGCGCCGCGGAAGAGAAATTCCACGGCCTGGTCGAACAAACGATCGCGGGCATTTTCATCATTCAAGACGGAGTTTTGGTCTATGTGAATCCGCGCTGTGCCGAGATTGTCGGTGAGGGCTCGGCGGACGCATTAATCGGTACCGATCTGTTTCGGTGGGTAACTGAGGCTGATCGCGACAAGGTCGCGGCGGATTTGGGGCGACTGCTCGACGGCAAAACAACAAGCGTCGCCTTCGAATTTGGAGCTCGGCGATGGGATGGGGCGACCATCCAGGTCGGCGCCAACGCCGCTTGCGCGACGCATGAAGGGCGGCCTGCAATGATCGGCATGCTGCAAGACATCTCTGACAAGAATCGCGCCGAGGAGGCCAGTCGGCGTTACGTCGCGCGGCTCAGGACCGCGCTGAAGAGCACCGTTCAGGTGGCCACGACCATCAGCGAGATGCGCGATCCCTACACCGCAGGGCACGAACGTCGGGTCGCGGAGATCGCCGTTGCCATCGGTGCCGAACTCGGGTTCGACGCCGGGCGGCAGGAAGGATTAGAGGTCGCGGGTCACCTGCACGATGTCGGCAAGATCATCATTCCGTCAGAAATCCTCTCCAAGCCTGGCAAGCTCAGCCCGATCGAGTTTCAATTGGTTCAGGGCCACGCCCAGGCAAGTTGTGATGTCTTGAAAGGCGTTGAGTTCCCTTGGCCCGTGGCCCAGGTCGCCTTGCAGCACCATGAGCGCATGGATGGTAGCGGCTACCCGCAAGGTCTCCAGGGCGAGGCGATCCTGATTGAGGCCCGGATCATGGCGGTGGCGGACGTGGTCGAGGCGATGTCCTCGCACCGACCCTACCGACCCGGATTGGGTATCGAAACGGCTCTGGTCGAGATCGAACGTGGCCGCGGCACGGCTTACGATGCCGATGTGGCGGACGCATGCCTACGTCTGTTTCGAGAGAAGCGCTACGTTTTGCCGACATGACCGCCGACTGGCGCGCGCGGGACCTTGGCTTGCCGCGGGCAGATTGCGCGTACGGCGAGAAGTGGGGGCAGTCTTGCGTCGAGACGGCTCCTTCATGCGGCCAATGGTCGGCCTGCCAGCGAGGTTAGGATCCCGTTCAGTTTGGCCTGGGTTCCTGCGTCGAGGGCAAACTGGATGCGGCTGTTTCCGTCGACAATCCCGACGATCCGGCCACGGACGGTCGGCCATCCGGCCACTGTCAACTCAACGCTGGTACCCGGCGAATTGCCCACGTCGCGGTCAAGCCGGGCACCGCCCAGCGAAACATCCACAACCCCCGCTGTTGAGCGCCTGCCATCGACCTGAAGCTCGGCAGATAAGGATACTTTGATGCGCTCATAGCGTCGGCGATCACCGGCACTCTTGATCGCCGAAAGGAAATCGCCCACGTCGTTGGCCAGTGCTTCGGATTGCTTGATCAGATGGTCGGCTGTGGACAGCACCTGCGTGGCCGTCGTTCCGGTTTTCGTCGCCCCCTCTTTCACCTGAACGATGCTGCGCGTGACATCTCTGGTCCCCTGCGAGGCCTCGAACACATTGCGGGCGATTTCCCGGGTGGCGGCCGATTGCTGCTCGACTGCCGCCGCGACCGCCGACGAGGACTCGTTGATCCGGTCGATCGTTTGGCCAATGCCCCCGATGGCGGCAATAGCATCCGTGGTCGCGGTCCGAACCGCATTGATCTGGCTACCGATCTCGTCAGTTGCCTTGGCCGTCTGGTTGGCGAGGTTCTTCACCTCATTGGCGACCACGGCGAAACCCTTCCCAGCCTCCCCGGCGCGGGCCGCCTCGATGGTGGCGTTCAGGGCCAAAAGATTGGTCTGAGAGGCGACGTTCTTGATCAGATCGACGACGGCGCCGATGTGCTGGGTGGCATCGGCGAGGCCGGAAACGATCTGGTTGATGCGCGCTACGTCGGCGGCTGCCGCTAGGACCACTTCAGACGAGCGGCTCACCCTTTTGGCCGATTGGTTCGCCTTTTCCCTCCTGGGGCTGACGGCGGACAGCAAACTCGGCGATGCCGTCCACTTCTTCGTCGAGGACGTCACCAAGATCTTCGTGCTGCTGACCGTCATCGTGTTCGCGGTCGGCATGCTGCGCAGCATGATGACGCCGGAACGGATGCGGCGAATGCTGGCGGGCAGACGGAAGGCACCGGCCTATGGTCTCGCGGGGTTGCTCGGCGCAGCCACGCCGTTCTGTTCATGCTCTGCCGTGCCATTGTTCATCGGCTTGCTGGAGGCCGGGGTCCCGATGGGCGTAACCATGACCTTCCTAATCACCTCGCCGATGGTCAACGAAGTGGCTGTGGTCATGCTCGCCGCTCTTCTGGGCTGGAAGATCACCGCGCTCTACTTCGTCACCGGCATGACCGTCGGAATCCTCGGTGGCTTGGCGATCGACGCCCTGGGGATGGAGCGCTTCGTCGAGGACTATGTGTGGAAGATCCGCATGGGGCAGGTGGTGGAGACGGAGGTCGATCACAGCCTGCGCGGCCGGATGGCCTACGGCTGGCAGCAGGTGCGCGAGATCGTCGGTCGGGTGTGGCTGTACGTGCTGATCGGCATCGGTATCGGTGCCGGCCTGCACGGCTATGTGCCACAGGAGTTCTTCGCCCGCATCGCCGGGCCAGACAATCCCTTCGCCGTGCCGTTCGCGGTCCTGGTCGGTATACCGCTCTATTCCAATGCCGCCGGCATGATCCCCATCGTCGAGGCGCTGCTGGCCAAGGGCCTGCCGGTCGGCACCGTGCTGGCGTTGATGATGAGCATCACCGCCATCTCGCTGCCCGAACTGATGATCCTGCGCAAGGTATTGAAGGTGCCGATGCTGGCGTTTTTCGCCGTCTATCTCGCCGTCGCCTTCATCGGTGTCGGCTACCTGTTCAATTTCGTGCTGGGTTAGGAGGAGATTATGAAAGCGTTCAAAGTGCTCGGTTCCGGTTGCAAGAACTGCATCAGCACCGCGAAGCTGATCGAGGACAAGGCCAAGGCGCTGGGCGTCGCCGTCGAGATCGAAAAGGTCACCGATATGGCGGCCATCTTGGGCTTCGGGGTAATGAGCACCCCCGGCGTTGTGCTGGATGGCAAGGTGGTTCATGCCGGCGGCATTCCTCAGCCGGACAAGGTCGCGGACTGGCTCCGTGCCTAACAGTCCGATCATAGAGTGAATGCCGATGCGCCTTAGCGCGCCTCCCCAGATGGAGATCACCATGATGCAAGCATCCGAATATTTCGACCTGGGACTGAAGTTCCACGGACACAAATGTCCCGCCATGCCGCTGGGATTGCGGGCTGGAGCTGCGGCGATGAACGCTCTCGGCGTAGAGCGTTCTCAGGACAAGGAGTTGGTCATGCAGGTGGAAACCGGTGACGACCATGCCGCAGGCTGTTTCGTCGATGGGCTAATGACCATCACCGGCTGTACCTATGGCAAGAGCAACGTCAAGAAGACCTACTACGGCAAAATGGGGGATGTCCCGGTCGATGTTGAAATTGGAGGGCAGGCGTTGCTCACCTTGAGCCTGTAGGCTCGGGGTGTCGAATCCGCAAAGGAGAGCAACGCCATGAAGAAATCTACCACATTGGCCGCCGTCGTTCCGGCGACAAT
>CAIOJO010000060.1 GCA_903858635.1 uncultured Telmatospirillum sp. | reverse complement strand
GGTCTTGATGGCGTCAAACAGCAAGGCTTCCCC
This sequence comes from uncultured Telmatospirillum sp., assembly GCA_903858635.1. Lineage (GTDB taxonomy): Bacteria > Pseudomonadota > Alphaproteobacteria > Rhodospirillales > Magnetospirillaceae > DUZF01. The sequence continues at coordinate 3,804 of CAIOJO010000060.1, read as the reverse complement.
GAGCCCTTGTCCGGCATAGTCGCTATGGCGGCCAAGCCAGCCGATCAGCACCGCCGGGACGGTCGGGTAGCGCGGCAGTTTCTTCGCCAGCGGCTCGGGAACCTCGGTCAACGGCACGTTGCTGGAAGACAGCGTGTAGAAGCCCGCCACCCGGTCCGTCGCGATCTCCCTGGCGACGAAACAGGTGGCGTATTTCCGCTTCACGTCCTGGGAGACGGTCTCACGGAAATAGCTGTCGATCCGGTCGTTGCCGCAGGTGAAGTCAGCCCGCTTGTGCGCCTTCGCCAGCGGCTCGATGGCGAAGCGGACGCTCACCGGCGCTCGATCAGCTCAGCATGGCGCTTCGCCGCGCGAGCCAGCCGCGCGTTCGGCTGGGGCGGATTGATCAGCGCCTCGGCGAAGCGGATTTGGTCCTCGCGCGCCAGGCGCATGATGTCGGCGTCCTCGACGACGCGGCGGGCGTCCTCGCCTGCCGTGGAGATGAGATAACCGGTCAGGGTCATGCCGCGCAGGCGGGCGGCGCGCTGCATCTGGTCATAGACCTGAACTGGGACGCGCGCTTCCAGTCGGGCGGTCTCGGCTTCCATTTGGGGCTTGGGCATGGGGGCCTCCTTCGGCTCTATCATATACGGCATAATGCCGTATTGATCAAGGCGCTTCACAGCCCGAGTCCGATCTGCCGCTTGCGGGTAAAGCTCCACTCGATCCCGCCGTCGTCGCGACGGACGCCGCTGATGTGCTGGTCGAGACGCTTTTCCAGCACAGGCTGCCAGGGCACGAGCTGGAAGCCCAGTCCGTCCTCGATCATGGCGAAGCGCCCGCTGGCGAGATTGGCGACACCTGCCAGCCGGCCGGATACATATTCGCCGGGCTGGGACGGGCTGTAGGTCAACCCGCGCTCGGCGGCCATCTCTTTGCCGACGCGGTCGATCTCCTGGCGCTCCAACGCGGCGATCGTGCGCCGAGGGATGGAAATGAAGCCGTCCTTCACGCTGGCATGGCCCATTTCGACGAGCCGCGCGGCGCGCCGGTCGAGCGCGGCGTTCACCGCCTGGCCGAAGCCGGTTCCGGCAACCCGAAGGTCATGCTCGCCGACAAGGGCTACGACACCGACGACATCCGAGGCGAGCTACGCGCACGCGGTGCCGACCCCGAGATACCGACCAAACGAAACCGCAAGGTCCAACACACCGTCAACCGCGCCCTCTATGCCATGCGCAACAGGATCGAAAGATTCTTCAATCGGTTGAAGGAAAGCAGGCGCGTCGCAACCAGATACGACCATACCGCCGAGAGCTTCCTCGGATTCGCAAAACTCGCCGCAATCAAAATCTGGATGCGATTTGTCCACGCGGCCTAGTATCCCACCAGGGCGGAGATTCAGGAAATTTAGCAGCCACACGCCACCACTCTGGTCGATTGACCTACGAAACGGGCATCGGGCGCATCTCCGGGGTCACGTCCGTCAACGTGGTGGAAATTCGAGTGTAGTCAGAGGCGGCCATCGATCATGCGGCCATGGTGGCGATCTGGGTTTGTGCGTCGTCGATGTGTGGCGCCATGAGTTCGGCCATGGGCTCGGTCTGCATGTAGCGGTGCTGGAGTTGCCATTCGTCGTTGGCCTCGAGCAGCACTGCACCGATCAGGCGGATGATCGAGCGCTCGTTGGGGAAGATGCCGACGACATCGGCGCGGCGCTTGACCTCCTTGTTGAGGCGTTCAATCGGGTTGGTGCTGTGGATCTTGCTGCGGTGCTGTGCGGGGAAGTCCATGTGGGCGAGGACATCGGTCTCGCTCTCGTCGATGAAGGCGGCGAGCTTCGGCCATTTGGGTCGCAACTGGTCGGCGATCGCGCGCCGCGCGTCGATGCATAACTCGCGAGCCCTGGCGAGCGATATCCCGTCACGGGCATATCTGCCGAGATAGACGGTCTCCCGCCTGCCGTTCAGCCGATAGTCAAGCCTGAACGAGATGGCACCCGACGGCGCCACGCGCACATACATGCCGTCACGATCAGATACCTTGTACATTTTGGCTTTTGGTTTCAGACACTTAAGTGCTGCATCGGTCAACATTTCGGGTCTCCTCGCGGAAAAGTACCGTCACGCGGTTTTTGGAGGCCGACAGCACAGAAAACGCTTATGTTTCAGCGTCTTATATCAAAAAAAGTACCGTCATGAGCCTCATTGCTCTTGACGGTACTTTCGTTTTTCCGGTTGATCAATGGGGGCGAGGCCCGTCAGCGAGGCCGCCGAACGCCATCTATGCCCACCGATAGATGTCGATAGGCATGGGGGGATTTTATTTTTATTTTCAGTAGGTTGCGTCGTAATCTGGCGTGGTCTCGGCGGCGTTCGGATAGGCCTGAATCATTCCCACTCGATGGTGCCTGGGGGTTTGCTGGTGATGTCGTAGGTTACGCGGTTGATGCCGCGGACTTCGTTTACGATGCGGTTGGAGACGCGGCTTAGGAAGGTCATGTCGAAGGGGTAGACGTCGGCGGTCATGCCGTCGGTGCTGGTTACGGCGCGCAGGGCGCAGGCCATGTCGTAGGTTCGGCCGTCTCCCATGACGCCGACGGTGCGGACGGGGAGGAGGACGGCGAAGGCTTGCCAGATGGCGTCGTAGAGGCCGGCGTTGCGGATTTCTTCGAGGTAGATGGTGTCGGCGCGGCGGAGGAGGTCGGCTTTTTCGCGGGTGATGGCGCCGGGGATGCGGATGGCGAGGCCGGGGCCGGGGAAGGGGTGACGGCCGACGATGATTTCGGGGATGTTGAGTTCGCGGCCGAGGACACGGACTTCGTCCTTGAAGAGTTCGCGGAGGGGTTCGACGAGTTGCATGCGCATCCGGTCGGGCAGGCCGCCGACGTTGTGGTGCGACTTGATGGTGACGGAAGGGCCGCCGGTGAAGCTGACGCTTTCGATGACGTCGGGGTAGAGGGTGCCTTGGGCGAGGAAGTCAGCGCCGCCGATTTTGGTGGCTTCTTCCTCGAAGACCTCGATGAAGAGGCGGCCGATGGTTTTGCGCTTGATTTCGGGGTCGGTGACGCCGTCGAGCTGGCCGAGGAACAGCTCCGACGCGTCGCGGTGGACCAGCTTGATGTTGAAGCGGTCACGGAAGGTGGTGACGACGTCGTCGGCCTCGCCGTGGCGGAGCAGGCCGTGGTCGACGAAGATGCAGGTGAGCTGGTCGCCGATCGCCTCGTGGATCAGGACGGCGGCGACGGAGCTGTCCACGCCGCCGGAGAGACCGCAGATCACGCGGCCGGTGCCGACCTGGGCGCGGATGCGGTCGATCTGGGCCTGGCGGAAGCCGGCCATGGTCCAGCCGCCGGACAGGCCGCACACGCGGTGCGTGAAGTTGCGCAGCAGGGCTGCGCCGTGCGGGGTGTGCACGACCTCCGGGTGGAACATCAGGCCGTAGAACCTGCGGGCGTCATCGGCATAGGCGGCGAAGGGCGCGCCCTCGCTGGCGCCGACGGGACGGAAGCCGGGTGCGAGGCGGGTGACGCGGTCGCCGTGGCTCATCCAGACCTGTTCGCGCGCGCCCTTGGGCCAGACGCCGTGGAAGAGCTCGCAATCCTCGGTGATGTCGACGAAGGCGCGGCCGAACTCGCGGTGGTCCGAGCCGAGGACCTCGCCGCCGAGCTGGGCATTCATCACCATCTGGCCGTAGCAGATGCCCAGCACCGGCACGCCCTGTTCGAACACCATCTGCGGCGCGCGGGGCGAGTCGCCCTCATGCACGCTGGCGGGGCCGCCGGAGAGGATGATGCCGCGCGGCGCGAAGGCGAGGATGCGCTCG
>CAIOJO010000059.1 GCA_903858635.1 uncultured Telmatospirillum sp. | reverse complement strand
CCGATCCTGCGGGCGGCGCTGCTTGCCCATCAGGTCAAGTATTCCATCACCCCCGACCTTGAACTGCAAACCAAGGCCGCGTAACTTGATCAAACGGCAACGCCTGCCGAGCGAATTTCAACACGGCGCGGGACAATTCCGCAGGCTGCCATAGTTGAAATCGGCAAAGATCAGCAGGTCGACACCGTCCAGGGCCGGCAGCAGCCGGTTGTAAACCTCGTTCGCCAGGGCGGCGCTGATGTCGTGCTGGCGCAGATGGCTGACCCGCAACAACGTCTTGTCGCCAGCCCGATAGCGCTGCTTCAAGGTGGTCGGACGGCTGCCGTCCTCGAGGAAGACGGCGTCCACGTCGTAACCGCGCAAGGTGTCGGCGGCATAGCTTGCCGTCGCGTCCTGCCCGACCACGGAAAAGAACTGCACCTTGGCCCCCAGCCCGCGCGCATGGGCGGCGACGATGCCGGCACCGCCGACGAAGCGATCGTAACTGATCGGGCTGACCACCAGGGTCGGATCTTCCTGGGACATGCCCAAGGCGTCGCAGCTCACATATTCATCGACGATCAGATCGCCGATGACCAGCACGCGCAGGCTTGAGAAGCTCTCGACGACGGGTATCAGGTCATCGTTGGAAAAGCCGTGCCGCCGCGGATAGTCGGTCGGCTTGACGATGCTGGAGCGATTGGCGTTGCGCAGTTCGTCATGCAGCAGGTCGAGCGACGAAAAGCGCGTTTCGCCGGAGCAGAACAGCAGCTTCCCGCCATAGGAATCGACCGCCTCCTGTTCCCGGTTGAAGGCGTCTTCGTGCTCCTTGCCCTTGACCACCACATGGGGCCGCAGACGGCGAATGAACGGCTCCGGAAAGGTGGGCAGGATGAAGGCATGGTCGACCACCCCGATCGAGCGGACCCCTTCCAGCCGCAACTGCTGCGGCAGCAGCGGCACTCCCAGATCGTCGGCATTGACGCCGACCACCAGCAGGTCGCCGCAATCGGCGGCGAAATTGAGGAGCCGCAGATGGCCGGGATGAACGATGTTGAAGTTGCCCGAAACAAACACCACCCGTTCGCCCAGCGGCCGCAGGGCGCGGATCTCGGACAAGGCTTCGTCGATCCATGCCTCGTCCAGGCGACTGTCCTCGGTCCCCATCGCCGTCTCCCGGTTACATCTGGATCAGGCAGCGGCCGGCGGCGCTGCCGTCCCGCATGGCGGCGATGGCGGTATTGATCTCGGCCAGCGGGAAACGGTGGGTGATCAATTCGCGCAACAACAGCCGGCCATGCCGGAACAGTGCTTCGTAGCGGGGGATATCCTGCTGCGGAATCGCCTCGCCGCCATGCGAGCCGGTGAGGACCTTGCCGAAGTGCAGCGGCAAGGAATAGATGTCGATGTTGGCGCCTTTCTTCGGCACGCCCACCAGCACGACCCGTCCCTGCGGCTTGGTGATCCGGTAGCCCAGCTGGATGATCTCCGGGTTGCCCGTGTTGTCGATGAAGACGTCCGGCCCGGCCGCGCCGAGAATTTCGGCCAGGCGCGCCGGCGCGTCCTCGGTCCGGGCATTGACCACATGGGTGGCGCCCATGCGGCGCGCCAGGTCCAGACGGTTGTCGAACAGGTCGACGGCGATGACCGGATAGGCCGAGGACATGGCCGCCGCTTGAACGATGTTAAGGCCGACCCCGCCGGCTCCGAACACCACCACCGATTCGCCGATGGTGACCCGGGCGTTGTTGGTCACCACGCCAAACCCGGTGGTGACCGCGCAACCGAGCAGCGCCGCGACTTCGAGATCGGCATCGGCGGGAATCGCCGTCACCCGGTTTTCCGAGACGATGGCCCAGTCGTTGAACGTCGTCACCCAGCCGGCATTGACCTTGCGGCCGTCCCATTGGTAGTCGGCCGGCGCCGCCTCGATGCCTTCGCCCTTGCGCCAATGCAGCACCACCTTGTCGTCGGGGCGGACATGACGCACGCCGGCACCGATCGCGACCACCGTGCCCGAGCCTTCATGCCCGAGCAGATGGGGCAGGAAGCGGTCGGGCCCCTTGACGCCGTCGATCTCGCCCAATTGCGAGCCGCAGATGCCGCTGTAGTGGATGCGAACCAGGACCTGGCCGACCTCCAGCCGCTCGGGCATGCGGATCTCGGCCAGGGCGAGCGGCTGGCGCTGCTCGACCAGGACTGCGGCCTTCATGGTGGGCGGCATGGTGGACGGTACGGTCATGGACGGCATCCTACTCGAAATAGATAAAGGAATGATCCCCGGTGTATCCCGTCGTCTCGAACCACCACTGCCATTCCTCGGGGGAATTGAAGGCTTCGCAGGTCACCTGCCAATACAGCAGATTGGCCTTCTCCTCCTCGGTCCGATAGGACTCGACGCAAATGTATCGATGCGACTTGCCGACCCGCTGCATCTCGCGCAGCGCCTTATCCAAGGCGTAGCAGGGCAGGTTGTGCAAGGTGTTGATGGAAAAGACCAGATCGAACTGCCCATCGGCGAAGGGCAGGGACGAGGCGTTGCCGACCTGCAGGCGGTCGCGCACCTCTTCCTTGGCATTGGCGATGGCATAGGACGAGATGTCGATACCGGTCACCTCGACGCCGGGCACCACCTGGGTGAAGTCGTAAAGCAGAAAGGCCTTGCCGCAGCCGACGTCGAGGATGCGGTCGCCGGGCTTGATCCCGTAATGGTCGGCCATCATTTTCGCCACTTTGGCCCAGCGGCCGTCATAGCGGTAGCCGCCGTAGCAGATGCGGCGGTCGCCGTCCCAGTAGTCGTAGTCCCACTGCTTGGCCAGCGCCGCCGCCTTGGCCTTGGGGAATTCCGGATCGTTGACCCGTGCCAGGTAGTCTCGGGTCGTCGCTTTATGGATGGCGGAGAGGAAGTCCACATAGGCCATGGCGTCATCGTCCTTCGAGGCTGTGAAAGGCGGCGCTGGCATCGGCCAGCCGTTGCCGCTTGCGGGAGTTCTCGTCGCGGCTCGGGTCGGCGAAACGACCGCGCCCGGCCAGGTCGGGGACAAAGGGATTGAGCATGATGCAGCACCATTTGAGGGCGAACAGCGGCTGCATGAGGCCGGCCCGTGCCGCCAAAGGCTCGGTGTCCCAGCAATCGCCGAGGGCTTCGGCGATAAACCGGTCGCGGTGGCGGGGATCGACCGGGACCGCCGGCTGCAGGAAGAAATCACAGACCATCTTCACCGGATCGTCCCAACCGCCATATTCGAAATCGATGAAGCGGATGGTTCCGTCGGGTCCGATGAGCGCGTTGTGGAAGCCGAAATCGGACGGCGAAATGCATCTTTCCCGGTCGGGGAGTTCGGCCGCCGGATCGATGCCCTGGGCCGCCAACGCGTCGGGAAGCCGCCGGCACAGCCGGCTCCAGTAACCGTTCATGGCACCGACCAGCGCCGCCGCCGCGGCGTCAAGCGGCGCGGCGATGGGAATGCCGGCCAGACGCTGCAGGCGTCCATCGACCAGGGCGATCTGCCCGGCCGGGCTGAAGCTCGCCTCGGCGGCGGGCGGCAGCCGCGCCGCCAAGGCCCGATGCGCCGGCTGGTTGAGGGCGCGGAAGAAGGCGGCGGCGGCGTCGATGGCCGCGGGGCCGATGGTCGCCCGGTCGGGTTTGACCCCGTCGCAGAGCTCGTAGAGGGCCAGCCCCGCCGCCTGGTCACGGGCCAGAGGCCGCGGCACGCAGGCAATCTGTGCCGCCGCGGCATAGGACAGAAACTGCCACTCCGACTCCAGACGATCGCGGCCGTCCTTGGGTCCGGCGAAATACCATTTGGCGATCGCCGCCTGGCCGTTGGCGCGCGCCACGAAGACGCGGTTGTTGCCGCTCACCGCGCAGGGCGTCAGAGCCAATCCCTCGGCCGAACCGAGATGGCGCGCCCAGAGGGCGGCGACCCGTTCCTTCAGAGGGTCGGCTGGCATGGCATGGCCAGGTGACGGCGGAGCGCGTCCCAGCTTGCAATCGTCGTTACCCCGTCAACCGCGGCGTGATGACCTTCGGGATCGAACAGCAGGCGCCGGGTGTGCTCGGGGAAGCCGGCCGCCAGCAGGATTTCCGGCAGATCGTCGACGAAAATATCGCAGCCACAGGCGGCGATCCGCCGCAGCTTTTCCTCCTTGGTCAATTCGAAGAACAGCTGGTCGGCGGGAATGAGCGGCAGGCCCTGGTCGAGCAGCCTCCGCTCGACCCAGCCACGGGCGGCTTGGTGCAGGTCGTAGCGCGGACCGCGAAACGGATGGCGGGTCTTGTGGCTGATGATGCACAGGCTATGGCCGGCCGCCTTGGCCCAGCGCAAGCAATCCAGCACCCCGGGAAACATGTCGGCCTCGGCCATCCGGGCGCCGTAGACCGCGCCCTGCATCTCGGTCCACAGCTCTTCCTTGTCGAGGCGGCGCAGATGATCGCGCACCGCCAGCTTATTGACCGGCAGCAGGGCAGGGATCAGGCCGGCTTCCAGGGCGAGCCGATGGAACAGCGGGTCGTAGCAGACGATGGTGTTGTCGAAGTCCAGGCCGATCCGCATGTCAGCCGGCGGTGCATTCCGCCCACGCCTTCTGCACGCCGTCGGCGATGGACTGGGCGGTGAGGCCGAACCGGCGGCGGGCATAGTCCTGCGAGCCGACCTCATGCATGAATACGTCGTCCACTCCGAAGGACAGGAAGCGGCAGGGCTCGCGCGGGAAGCGCGGCGCCAGCCACTCGGCCACCGCCCCGCCCAACCCGCCGATCCGGCTGTGTTCCTCGACCGTGGCCACCACCGCGCAACCGGCGAAGACCTCGGCCAGGCGCGCCGTATCCAGCGGCTTGACGGTATGGAAGCTTTCGACGCGGGCGGAAATGCCGGCCTCGGCCAGGCGGTCGGCGGCCCCCAGGACCTCGGCCATGATGGTGCCGGTGCTGAGCAGACAGACCTGGGCCCCCGGCCGGACGGTGATGGCGCGGCCGAACTGCAGCTCGGCCAGCGCCGCATGGATCTGCGGCTCGCCCTTCTTGCCGATGCGCATATAGACCGGTCCGTCGTGCCGGAGCGCCGCCTGAATGCCCAGCCGCAATTCGGTCGCGTCGCAGGGGGCGAACACGGTCATTTCGGGCAGGCTGCGCAGGATGGCCAAGTCTTCGCAGGAGTGGTGGGTCGGCCCCAACTCGGCATAGGACAGGCCGGAGCCGGTGCCGACGATCACCACCGGCGCCCGGTGGTAGCAGGCGTCGACGCGGATCTGCTCCAGGCAGCGGGTGGTGGTGAACGGGGTGATGGTGTAGACGAACGGGCGCAGGCCGTTCAAGGCCAGGCCGGCCGCCACGCCCATCATATTGGCCTCGGCGACGCCGCAATTGAGGAACCGGCCCGGGCAGCCGTCCTTGAATTTGTCGAACAGCTTGTTGCCGATGTCGCCGGACAGAAGCACGATGCGGGGGTCTTCCGCCCCGAGGCGGGTGACTTCGGCGCTGAATGCGTTTCTCACGCCGGCACCCCCAGTTCTTCGCGGGCGGCCCGAACCTCGTCGACGGTCGGGATGCGGTAGTGCCAGTTGTTGTCGTCTTCCATGAAGGATACGCCCTTGCCCTTGACCGTGTGGGCGACGATGGCGCGCGGTCGTCCGGTCGATGGCCGGGCCGGCGCCACTGCCGCTGCCAGGGCCCGCAGGTCGTGGCCATCCACCTCGGTGGCATCCCAGCCGAAGGCCCGCCATTTGTCGGCCAACGGGGCCAGGGCCAGCACCTCGTTGCTGCGCCCGGTGGCCTGCCATTTGTTGTAGTCGACGATCACCGTAACCTGGTCGAGCTTTTGTGCCCCGGCCAGCATGGCGGCTTCCCAGACCGATCCTTCGTTGCATTCGCCGTCGCTCAAGAGAACGAAGACCCGATGGCCGCGGCCGAGAATGCGCGCCGACAGGGCCATGCCGAGACCGAGGGGCAAGCCGTGGCCGAGGGAACCGGTGGCGGCCTCGATTCCCGGCACATGGCCGGGAACCGGCGGATGCTCGCCGAACAGGCTGCCGTCTTCGCCATAATTGTCGAGCCAGCCTTCCGGGAACAGGCCGCGCAGGGCGAGGACCTGGAACAGGGCGGGCGCGGCATGGCCCTTGCTGAGGATGAAGCGATCGCGTTCGGGATCCTCGGGGCGCGCCGGGTCCAGCCGCAGCTCGTGAAAGTACAGCACCGTCAGAATGTCGATGCAGGACAGGCAGGACCCGAGATGCGGCGTACCGGTGCGCTGCGAGGTGGCGACGGTGCGGGCCCGAATCTTGCGCGCCACCAGGTCGAGCGTGGGAAAGTCAGCGAGGGCGGTCATGGCTTGTGAAGGTAATCAGAGGGTTGCGTCCGCAAATCATGCAGGTATCGGTCCATCCAGGCAATGCAATCGTCCAATCCGGCGTCGAGGCCGATCGCATCGCGCCACCCCAGGGTATTGCGCAGCTTGTTGCTGTCCAGCGCATACAGGGAATCCTTGCCCAGCCGATCGGGCGTCATTTCGACGCAGTCGTCGAAATTGGCGTTCATCATCCCGCAGATCCGCTCGACCAGTCCGCGCACGGTGATGATCTCATCGGTGGAGATGTGATAGGTCTCGCCCGATGTCCCATCCGTCATGATGCGCCAGGTGGCGTCGGCGACATCGCGGATGTGGATGAACGATCGGCGCGACACCCCGCCGCCCTGCAGTCCCAGTTTGCGGCCCTGGCGGATGAAGAACATGGTCCGCGGAATGATCCGATAGAGGGCCTGGGGGGATGTCCCGGTCGATGTTGAAATTGGAGGGCAGGCGTTGCTCACCTTGAGCCTGTAGGCTCGGGGTGTCGAATCCGCAAAGGAGAGCAACGCCATGAAGAAATCTACCACATTGGCCGCCGTCGTTCCGGCGACAAT
>CAIOJO010000058.1 GCA_903858635.1 uncultured Telmatospirillum sp. | reverse complement strand
GTACATGGCCGTCTCCGCAGGAAAATCTGCGAGACTGCGCCCACAACCAGTTCAAGTCGACACCGACCATTTTCGGCCGGAAACCCGCGCAATCCGTGGCTTTCAGAGCTTTGTTCCTTCAGTTAACCGGACAGCAGTGAGAACGCATCCGACAAGAGGTCGCACAAATGGTCATGGAGACGCCCTCAGGCAGTATTCGGATTACTGTGAGCATCGGGGTGGCACCTGTTGGAAGTGCTGATAAGGACTGGTCCGTAGCAATCCGAAAGGCAGACCATGCGATGTACATGGCCAAGGAGTCCGGTCGCAATAGAATCGCGATTTTCGCAGACGAGCACGAACAGATTGGGTGTGGGCATCAGAAATAGCGCCTCGTGATCAGAGCTTTCCTATCTTGCCGATTTGCGCGCCCCGTCCGCCCACCGGATCCTTAAGCGACTTTACGGTTCCATTGCGCCCATAACCCCACCACCCGGCAGCGAGATTGAATTCCCCTTGCCGTCTCGCCATTCTTCGCCCATGAGAGTCGTGCTGAAACTCGCCGCCGTCCTGCTGTTCGCCCTGGTGGCGAGCGTCGGGGCAGTGCTGTGGTGGCTGTCGCCGCCTTCGGCACCGAGGGAGGGAACCGTGCGCCTGGCTGGACTGAAGGCACCCGTGACGGTCGCCCGGGACGAGCACGGGGTTCCGCGGATCGTCGCCGCCAATGCAGCGGACGGGTATTTTGCCCTCGGCTATGTGCACGCCCAGGACCGTCTGTGGCAGATGGAAGTGCAACGCCGGGTCGGTGCCGGCCGCATGGCCGAAGTAATGGGCGAGCGGGCCCTGCCGGTCGACAAGTTCATGCGGACCCTTGGCCTTTACCGTCTGGCCGAGCAGAGCCTGGTGGAACTGATGCCGGAGGTGCGCCAGGCACTCGACGCCTATGCCGCCGGGGTGAATGCCTGGCTGGCCGATCGCACCGCCCCGCTGCCGCCGGAATTCTACCTGCTGCGCTATAGCCCGGAACCCTGGAAGCCGGCCGATTCTCTGGTCTGGGGGCGCCTGATGGCGCTGCAGTTGGCCGGCAACTGGAGCGAGGAGTTGCGGCGCGCCAAGCTGCTGCACAAGCTGCCGGCCGATCAGGTGGCCGATCTGTGGCCGAGTCCGCCCGCCGGCGGGCCCGTCACCATCGGGCTCGACGAGGCCTTCCTGGGGCAGATGCTGGCCGCCATCCCGTCGGTGCTGATGCCGCGTCTGGCCTCCAATGTCTGGGTGATCTCGGGCGACCGCAGCCAGACCGGCAAGCCGTTGCTCGCCAACGACCCGCATCTCGAGTTCCAGGCGCCGATCCTGTGGTATCTGGCGGTGCTGGCCACCCCCGAGGGCGAATTGGCCGGGGCTACCGTGCCCGGCGTACCGTTTCATGTGCTGGGTCACAATCGCCGCATCGCCTGGGGCCTGACCACCACGCAGAGCGACACCATGGACCTGTTCATCGAGAAGGCGGCCGGCGACGGCTATCTGACGCCGGATGGTCCGCAACCGTTCCAGGTCCGCAATGAGACCATCCGCGTGCATGGCGGTCAGCCGGTCACCCTCGTCATACGCTCGACCCGGCACGGCCCGGTGATCTCGGACCTGCTGGGCGAGCGGGCCGAGGGTCAGATGCTGGCCTTGTCGGCGGCCGCCCTGATCGCCGACGACCGCACGGCGCAGGCGCTCTTTCGGATCAACCGGGCCGGCGACTGGCCGTCCTTCCTGGCGGCGCTGGAGGACTTCCACGCGCCGCAGCAGAACATCGCCTATGCCGATGTCGACGGGCATATCGGCATGATGTCGCCGGGCCGCGTCCCCATCCGCCGTTCCGGCGACGGCACCTTGCCCGTCCCCGGTTGGACCGGTGAACACGACTGGATCGGCTGGATCCCCTTCGACGCCCTGCCGCGGGTGTTCGACCCGCCTTCGGGCGTCATCGTCAATGCCAATAACCGTCTGGTGGGCGACGATTATCCCTATCTCCTGGCCGGCTCCTGGCCGGAAGGCTACCGGGCGCAGCGCATTCTCGAACGCCTGGACGAACGGCCCCGCCATTCCCTCGACGACATGATGGCCCTGCAAATGGACCAGCTGTCGCTGATGGCGGCCGAACTGAAGCCCCTGATGATGCGGACGGCGCCGCGCGGCGCCAAGACGGCTGCCGTCTACACCATGCTGGCCGGGTGGGACAACGTGGTCGACGGGCGCCGCGCCGAGCCATTGATCTTCGAGGCCTGGGCCAGCCGGCTGCAGCGCGACCTGCTGGAGCCCTGGCTCGGCCCGCAACGGGAGGGCTTCCATACGCTGCATCCGCAGTTCCTCAAGGCGGTGCTCGGCGGCCGCACCGTCTGGTGCGGCGGCCCCGGCCGGCCGACGCCCAACAGTTGCGACGAGATGGTGGCCGACGCGCTGGATCACGCCCTCGATGAGATTACCCGCCGCTATGGCGACAACATGGACGATTGGCATTGGGGCGATTCCCATCAGGCGGTGTTCGAGGCCCTGCTGTTCCGCTACATCCCGGTCCTCGCCCCGATGACCCGCCTGTCCGCCGGCACCGGCGGCGACGATTTCACCGTACAGCGCGGCAGCTTCGTCGAGGCGGCGCCCGGCACCTTCCGCCATTTGCATGGCGCCGGCTTGCGCGCCGTCTACGATCTCGCCGACCTCGAGGCAAGCCGCCTGGTGATCGCCACCGGGCAGTCGGGCAGCCCGCTGTCGGCCCATTGGGGCGATTTCCTCGATCTGTGGCGACAAGGCGGCACCGTCGCCCTGCCGCACCGCCAGCCACCCGTCACAGTGCAAGTCCTGGAGCCGGCCTCGTGACACGCGGCGTTTCCCTCGACGACATCCGGGCCGCCGCCGCCGCCATCGCCGGCCAGGTGCTGCGCACCCCGCTGCTGCCGGCGCCGCTGCTCGGCCAGGCCTGCGATGCCGAGATCCTGCTCAAGCTGGAAAACCTTCAGGTATCGGGCTCGTTCAAGGCGCGCGGCGCGTTGTATCGCATGCTGGCACTTGGCCCGAAGGAACGCGACGCCGGGGTCATCGCCATGTCGGCCGGCAATCATGCGCAAGGCGTCGCCTGGCACGCCCGGCGGCTCGGGATCCCGGCCATCATCGTCATGCCGCAGGGGACTCCCTTCACCAAGATCGAACGGACCGAGGCGCTGGGCGCCACCGTCATGCTGGAGGGGGCAACGCTGGTCGAGGCCGGCATCAAGGCCCAGGCCTTGGCCGAGAGCCACGGCTACGCCTTCATCCATCCCTACGACGACCCTTTGGTGATCGCCGGCCAGGGAACGATCGGGCTGGAGTTGGCCGAGGATGCCGGCGACCTCGATGCGGTCATCGTGCCGATCGGCGGCGGTGGGCTGATCGCCGGCATCGCCACGGCGCTCAAGGCGTTGCGCCCGGCCATCGAGGTGATCGGAGTCGAGACCGAGCTCTATCCTTCGATGAAGGATGCATTGGACGGGGTACCATCGCGTTCCGGCGGCCAGACCATCGCCGAGGGAATCGCCGTGCAGACGCCCGGCCAGTTGGCCAAGGGCGTCATTCGCGACCTGGTGTCCGACATCCTCCTGGTCGCCGACGGCCCCATCGAGGCCGCCATGCAGACCTTGCTGGACAGCCAGAAGATCGTCGCCGAGGGCGCGGGAGCGGCGCCGCTTGCGGCGCTCATCGGCAATCGCGAGCGGTTCCGCGGACGCAAGGTCGCCCTGGTGGTTTCCGGCGGCAATGTCGATGCCCGTCTGATTGCTTCGATCCTGCTGCGCGGCCTCGGCCGAGCCGGACGGATCGCCCGCCTGCGCATCGAGATCCCCGACCTGCCGGGCACCCTGGCCCGGGTCGCCAAATTGATCGGCGACGGCGACGGCAACATCATCGAAATCACCCACCAGCGCCTGTTCTACGATGTGCCGGTGCGATACACCGAACTGGACGCGGTGATCGAGGCGACCAGCGCCGGCCATCTGCGGGAGATCGTCGAAATGCTGCGCCGCTCCGGCTTCCCGACGCGGCATCTGAGCAATACCAGCGATTAGGTCGGATCGCTCATTTTATTCGTCATTGCCGGGCTTGACCCGGCAATC
>CAIOJO010000057.1 GCA_903858635.1 uncultured Telmatospirillum sp. | reverse complement strand
TTGTCGCCGGAACGACGGCGGCCAATGTGGTAGATTTCTTCATGGCGTTGCTCTCCTTTGCGGATTCGACACCCCGAGCCTACAGGCTCAAGGTGAGCAACGCCTGCCCTCCAATTTCAACATCGACCGGGACATCCCCCGCCAGTCGACCATCTCAATACAGTGAAGGGCCATGATCGATGCCCGATCATGGCCCTTCACGAATTTGGTAGCGGAGGAGGGAGTTGGTCAATGCAGGCCTGTGATCGAGCGGTGGTGCTGAGGCCACGCTGCTCCGCGGCGAGCATTTTGAAACGAAGAGCCGTCAAGGCGGCGTTGGGTCGAGAGCGCCGGCAGCCTGACGAAAAAATCGCAACTGGCTCAAGATTTCGGCCACGTCGGATCCGGTCGCCCCCAGAGACATACCAAGATCGGGATAGCGTGTGGCCGCATTCCACGCCGTTGTTTGCGCGAACTCGTCCATCAGCAGCCTGAAAGCCGGATAGAGCGACGCGGCCGACTCAGCCAAACGTTCGATATCGTGGATGCGTGGCGCGGAAACGGCTGCCGCGACCAAAAGACCCTTGATGATCTTCTCCGCCGCCTGCTGGCAATGGAACGCGGCCTGGTCGACCAAAGGCGGATCGGCAAGCAACATGAGATCAGCGGCACGAATGTCCTCATCGGCCTTATTGAGCCAACGCCGTGCATCGGCCCACTGGGCGAGCATTTGGGCGTCAGGGTCGCTCATAGACGACGACCCCTTGAGTCACGATGGAGTGGGCGAATGAACCGATGGCGCGGGCACGCTCGCGCAATACCCCCTCACGACAGGGCACGATATCGGCCGAATAGCCGCGGCGGGCCCGATAACGGTGACGCCAGTTTGCAGCTTCATCCGGAGTGTCATCGTCAAGGACCACTACGAGGTCGTAATCGCTATCGCTACGAGCATCACCCCTCGCCCGGCTCCCGAACAGGATGACCCGACGAGGACTCAGAACGGAAACCACCTGCGTCAGCAGTGGTTCGGGAACAAGGTCGGCAATGGCCATTACGGCGCTCACTCGCTGACACGTATCGGAAGAGGGTAAGCTAACTTACCTCGCGCGTCAGCAACGCTGTCAATGCATTAACGATGCGGCCACGCGGCTCTTGGGGATCCTCCATGAATTGGCACCGGCCTCCGATCCGTCTAAAAAGAGCGACGGCTTCCATATAGAACTTCTGAGGATTGCTTCACCGCCTTGCCCCAGCCAGAATGGCGCCGTCTCGCGGCGGGGAGCAATTCCGGTGGTTACCAAACGGACGAAAAAGGCGGCCGGCAAGGCAAAATCGGTACAGGACAAGGCGCCGGCCTTCACAGGCTGGAACACCACGGATGACGAGGAGATCGACCGGCGCCGCTGGCGCGGACTGACCGACGTTGTCGGCGTCGAGGTGCTGGAACCGGACATCCCATATTTCGGCACCTATCGCGTGCGATCGACGAGCGGCAGCGCCTACGACGTCGAGATCCGTTCCCTGGCCAGCCGGGACAACAGCTGTGGCTGCCCGGACTGGCAGGTCAGCGGCCTCGGCACCTGCAAGCACGTCGAGGGGGTGCTGGAGTGGCTGCGCCGAAAAGGAAGGCGCGCCTTCACCGCCGCTTCCACGCTCGGCAATTCGCGGCTCGAAGTCTACCCTGCCCCCGACGGCGCGATAGCCGTGCAAGTTTACCGACCGCAGGGCTGGTCGGGCGCAGATGCCGTGCTGTCGCGCTTGGTCGACGGGAACAAGCGTCTGGCCGGCGACCCATTGGCCGCTGTGGCCGATCTGCGTGCTGCCTTGAACGGTGCGCCCTCCACCAGCGTCCGCTTCTCGCGGCATCTCGACGCGCGGTTGGACGAGGAGCGCCGCCGCCGTCGCCGCATCGGCGAACGCGAGGCTTTCCTGACCGAAGTCGAGGCGGGACGGGCGGGTTTCGACGTGGTGAAGCATCCCCTCCTGCCCTACCAGCGGGACGGTATGCTGCATCTGGCGTTCGCCGAACGGGCTTTGCTGGCCGACGAGATGGGCCTCGGCAAGACCGTGCAGGCCATCGCCGCATGCGAGCTGTTGCGCCGCCTGCGCGGCATCCGGCGAGTCCTCGTGGTGCTGCCGGCCTCGCTCAAGGCGGAATGGGAAGATCAGATCGCCCGCTTCACCGACCTGCCGGTGGCCACCGTATCCGGCTCGCGGCCGGAGCGCCTGCGCCAGTACGCGACCGATGCGTTCTTCGTCCTGGTCAATTATGAGCAGGTGCTGATCGACCGCCACGACATCAACCGCATCGTCGCTCCCGATGTGGTGGTGCTGGACGAAGCGCAGCGGATCAAGAACTGGCAGACCAAGACGGCCAACGCGGTCAAGGCATTGAAAAGCCCCTACGCTTTCGTCCTGACCGGCACGCCGCTGGAGAACCGCATCGACGAAGTCTATTCCATCGTTCAATACCTCGACCCGAGGCTCCTTGGCCCGCTGTTCCGGTTCAACCGTGACTTCTATGTCTTGGACGCCCGCGGACGGGCCGAAGACTACAAGAACCTCGATGAACTGCACCGCCGCCTTGAACCTGTGATGTTGCGCCGGCGCAAGGACGCCGTCGAGGATCAGCTTCCGGCGCGCACGGTGGACACCTATTTCGTCACCATGACCGAGGAGCAGCGGCTCCGCTACGGCGACTATGAAGCCCCCGCCTCGCGCCTGATTGCCCAGGCGCAGCGGCGTCCGCTGACCCAGCCGGAATTCGAGCGGCTGCAGCAGCTTCTCGCCTGCATGCGCATGGTCTGCGACACGCCCTACATCCTCGACCCGGCATGCCGGGTATCGCCCAAGCTCGACGAGTTGGAGAACATCCTGTCCGAGCTTCTGGCAGAGCCAGGGCGCAAGGTGATCATCTTCTCCGAGTGGGAGAGGATGCTGGCGCTGGTGCGCGAGTTGGCGGTCGAGATGCAGCTGGAATTCGCCTGGCATTCCGGTTCGGTGCCGCAGGACCGACGCCGGCTGGAAATCAGGCGGTTCAAGAGCGATCCCGCTTGCCGGCTGTTTCTCTCCACCGATTCCGGCAGCGTCGGCCTCAACTTGCAGGTCGCCACGGCGGTGATCAACATGGACCTGCCGTGGAACCCGGCCAAGCTCGAACAACGCATCGCTCGGGCCTGGCGCAAGCATCAGACCAAGCCGGTGACGGTGATCAATCTGGTCTGTGAGAATTCGATCGAGCATCGCATTCTCCATCTCCTCGGGCAGAAGCAGGGACTGGCCGATGGCGTCCTCGACGGCCGCGGCGACTTGGCGGCCATCAAGATGCCGTCCGGACGAGCAGCGTTCCTCGATCGGCTGACCGCCATGATCAGCCCGCCAGAGCCTCTGGCGGTTCCCGAGCCGACACCCAAGCCGTCCGTCGTCCTCGGCCGGGATCTGGTCGAACGGCTGGGCGACGCCGTGCTGTTAGTCGAGCGTCGCCGCGGCCAAGACGGCAGCGAAGCGCTGTTGACGGTGATCGACGGAACGCCCGCCGAAATCGAACGCGAGCGGAAAAGGCTTGCTGAGGATGCGCCCCCGACCAACACGATAGTCGAGGCGATCGACCGCGCCACCTGGGAGATGCTGCAACGACTGGCCGCCGCCGGAGTGATCCAATTCGCCGACGGGGCGGAGACTTTGCACCGCTCGGCGCGACTGGGGGGCTACGCAGGCTTGGCGGAAAAGACCGAACGGGATCGTCAGCGGCGTGCCGCGGCGACCAAGGCGTTGGCGGAGGCCGAGCGCAAGCTGCGCATGGCGACGCTGCTCGCCGACGGCGGCTTCGAGGACGAGGCGACGACACCTTTGGCCGAGGCGACTGCTTTCGGCGTGCGGGCGCTGGCCATCGCGGCCGACTGCGATCTCGACCCGGCAATTGCCTACGGCATGTCCGCGACCGAACTTGTGGAGCGCGGAACGGTGGCCGCCCTGCTGCCTCCGGGTACCGTTGCCGCGTTGGAGGCCGCGGGGCCGATCGACAAGGCTCGAGCCACCGTCCAGCAGCTCTTGGCTGCCGCGCAGACCTACGGTTGAGGCGGTGGAACACGACACGCTGGACAGACTGAGACGTACGCACCCGGCCTGGAGGTTGCACCACCGCTCCTTGTGGGTCGAGGAGCCGTCTCGCCATGAAGGTCGCCTGTCCAACCTCACACCCGAGGAACAGACGCTGTTCGAGGATCTGCAGACGGACCGGCTGGGGCATCGGGTACGCCTGGAACAGGAACGTATCCCCTTCGGCATCGTCAGGCATGCTTTGCACGACCTCTGAGCCAGAAATGCGGGCGGCGGACGGGTCCAACGGAATTTCCGCCAGGGGCCGATCTCCGAGAAGCTCGCCGGCGACCAGCGCGAAGTCGATCCAATCGTTCTCCGTCGACTCGTCCTCGCGCAGGGTGGCCGCCGTCCAGGCCAGCAATCCTGCCCAATTGGCGCGGCGGCCCGGAAGGTAACTGTCGAGGACAAGCGCCGCCCGGCGTTTGCCCGACAGGCGTTTGCCACCGAGCAGGGCTTCGAGATCACTGCCGTACTCAAACCACGAGTCCATGAAAAGGAAGTCATCCTCCCAGGCTGCGCTGCCCTTCAGGGCCATGTTGTGCCCGGCGACAATTACGATTGCCGGTCCAGCGACGATTATGATTGCCGGTGAGGTTGCCCGCCAGCCTGGAGACGGTGGAAATGGACCCTGGATTGATATCGGCCAGCCCTGCCCGCTCGACGACGTCCACCAGCCCGAAGGGCGGCAAGGTGCCCGATTCCCTACCCGTCGCCAAGGCATGCTCCAGGGCGAGACGGACGACGACGCCTGCCATCGCCGCCTGAAGGTCATCGCCCGGCTCCACCTTGGCGCTGGCGAACTGGCGCAGGATCAGCAGCAGGGTGTCCGGATCGACCTTGCCCTCGGATGCCAGGGCCAGAACCCGCTCCCGTATGGCGGCCACAGCCGCCACCGCTCCTGGATGGCTCCGCTCGACGCCGTAGCGGAGAGTTTCGAGGGCCTGGTGGTCGCGACAAGGCAACCGGCGGCCCTGCGTTCCCACATTGGGAACTTCCGCCTTGTTCCCGACTTGGGAACAGGCTATCCTGATGCCATGCAGGTGATCGCCCTCCGCACCCTAAGGCAATTCTGGGAACGCCATTCCCAAGCCGAAACACCGATCAAGGTTTGGTACGCCACCGCTTCCCAGGCGGACTGGGCTTCGACGGCCGATGTCAAACGGCAGTTCGGTACAGCTGTCGACTTCGTGGGCGACAATCGGCAGATATTCGACTTGGGCGGAAACAAATACCGATTGATTGTCCATGCTTCCTATACCTACAAGCGGGTCTTGGTGAAATTCATCGGGACCCATGCTGAATACGACAAGATCAACGCGGAGATCGTGTGATGCAGATCCGTCCCCTTCATTCCGAGGCTGATTACGACGTGGCGCTGAAACAGATTGATCAGTATTTTGTCACGGAACCGGCAGCTGGGACGCCTGAGGCCGACAGTTTCGATCTTCTTGCCTTGGTCATTGCGGATTATGAAGCGAAGCACTGGCCGATCGATCCGCCGGATGCCATCGAGGCGATCAAGTTTCGGATGGAACAGAAGGGCTATAGCCAGAAAGACCTGGCGGCATTGCTTG
>CAIOJO010000056.1 GCA_903858635.1 uncultured Telmatospirillum sp. | reverse complement strand
TTGTCGCCGGAACGACGGCGGCCAATGTGGTAGATTTCTTCATGGCGTTGCTCTCCTTTGCGGATTCGACACCCCGAGCCTACAGGCTCAAGGTGAGCAACGCCTGCCCTCCAATTTCAACATCGACCGGGACATCCCCCTTGACGGACCTTTACCGGAAACTTTGGAATTGGTGCTCGCCAACGAAATCTATCTCGCGAAGGAAGCGCTAACTCCGGCGCTCCGCAATCGACTTATTCGTTTGGCCGCATTCCAGAACCCGGAATTCTACCGGGCTCAAGCGATGCGCCTGCCGGTTTACGACAAGCCCAGGATCATTGCGTGCGCCGAGGATCACCCCTCCTACGTCAGCCTGCCGCGCGGTTGTCTCGAGGACGTGCAGAAGCTTTGCTCGGATTTAAAGATCAAATTGGCCGTGCGAGACGAAAGATATTCCGGGCTGCCGCTCGAGACGGCTTTTCGTGGGGAATTGCGCCCGGAACAGTTTCTGGCGGCGCGGATGATGTTGGCGCATGACACTGGCGTGTTGTCCGCCACCACCGCATTCGGAAAAACGGTCCTTGGGGCTTGGTTGATTGCGAAACGTGGTGTCAACACACTCGTGCTCGTGCATCGGCAACAATTGCTCGACCAATGGGTCGAGCGGTTGCGTTCCTTCCTGGATCTGCCGGACAAGTCGATCGGCCGCATAGGGGGCGGACGCAAGAAATTTACCGGCGCGCTCGACGTTGCGCTGATCCAAAGCCTCGTGCGCAAGGGAGTCGTCGACGATCGCGTCGGCGACTATGGTCACATCGTCGTCGACGAGTGTCACCATTTGCCCGCTCACAGTTTTGAGCAGGTCGCGCGCCGGGCGAAAGCGAAATATGTTACGGGATTGACCGCGACAATAACACGAAAAGACGGACACCATCCAATCGTGTTCATGCAGTGCGGACCGGTCCGTCATCGCGTGGATGCCAGAAAGCAAGCGGCCGTTCGACCTTTCGAACACTTTGTGTTCGTTCGTCCGACCGCATTTCGTCCGCTGCGTGAACCCAATCCGGACCAAAGACTCCAGTTCCAAGACCTCTGTACCGAATTGGTCAATGACAAAACCCGAAATAGTCTCATTTGCAACGAGGTGATCGAAGCGGTCAATGAAGGACGATCCCCAGTCGTACTAACGGAGCGTAAGGAACACGTGGATCGCCTGGCCCAGCATCTTTCGCCCAAAGTTCGCCATTTGATCATATTGCGGGGCGGCATGGGCCGAAAAGAACTCAACGGAATTGCCGAACGATTGGCGACAATTCCACAGAGCGAGGAGCGCGTATTGTTGGCGACCGGGCGATACCTCGGAGAGGGTTTTGACGATGCCAGGCTGGACACGTTGTTCCTAACTCTTCCTGTGTCATGGCAGGGAACGATTGCGCAGTATGTCGGTCGGCTGCATCGCCTTTTCGATGGGAAGCAAGAGGTCAGAGTCTATGACTACGCCGATCTCAATGTGCCGGTCCTGGCCCGAATGTTCGATCGCCGCTGTCGGGGATATGAAGCCGTCGGCTACAAGATTCTGCTTCCGGCCAGCGCGGTTCCCGGATGGCCGGCCGACGTTCCGCTGCCGGTTGATCCTCGATGGAAACGGGACTATGCGGCAAGTGTCCAGCGATTGATCCGAGACGGTGTGGATACGCCCCTCGGGGATCTCTTCATGAACGCCACCAGGTTATTCCCCCCCGATGCCGAAGGCGTTGATCGGGCGAGAAGCGCGACCGAGGCGTTTCTGTGTCGCCGACTGGAGACACTGCCGATGACGGCGGGGCGTTTCCGCCTCAATGCGGAACTCATGATTCCATTTGATGGCCGGGGACGAATGGAAGTGGACCTGCTTTGCGTTAGCGCCAAACTGGCCATAGAGTTGGACGGTTCACAACATCTGGACAGTGTCGATGCCTACCGGCGGGACCGCAGAAAGGACCAGTTACTTCAGGAAAACGGCTATTTCGTCTTGCGCTTTCTTGCGGAGGATGTAGGAAAAAATCTCGACTTCGTATTGGATACGATCCAACGAACACTGATTTCCCGGAGCCACGGGGAATGAGACTGTGTCTCGAATGTGCCTACTACTTTCAGAGCAAGGAGCTTTGCAAAAAATGGTCGCCAGGACATTGATAATTTTAGGAAATCTGTGCGGCCACGGCTGAAAGAATAGAGACTTGAAGTCTGCTGCGTCTACCGACCGACGTTCCAAAATACCGAAACTCATTGAATTTATTGGTGCCCCAGGTCGGACTCGAACCAACACGCCGTTGCCGGCAACAGATTTTGAGTCTGCCGCGTCTACCATTCCGCCACTGGGGCACCGCGGGAATGGGAGGCGATCATAGCCGAGGTTCGGCGGGGGTCAATGGCTTTCCCGCCTGCCGCCGAGCAGGCCGCGGGCGATCACCTGGGCCTGGATTTCGGCGGCGCCCTCGAAGATCGACAGGATGCGGGCGTCGCACAGGATGCGGCT
>CAIOJO010000055.1 GCA_903858635.1 uncultured Telmatospirillum sp. | reverse complement strand
TTGTCGCCGGAACGACGGCGGCCAATGTGGTAGATTTCTTCATGGCGTTGCTCTCCTTTGCGGATTCGACACCCCGAGCCTACAGGCTCAAGGTGAGCAACGCCTGCCCTCCAATTTCAACATCGACCGGGACATCCCCGACCCCGACCCTTATGGTACATACGCCGGTCGGCGCCTCAAGCGGGAATTTTGCCGGTCCGCTTCCGCCTCAGGGTCGCCCCCTTTCTCGCCCGAGCATGCCTTGGGCAACGGCGATGCGCGAGATTGATTTGGCCATCCACGGGCCGATCAGCAGAACGACGATCAGACGCAGGGTCTGCAGAGCCATGACCAGCGAAGAATCCACGTTGATGCTGAGCGAGATGACGGCGATCGAGTCCAGCCCGCCCGGACTGGTGGCAAGATAGGCCGTGAGCCCGTCGATGTTCAGCAGCCAGGCCAGCAGCCAGGCCGATAGCGCCGCCAGGATCACATTGGCGAAGCAGGAGAAGAACATCTGGCCCAACATGCGGAAGGCATGGGCCAGAATATCGCGGGTGAAGCGCAAGCCGACCTGCCAGCCCAACAGCATATAGGCGGCCACCAGCAGCCAGGGCGGCAGGGTGATCTGAACCAGCCCGGTGATCTGCAGGGCGGTTCCCAGGAACAGAGGTACCAGCGGCGCCCCGCCGGGAAACCTGAGCCGCTGGCCGGCGAAGAGGCCGCAAGCGATGATCGCCAAGGTCTCCAGCACGGCGATCGGGCCGCCGTCGACCGGCGCCACGGTATGGCCGATGGCCGCGGCGGCGTGGGACGGGAAATGGTCGAGCCACAAGCGCGAGACCAATGATGCGGTGACCACCACGAACACCACGCGGATGTACTGCATGAGGGCAACCAGGCGCGCATCGGCACCGAACTCCTCGGCCATCAAGATCATCGCGCCGGCCGCGCCCGGCGACGAGCCCCAGACCGCCGTGGTGCCCGGCATCTTGCCGAAGCGCACCAGCAGCGCGGCGACGATGGTGCTGGCCAGAATGGTGGTGCCGATGACCAAGAGGACGATCGGCCAATGGCGCAGCAGGAAGGCCAGGATGGCGGGTGTTATGCCGCGCGCCACCAGGCAGCCGATGACCGCCTGCACGCTGAAATAGAGCGGCGTCGGCACTCGGATCGATGCCCCATTCGCTCCGAAGGCGATGGCCGGCACCATCGACCCGATCAGGAAGGCGGCGGGGACGGCAGCCTGCTGCAGCAGGAAGACGGAGGCCGCCGATAAGGCGAGGATGGCGGCCCACTGCCAGAGAGGGTTGAGCCGTCTGATCATGTCCTCCGCCTTGGTGGGTGAAAGCGCAGAGGGATATACACGGCTCGGCGCGAAAGATCGCCTGTGGTGAATGAAATTCGGTCGGGCTGGCCCCGTCGAGCGCTATTTGTGCTTGGAGAACAGGTCGATGGCCTTGCAGATCAGCGCGCCGACGGGGCGCGGCCGCGGGCCGCTCATGCGGTCGGCCAGATAATCCTCGACCGCCTTGGCCGGGTTCCTTTCGGCGGTCAGCACCGCATCGACGCCGAATCGCCGCATGCGAGCCAGGAAGCCCTCGCCGGCCGACAAGGCGATCAGGGCCTCGATGCCGTCCAGGGGATGGTTGTCCCCTTCGAAATGATGAAACACCATTTGCGGCGGCAGTTCGACCCGTTCGGGCTGTCCAGCTCCATCCGGTCCGGTTGCGAAGACCAGCCAACGCCGGGAACGCCCGGCATGGCCGGCGACCTTGGCAAAATCGGTAGTAGCGGCGACGGCGATCTTCATGGTGGGGAATGGCCCGGCTATCGATGCATCGAGGTCAAGCTTAGCGCAGCACGACTGCCGATCAAATGGGCAAAGATCACGGCTGCATTCGAAACGGGCAAATGCTCGCGTCAGCGTGGGGCAGGAGACACAGGGATCGATAGGTGTCGTCGCGGCAAGGCCGGAAGCCCAAGAGAACAGCAGGTGGCGCCCGGAATGATTATTCGCTAGGCAGGTCGAAACAGTTAACAGGAAACGAACCCCAGCGTATCCTGGATCGCCCGCATCGGCATGGAACTTGCTGCTGCATCGGGCGCGTCATTTCTCGAGGTGGATCCATGACCATTCGGGTCGCCCTAAGCCACAAGACCGCCTATCGCTACGACCGGCCGGTGGTTCTGTCGCCGCAGGTGGTTCGCCTGCGTCCGGCGCCCCATTCGCGGACGCCGATTCTCGCCTATACGCTGAAGATCAGCCCGGCCGACCATTTCATCAATTGGCAGCAGGACCCCCAGGGCAACTACCTGGCGCGCCTGGTGTTCCCCGAGCCGGTCCGCGAATTCATCGTCGAGGTCGACCTGGTGGCCGACCTGGCCGTCTACAATCCCTTCGACTTTTTCCTCGAGCCCGACGCCGAGGCCATTCCCTTCGCCTATGACCCGATCCTCTCTTCCGAATTGGCCCCCTTCCTGGTCGCCGCTCCGGCCGGACCGCGGCTGACCGCCCTGCTGGCGACCATCGACCGTACGCCGTGCCGCGCGGTCGATTTCCTGGTGGCATTGAACGGCCTCATCCAGCAAAGCGTGAGCTACGTCATCCGGCTCGAGCCGGGGGTGCAGAGCTGCGAAGAGACGCTGGCCAGGACCACCGGCTCCTGTCGCGACAGCGCCTGGCTGCTGGTGCAGGTGCTGCGCCATCTGGGGCTCGCCGCGCGGTTCGTGTCCGGTTACCTGATCCAACTGGTGCCCGATCAGAAGCCGCTCGAAGGTCCGGTCGGCCCCACCGAGGACTTCACCGACCTGCATGCCTGGGCCGAGGTCTACGTTCCGGGCGCCGGCTGGATCGGCCTCGATCCGACCTCCGGCTTGCTGGCCGGCGAAGGCCATATTCCGCTGGCCTGCACGCCCGAACCGGCCAGCGCAGCGCCGATCACCGGCGAGGTCGAAGCCTGCGAGGTCGAGTTCGAGCACCGCATGGCGGTCAGCCGCATCGTCGAGACGCCACGCGTCACCAAGCCCTACACCGACGAGCAATGGCAGGCCATCGACCGCCTGGGAGACCGCGTCGACGCGCTGCTGACGGCCGGCGACGTGCGCCTGACCATGGGCGGCGAGCCCACCTTCGTTTCGATCGACGACGTCGATGGCGCCGAATGGAACACCGACGCCACCGGACCGACCAAGCGGCAACGGGCCTATGACCTGATCTGCCGGCTGCGTGACCGCTTTGCCCCCGGTGCCCTGCTCAATTTCGGCCAGGGCAAGTGGTATCCCGGCGAATCGCTGCCGCGCTGGGCTTTCGCCCTCTATTGGCGGGGCGACGGCCTGCCGCTGTGGCAGGACCCCGCGCTGGTGGCGGCGGAAGGCCGCGACGACCAATCCGATGACAAGCAGGCACGGCGGTTCGGCGAGCGCCTCGCCATCCGATTGGGCATCGATCCGGATTTCCTGCTGGCCGCCTACGAGGATACTGCCCATTACCTGCTGAAGGAACAGAACCTGCCGGTCAATGTCGATGTGCATGATCCCAAGCTGGCCATCCCGGAGGAACGGGCGCGCCTGGTGCGGGTCTTCGACCACGGCCTGGGCCGCCCGGTCGGCTTCGTGCTGCCGGTGCAACGGTGGAACGCCGCCGCCCATGCGGGCTGGATCTCCAGTGCCTGGCCGTTCCGCCGCAAGGAATTGATGGTAATGCCGGGCGACAGCCCGCTGGGCTTCCGCCTGCCGCTGGAAGCGCTGCCTTATGTGCCGCCGGACGACTTTCCCTATTACAGTCCGCAGGATCCCTTCGCCACGCGTGGCCCCCTGCCCCGCCCCGCGGCGCCGCGGCCGGCCCAGGCGGCCCTGTTGCGGGAGCCGGCCCTGGCCGAGGCGACGGCCGGCGGCGACCGTAGCGAGCAACGCCTGAGCCCGCCGGCCCGACCACGGCGCGGCAAGGGCGGCGCCGCCGTCTCCGACACCGTGCGCACGGCGCTCTGCGTGCAACCACGCGACGGCCATCTATGCGTCTTCCTGCCGCCTTTGGACACCGCCGAGGACTTCATCGACCTGGTCGCCG
The DNA here is from genome assembly GCA_903858635.1 of uncultured Telmatospirillum sp. GTDB lineage: Bacteria > Pseudomonadota > Alphaproteobacteria > Rhodospirillales > Magnetospirillaceae > DUZF01. The sequence continues at coordinate 7,561 of CAIOJO010000055.1, read as the reverse complement.
CAATCGAGGAGACCGCCGCCGAACTGGCGGTGCCGGTCTATCTCGAAGGCTATCCGCCGCCGTCGGATCATCGGCTGAACGTGATCAAGGTCACCCCGGATCCGGGCGTGATCGAAGTCAATATCCATCCGGCGTCGTCCTGGCCGCAGCTGCGCGACACCACGACGGCGCTGTACGAAGCGGCCCGGGAAACCCGTCTCGGCACCGAGAAGTTCATGATCGACGGCCGCCATGTGGGAACCGGCGGCGGCAATCACATCGTGGTGGGCGGCCAATCCGCCCCCGACAGCCCGTTCCTGCGGCGTCCCGACCTGCTGGCCAGCCTGCTGCGCTATTGGCAGAACCACCCGGCGCTCAGCTATCTGTTCTCCGGCCTGTTCATCGGGCCGACCAGCCAGGCGCCCCGTGTCGACGAGGCGCGCGACGACAGCCTCTACGAACTGGAGATCGCGCTGGCCCAGGTTCCGGGGCCCGACACCGAGGCGCCGCCGTGGTTGATCGATCGCATCCTGCGCAACGTCCTGATCGATGTGACCGGCAATACCCACCGCACCGAAATCTGCATCGACAAGCTCTATTCCCCCGATGGACCGACCGGCAGCCTCGGCCTGGTCGAGTTCCGCGCCTTCGAGATGCCCCCCCATTCCCGCATGAGCTGCGTCCAGCAATTGCTCCTGCGGGCCCTGATCGCCCGTTTCTGGAACCAGCCCTACCGCAACCCGCTGGTCCATTGGGGCCATGCCTTGCGCGACCGCTTCATGCTGCCGCATTTCGTCTGGCAGGATTTCCGCTCGGTGCTGGACGACATGCGGGAAGCCGGCTTCGCCTTCGAACCGGCATGGTTCGCGCCGCATTTCGAATTTCGCTTCCCGCGCTATGGATTGGTCCGCTACGACGGCGTCGGCCTCGAGTTGCGGCAAGCCCTCGAGCCCTGGCATGTGATGGGCGAAGAGCCGGGCCCCGGCGGCACCGTCCGCTACGTCGATTCCTCGGTCGAACGCCTGCAGGTGCTGGTGGACGGATTGAACGGCGACCGCCATCTGGTGAGCTGCAACGGGCGGCGCCTGCCCCTCACCGCCACCGGCATAGCGGGCCAATGGGTCGCCGGCTTGCGCTATCGGGCGTGGCAACCGGCGTCTTGCCTGCATCCCAGCATCGGCGTCGATTCGCCTCTCGTCTTCGACCTGGTGGACGGCTGGAACGAACGCTCGATGGGCGGCTGCACCTATCACGTAACCCACCCGGGCGGACGCAGCTACGACACCTTCCCGGTCAACGCCAACGAAGCGGAAAGCCGTCGTCTGGCCCGCTTTTTTCCGTTCGGCCACACGCCCGGGCGGATGGCGGTTCCCGACGAAGAACATAATCGCCACTTTCCGACCACCCTCGATTTGCGTTTAAGTATCAGGTGAAGGCGCGCGGGGCAGGGCAAGTGAGCGGGGCGGGGACCTAATGGAAGATCGCAAAAGGCTCGAGTCGCTCACCGACCCTCTGCAGGGCGCCTTGCCGGGTGCCTTTCGTCTGGGCTATCCGCTGCAGCGGGGCCGCTGGGACGAGATGGTGACCTCCGACGGCGCGCTGCGCCCCCATTGGGAGAGTTTCGTCGCCGCCCTGTCGGCGTTGCCGGCCGACGAAATGCAGCGGCGCTGGGATCTGGGGCTGCGCCTGATTCGGGAAAACGGCGTCACCTACAACGTCTACAGCGATCCGCGCGGCCTCGACCGGCTGTGGCAGCTCGATCCGCTTCCGTTGATCGTGACGCCGAAGGAGTGGTCCTCGATCGAGGCCGCCCTGGTGCAGCGGGCGACCCTGCTCAACCTGGTGATGGCCGATCTTTACGGACCGCAGGACCTGATTGCGCGGGGCCTGCTGCCGCCTGCCCTGGCCTTGGCCCATCCCGGCTATCTGCGGCCCCTGCACCATGTCGAGCCGCCGGCAGGGATCCATCTGCACCTCTATGCCGCCGACCTGGCCCGTTCGCCCGACGGCCGCTGGTGGGTCATGGCCGATCGCTGCGAAGCCCCGTCGGGGGCCGGCTATGCCCTGGAAAGCCGCGCCATCAACGCCCGCAGCCTGGGCGACATCATGGCGGCGCAGCCGATTCGGCCGCTGACTCCGTTCTTCGAAAAGCTGCGCGAGACGCTGATGGGGTTGAGCCCGCGCACCCGTGAGATGCCGCGCATCGTTCTGCTGACTCCCGGCCCCTACAACGAAACCTATTTCGAGCATGCCTATCTGGCCCGTCATCTCGGCTACACCCTGGTCGAAGGCGAAGATCTGACCATGCGGGACGGCCGGATCTGGCTGAAGACATTGGACGGGCTGCAACCCATCGACGTCATCCTGCGGCGCACCCTGGGCGCCTATTGCGATCCGCTGGAATTGCGCAACGACTCGCTGCTCGGCGTCGCCGGACTGGTGCAGGCGATCCGCGCCGGCACCGTGGTGGTGGCCAACTCGCTGGGCAGCGGCGTCGTCGAGGGCGGCGGACTGGCCGCCGTCCTGCCGCAGCTGGCCCAGCATCTGCTGGGCGAGGAGCTGCGCATGCCGAGCGTCGCCACCTGGTGGTGCGGGCGTCGCGAAGACCGCGAATACGTCTTGGCCAACCTCGAACATCTGGTGGTCAAGCGAACCTTCCCCGCCCCCGAGGCGGCCACGCCGCTGTTCGGCGAGAGCCTGACCACGGCGCGGCGAGCCGAACTGGCCGAGGTGATCCGGCGCCGGCCGATGGACTTCCTGGCCCAGGAGCGGGTGCAGCTGTCGACCACGCCGGTCTGGAGCGGCGACGCCCTCGATCCGCGGCCGATGATGCTGCGGGTCTTTCTGGTGGCGCATGACGGGGGCTACGTGGCAATGCCGGGTGGCCTGACCCGGGTGGCGCCCGAGCGCGGCGGCAGCATCGTCACCATTCAGGAAGGCGGCGGCAGCAAGGACACCTGGGTGCTCGCCGAGAAGGCCGCACGGGTACCGACGGCCACACGCCAACAGGCCCAACCCGTCAAGCTGGTGCGCGGCGCCCGCGACCTGCCCAGCCGGGTGGCCGACAATCTGTTCTGGTTCGGCCGCTACCTGGAGCGCGGCGAAGACATCGCGCGGCTGCTGCGGGCCGCCTTGTCGCGGGCCGGCAGCATGGCCGGCTATGGCGCGGCCGAAGCCCTGCCGGTGGCGCTCGGGCTGCTGCATCGCCGCTTCCGCCTCGACAAGGCGATGAGCGAGGACGCCAAGGTGGCGGCGCTGGCCCGCAAGGCCTTCGACGCCTCGGTCATCGACAGCCCTCGCTTCACCGCGGAAAAGGTCCATCGCATGGCCTCGCTGGCCCGCGACCGCATGTCGCCGGACACCTGGCGGGCGGTGAACCGCTTGCTGCAGGTGGTCTCGGCGGTGATTCCCGGGCCGCAGCTGATCCTCGAAGACAGCTTGAACGCCCTCAACAACATGGTCCTGGCTTCGGAGTCGCTGTCCGGACTGGTGATGGAGAACATGACCCGGGGCCTGGCTTGGCGCTTCGTCGATTTCGGCCGCCGCCTGGAGCGCAGCATCCACATGGTCGAGGTGGTCTCGGGGGCGCTGGCGCAGGACGACGGCACCAGCGGGCCGGCCCTCGACGTGCTGCTCGAGGTCTCGGACAGCTCGATGACCTACCGGTCGCGCTACCTGTCGGCACCGCAATTCGCACCGGTCCTCGACCTGTTGATCGCCGACGAGAGCAACCCCCGTTCGCTGGGCTTCCAGCTGGCGGCGTTGAGCGCCCATTGCGACCAATTGGCGGCGGATCGGCGCTCGGCCTTCCTGCGTCCCGAACAGCGGCTGATCCTGTGGTGCACCGGTGCCGTGCGGACGGCCGAAGTGGAGCTCCTGTGCCAACCCGACGAGGACGGCGACCGGCGCAACCTGGAAGGCTTTTTCGAAGTCCTGCGCTCCAAGCTGTGGGAGCTGTCGGAAGTAGTGACGCGCGAATATTTCACCCATGCGGTGGCCAACCAGGGCCGCATCCGCCCGCCGGGAGACCCCTGGCTATGATGTACCGGGTCCGCCACGTCACCACCTACACCTACACCGATCCGGTGTTGCTGGCCCATCATCAGGCCCATCTGGTGCCGCGCAGTTTTGATTGGCAAACCTGCCATCGCACGCTGCTACGGGTCACCCCGACGCCCTCGGGCATCGACGACCGCGGCCGCGACTATTACGGCAATCCGATCGCCTACTTTGCCCTGCAGGACCCCCATTCGTCCTTGGTGGTGCAAGTGGTCAGCAAGGTCGAGGTGATGGAGCACAGCCCGCCCGAACCGGCCGACACGCCGCCCTGGGAGGAGCTGGTCGATCTGCCTGAGCGGCAGCAGGGCGCCGCCCTCCTCGAGATCGCCGATTATTGCTTCGACAGCACGCTGGTGCGCGTCTCCGACGAAGTCGCCGATTACGCGCGGCCGAGCTTTCCTCCGGGGCGGCCGGTGCTCGCTTGCCTGCTCGAGCTGATGCACCGCATCCACCGGGACTTCACCTATGATGCAGAGGCGACCACCATCTCGACGCCGCTGACCCAGGTGCTGGCCGAGCGGCGGGGCGTCTGCCAGGATTTCGCCCATCTGGCCATCGCCTGCATTCGGGCAATGGGGCTGCCGGCGCGTTACGTCTCGGGCTACCTGCTGACCCGGCCGCCGCCCGGCCGCAAGAAGTTGCGCGGCAGCGACGCGTCCCATGCCTGGCCCTCGGCTTATGTCCCGGGTTCCGGCTGGATTGATTTCGACCCGACCAACGACTGCCTGGTCGGGACCGACCACGTCACCCTCGGCTGGGGCCGCGACTACGACGACGTCTGCCCCTTGTCCGGGGTGGTGCTGGGCGGCGGCGAGCAGGTCCTGGACGTCGGAGTCGACGTCGAACCGGTCTGACTTGACCGCAAAAAGATCACTCGACAGCGTCTGCGCGCAGGTGCCTAATTCCTAGGCGCAGCCTGGAGGTCTGCTCGTCAATTGCGCAATGGTAGGAGTGCAGCCCTGCATATTGACAGGGTTCTCGGATGGCACGGCCTTTGCGATGATTGACGCTGTCGGTCCGATTTTTATGAGGGGACCATGGGCGCTTTGGTGTCGGCCGGACTTCTCTCCGGATACAACCGCGACAGTTTCTTCTGCGAGCTGACCAGTCCGCGCACCGGCAACGGCGCCGAACTGGCGACCATTATCGGCCGCCTCAAAAGCCTCGATTTCGCCGAACTGCGGCGGCGCTCGGCCGACGCCGAGAAGGAGCTGTTCAACCTCGGCGTGACCTTCACCGTTTATTCCGAACGGGACTCGATCGACCGCATCCTGCCCTTCGACGTCGTACCCCGGCTGATTACCCGTGACGAATGGTCCCATGTCGAAGCCGGAGTGATCCAGCGGGTACAGGCCATCAACCTGTTTCTCCACGACGTCTACCATGACCGGAAGATCCTCAAGGATGGGCTGGTGCCGGCCGATCTGGTGCTGGGCAACCCGAACTACCAGCCGGCGATGGAAGGGCTCGAGGTGGCCTTCGGCACCTACGCCCATGTCTGCGGCATCGACCTGATCCGCGACGAGGCGGGAGTCTTCCGCGTGCTCGAAGACAATGCGCGCACGCCCTCGGGGGTGTCCTATGTGGTGGAGAACCGGACCCTGATGATGCGGGCCTTTCCGGATCTGATGGAAGGCATCCAGGTGCGGCCGGTCGACGATTACGGTATCCGGCTGCAGGAGGCGATGGCCGCCATCGCGCCGCCCGAGGACGCCGATCCGCAGGTGGTCCTGCTGTCGCCCGGTATCTTCAATTCGGCCTTCTTCGAGCATGTGTTCCTGGCCCGCGAGATGGGCGTTCCCTTGGTCGAAGGACGCGACCTGGTGGTCGAGAACGATCGCGTCTACATGAAGACCACCGCCGGCCTGGCCCGTGTCCACTCGATCTATCGCCGCCTCAACGACGATTTCCTCGATCCCGAGGTGTTCCGGCCCGACAGCGCCCTGGGTGTGCCAGGCTTGATGCGGGCCTATCGGGCCGGCCATGTCAGCCTGGCCAACGCCATCGGCACCGGGGTGGCGGACGACAAGGCGGTGTATGCCTATATGCCGCGCATCATCCGCTACTACCTCGGCCAGGACGCGATCCTGCCCAATGTCGAAACCCGCATCTGCCGCGATCCGGAAGACCTGCGCTACACCCTCGACCATCTGGCCGAGCTGGTGGTCAAGCCGGTTGGCGAATCCGGCGGTTACGGCCTGTTGATCGGGCCCAAGGCCAGCCGCGACGAGATCGAGAGCTTCCGCGCCAAGCTGAAGGCGCAGCCCGACAACTATATCAGCCAACCGATGGTCGGCTTGTCGGTGGTGCCGACCCTGAGTGAGACAGGGCTGGCGCCGCGCCATGTCGACCTCAGGCCGTTCGCCGTGACCGGCCGCTCCACCTGGGTATTGCCGGGCGGACTGACCCGCGTCGCGCTGCGCGAGGGATCGATCGTGGTCAATTCCTCGCAAGGCGGCGGCTCGAAGGACACCTGGGTACTCGAATGAGTCGACAGCAACACCGAAGGAAGCATGGCTAACCTCCTCGCCCGCGCCGCCGAAAGCGTCTTCTGGCTAGCCCGTTACATGGAACGGGTGGAAAACCTGGCCCGCATCCTCGACGTCACCGAGACCTTTTCGCGCGACCGGGGCGGCCGCAATTGGCTGTCGGTGGTGCAGATCAATGCCGATGACCGCTCGTTCTTCGACAAGCATACGACCGCCTCCGCGACCAATGTGCTCGACTTCTATCTGCTCGATACCGACAACCCGACCTCGATCCAGGTCTCGATCCTGGCCGCCCACCAGAACGCACGGGCCCTGCGGCCGCTGATCTCGATCGAGATGTGGGCGCAGATCAACGTGCTCTATCATCGCCTGCGCCAGCTCACCGCGACGGACATCGCGGCGCCCAAACTGTCCAAGCTGTGCAGCGAGATCCGCGAGGCCTGCCAGGCCCATGCCGGAATCGTCGAAGGCACCTTCTACCGCGACGAGGCCTGGTACTTCTATTGGCTGGGCAAGCAGATCGAACGGGCCGACCAGAGCACCCGCCTGCTCGACATCAAATATCATCTGTTGCTGCCCAGCGCCGACGATGTGGGCTCGGCCCTCGATCTCAGCCAATGGAATGCCGTGCTGCAGGCCGCCGCCGGCTATCAGGCGTTCCGCCGCCTGCATCCCGGCCGCATGACTCCGAAGATGATGGCCGGCTTCCTGCTGTTCTGCGATTCCTACCCGCGCTCGGTGCTGCCCTGCGTGCGTCAGGTGGAATGGCTGCTGGCCCAGCTGCGCGCCCGCTATCGGCTGAGCGGCGCCTCGGCGGCCATGGAGCGGCTCGACGAAATGCGGGTCGCCATGACCGACAACAGCATCGAGCAGATCCTCGCCAAGGGCCTGCACGAGTTCCTCGACTGGCTGCAAAGCGAACTGGGCGAAGTCGCCGCCGACATCGCCCAGTCGTTCTTCGCCGATTGTCCCTTCGAGGTGTCGGCGTAAACCCACCGGCAGGGACGCCGGTGCCACTGGGATAACCTTAGTGG